>JAGVUA010000010.1 GCA_019136545.1 Betaproteobacteria bacterium
ATGTCGCACGCGCGATTGCCCTGATCGCCGCGCAACTGGTGCAAGGCCAGCCCGCCTCGGCCGGTGGCGTCTATCACTTGGCTGGCGCCGAACAGCTCACCAAGTACGGCATGGCGCGCGTCATCGCCAGGGACCTCGGTGTGGACGAACAACTCGTCCAGTCCGACCCTAATCCGCCGCCCGGCGCGCCGCGCCCCAAGGATTGCCGGCTCGACGACTCGCGCTTGCGGGCGCTCGGCTTCGCACCGCGCATCCGTTTTGCTGATGGTATTCACCAAGCGCTGGCGCCGTTTCGGGGCGCCTTGCTGCGCTGACAGATGCTTGCATCGCCGCTCTATCCTGCTTGCGCTCTGGTGCTGCTTGCGCTGCTCGGTGCTACGCCCGTCAGTGCCGACGAATGTGACCGCCTGCCGCCGCCCTCGGTGACCGTCAAACGCTTCGAAGATCCCGTTGGCCTGGATACCCGCTACGGCTACAAGGCGCTCAAGGTGCTGGGTGCGGAGTTCGCGCGGCCGGAGAATCAGGTGCTCGGCCTCACACGCGCCACCAGTCGCGCGAGCTTTGAGATCCGGACTACGTCCTATGTCGAACGCAGCGGGCGTTGGGAATGCTCCAGCCCGCAAATCACGGTGAACTACGGCCATCGCCCGATGACGGTCTACGTGGCAAAGGAATTCCCGGTCGGCAGTTGCGCCTACGAAGAGATCTACCGCCACGAACTCCGCCACGTGAAGGCTTATCAGGACCATCTCGTCAGCATCGAACGCGATCTCACCGATACACTGACCCGGCGCTTTGCCACCGGTCAGGTCTGGCGCGCGCCCAAAGGCCAGACGCGCATGATGCTGGAAAAAGAGATGAACGAGCGCTGGCTACCCTTCATCAAGCGCGAGATCGAGCGCGTCGAATCGGCGCAGCGGCTGATCGACACGCCCGAGGAATACGCGCGGGTGTCGGGCGCGTGCGGCGGGGAGATCAAGCGGGTGGTGCACTGACGCCCCTCGTTGTCGAACCGCTCGCGCGGCGCACGCGCCCTGAAGCTAGCCTGCAAGCCGCATCCAGAGGCGCCCGCAGGCATGGTTGCCGTGAGAGCCGCACTGCGAATGCCTTGGCGGGAAGACCATCCGCAGAACGCCGTTTGATGCGGCTTGCAGGGCGACGCCGAGAAGAGGCAGCCGAGCTTCGGATCGTTAGCGGGCTTCGACCGGCTAGCCCGAACGGTATTCCACGCTTACGCCGCCGGCCTCAGCATCACGAGCTTGAGATGGCTCTCATCGCCGGTGTGCAGCGTGACCTGTTGGTAGCGCAGGTCGCCGCGCGTCGGGTGCTTGAAGCCGCGCTCGCCACCCTGGCGTTCGAGCACGTCGTGCTGTTCCCAGAAGCGGGCAAACTCGGGGCTCGCGTTGGCGAGCTCGTCGACCAGACGACGCAGTTCGGGATCGTCGAGGCGCCGCCGGCAGTCGGCGCGAAACTCCGCGACGAGGCGACGCGCGCGCACGTCCCAGTCGCTGATGAACTGGCGCGCCTCGGGTATCAGGAAAACGAAGCGCAGCAGATTGGGCGGCGGCTCGCCGGCGACCTGAGGGCGGTCGAGCCAGCCCGTGAAGAGTTCGGCGGCCGGCATGTTCCAGCCGAGCAGATCCCAGTGGCGGCCCATCAGGTAGGCGGGTGCGGCGATGTGGTCGAGCAGCCCGGCCAGCGCTTCGGGCACCGCGTCGCTCTCAGGGCGCGGCGCCTGCGGGTCGCGCCGGTCGGCGAGTTCGAAGAGGTAGGCGCGCTCGCTGCGCGTGAGATGCAGCGCACTCGCCAGCCGGTCGAGCGCCTCGGCCGAGACATTGACCTCGCGCCCCTGCTCGATCCAGGTGTACCAGGTGGGGCTGATGCCGACGAGCTGTGCGACTTCCTCACGCCGCAGGCCGGCCGTGCGTCGCCGGTTGACGGTGGCG
This sequence comes from Betaproteobacteria bacterium, assembly GCA_019136545.1. GTDB lineage: Bacteria > Pseudomonadota > Gammaproteobacteria > Burkholderiales > Rhodocyclaceae > Fen-999. Next base: position 1,947 of record JAGVUA010000010.1, read on the forward strand.
AAACCGAATTCCGCCGGGCTGTGGCGGCCGCGAATGACTTGCAGGAAGGCGCCGAGTTCTTTGCGGCGCTGGGCGAGGACTTCGGTTTTCATGATGGGTGATTTGTGGAATTGCGGGTCACTGTGGCAACAAGCAGTTTGGCTCCGCTCAGAGCGAGTAGCTATCAAATCGCACGAGCTGCCAGCATGAGCCGGTTTTCCTGAAGCTGTACGCCATTGAGTAATCAGTATCAGGTTTGTTGAATTGAACCAGGTGCTGCCCCCGTTCGGAACGTATCGATCTCTTCAGTGGTATTGCCTGTTGATCGTTCTGGCTTGGATAGATCATGCTGGAGTATCTCGGGTCGGATGAGTTGCCAATCATGTGGCGGATGGTTCTTGGTTCGGGGCCGATGGCGTTGTCTATGGTCGTCGTCGCGAGGGGGAAGCGCGTGTGTTGCGTTTGAAACTCTCGTGAGTTCTCGAACATGGCCAGGAAGGACGGGAAGTCCGGGGCGCATCGTTCCTCTGCCAGAGAACCGTTGGTCACGATTGAAAGCGCGAGGCAGCAGATAGCACGTCTTTGCATTGCGGTTCTGACTCTTGGTAGTAGTTCCAGTACCAGTATAACGACTCGACTTGTTAGGGTATAGCGCGCCACCTAGTATTGCGCCTGCGTCCCGGATCACGCGCCGCTTCGGCGCCCCGCCGGCACTTTTGCAAGGAGCTTACTCATGGCTGGAAAGACCCTTTATGACAAGCTTTGGGACAGTCACGTCGTCCGTCAGGAGGCGGATGGTACCTGTCTGCTCTATATCGACCGCCACCTGATCCATGAGGTGACGAGTCCGCAGGCCTTTGACGGACTGCGTCTGGCCGGGCGCAAGCTTTGGCGTGACCAGTCGGTCGTCGCCGTGCCCGATCACAACACGCCGACGCGCAACTGGGACCGCGAGATCGAAGATCCGGTCGCGCGCTTGCAGGTCAATACGCTGGATAACAACATCCGTGAATTCGGCGCGCTCTCCTACTTCCCGTTCCGCCATGCCAAGCAAGGCATCATCCACGTCATCGCGCCGGAAAACGGCTTGATCCTGCCGGGCATGACCGTCGTTTGCGGCGACAGCCACACGGCGACGCACGGCGCTTTCGGCGCCCTGGCGCACGGCATCGGCACCTCGGAAGTCGAGCACGTGCTGGCGACGCAGACGCTGATCCAGAAGAAATCGCGCGCCATGCAGGTCCGCGTCGACGGCCAGCTCGGCGCCGGCGTGACGGCCAAGGACGTGGCGCTGGCCATCATCGGTCGCATCGGCACGGCCGGCGGCACAGGCTACTGCATCGAGTTCGCCGGTTCGGCGATTGCCGGGCTGACCATGGAAGGGCGGATGACCGTGTGCAATCTGGCGATCGAAGCCGGTGCGCGCGCCGGCCTCGTCGCCGTCGATGAGGCCACCGTCGCCTACCTCAAGGGCCGGCCGCATGCGCCGACAGGCGAGGACTGGGACAAGGCCGTCGCCTACTGGAAGACGCTGCACTCGGACGCCGACGCACACTTCGATGCCGTCGTCGAGATCAAGGCCGAAGACATCCAGCCGCAGGTGACCTGGGGCACTTCGCCCGAGCAGGTGCTGGCCATCGGCGAACGCGTGCCGGACCCGGCGCAGGAAGCCGACGCGGCCAAGCGTGCCGGAATCGAACGCGCGCTTGCCTACATGGGCTTGCAGGGCGGCACACCGATCAGCGAGATCGCCATCGACAAGGTCTTCATCGGCTCGTGCACCAACTCGCGCATCGAGGATCTGCGCGCTGCGGCCGCCGTCGTCAAGGGCAAGACCGTTGCCGGTACCGTCAAGCTGGCGCTCGTGGTACCCGGTTCGGGCATCGTCAAGCGTCAGGCCGAAGCGGAAGGGCTGGACCGCATCTTCACCGCCGCCGGCTTCGAGTGGCGCGAGCCGGGCTGTTCGATGTGTCTGGCGATGAACGACGACCGCCTGTCGCCGGGCGAGCGTTGCGCCTCGACCTCGAACCGCAACTTCGAAGGCCGCCAGGGCCCGGGCGGACGCACGCATCTGGTCAGCCCCGCGATGGCCGCGGCCGCCGCCATCGCCGGCCACTTTGTCGACGTCCGCCACATCTGAACGAGGAGGAAACCATGAAAGCCTTTACCCCCTTCAACGGCATCGTCTGCCCGATCGACCGCGCCAACATCGACACCGACGCGATCATCCCCAAGCAGTTTCTCAAGTCCATTCTGCGCAGCGGCTTCGGTCCCTACCTGTTCGACGAGTGGCGCTATGCCGACCACGGCGAAGTAGGCATGGATTGCAGCAAGCGCCCGCTCAAAGCCGATTTCGCCCTCAACCAGCCGCGCTATCAGGGCGCCGAAATCCTGCTGGCGCGCGACAACTTCGGTTGCGGTTCGAGCCGCGAGCACGCCGTCTGGGCACTCGAGAACTACGGCTTCCGCGCCATCATCGCGCCGTCCTTCGCCGACATCTTCTTCTCCAACGCCTTCAAGAACGGCCTGCTGCCCATCGTGGCGCCGGCCGAGGTTGTCGAGCGCTTGTTTGGCGAATGTGCGGCGAACGAGGGTTACCGCCTGGCGGTGGATCTCGCCGAGCAGAAAGTCACCACGCCTTCGGGCTTCTCCTTCGGCTTTGACATCACGCCACAGCGCAAGGAGAGTTTGCTCAAGGGATTGGACGAGATCGGCTTCACGCTGAAGCACGCCGACGAGATCCGCGCCTTTGAAGCGGCGCGGAAGGCCGAGCAGCCGTGGTTGTGGCGGGCGGCGGCCAGCGGCTCGGCAGGCTGACGCCCTGCATTGATGATTCGGCATGCTCGTGCATTTACACGCCGAATCGTTAGTTGCTAGATGCTAAAGTCGATCACTCTGATGTTCCAGTCCGCAGAAGCTTGAAGTCGTCACCCCGGCGAAAGCCGGGGTCCAGTTTGTGCTCCGAAATCCTGGATTCCGGCACCCCAAGGGTACTTCCTTCGGGGCGCCTTCGCCGGAATGACGAAGAAGGTCAGTTCGATCCCACCGCTGCCCGCCACAG
>JAGVUA010000122.1 GCA_019136545.1 Betaproteobacteria bacterium
GGCCGACTACGCCGCCAAGGCCATCGCCGCAGTCAACGACAAGGCGGAGACTGTCGCGACGCGCAAGGCCTCGCAGATCGCCATCAACGCGCTGGCCCCGGTCCTGCCCGAGTTCGTCGGCGGCTCGGCCGACCTGACCGGCTCCAACCTGACCAACTGGACGGGCTGCAAGCACGTCTCCGGCAAGACGCCTGGCAACTACATCTCCTACGGCGTGCGCGAATTCGGCATGTCGCACATCATGAACGGCATGGCCCTGCATGGGGGCCTGCTGCCCTTCGGCGGCACTTTCCTGATGTTCTCGGAATACGCCCGCAATGCCATCCGCATGTCGGCACTGATGCAGCTGCGCGTCATCTACGTGTTCACGCACGACTCCATCGGTCTTGGCGAGGACGGCCCGACGCATCAGCCGGTCGAACAGATCGCCACGCTGCGCCTGATCCCCAACATGGACGTCTGGCGTCCCTGCGACACCGTCGAAACGATGGTCGCCTGGACTGCCGCGGTCGAAAAGAGGCACGGCCCGACCGCGCTGGCCCTGTCGCGCCAGAACCTGCCCTTCGTCAAGCGCGATGCCGCGACCATCGACGCGATCAAGAAGGGCGGCTACGTCGTCTCCCCGGCCAAGGGCACGGCGCGCGCCGTGCTGATCGCCACCGGCTCCGAAGTCGAGCTGGCGCTCAAGGCTCAGGAGGCGCTGGCGCAGGAAAACATTCCGGTCACGGTCGTCTCCATGCCCAACACCAACGCCTTCGACCGCCAGGATCAGGCGTGGAAAGACGGCGTGCTGCCCAAAGGGCTGCCCCGAATCGCGATCGAGGCGGGCGTCACCGGCGGCTGGTGGAAATACGTCGGCGGCGAGGGCACGGTCATCGGCCTCGACCGTTTCGGCGAATCGGCGCCCGCCGGCACATTGTTCAAGGAATTCGGCTTCACGGTGGCGAACGTCGTGAAGGCTGTCGAATCATTCGTCTAACCTTTTCCAGGAGATCAAGCACATGGCAATCAAAGTTGGCATCAATGGTTTCGGCCGCATCGGCCGCATGACGTTCCGCGCCATTGCCAGGGACTTTCCCGAGCTCGAAGTCGTCGCCATCAACGACCTGCTGGAACCCGACTACCTCGCCTATATGCTGAAGTACGACTCCGTGCATGGCCGCTTCAACGGCGACATCAAGGTCGACGGCAGCCACCTCGTCGTCAATGGCAAGAAGATCCGCCTGACGGCCGAGAAGGACCCTGCCAACCTGAAGTGGGGCGAAGTCGGCGTCGACGTGGTCATCGAGTCCACCGGTTTCTTCCTGACCAAGGACACCTGCCAGAAGCACATCGACGCGGGCGCCAAGAAAGTCGTGCAGTCGGCGCCGTCGAAGGACGACACGCCGATGTTCGTCTATGGCGTGAACCACGAGAAGTACGCCGGCGAGAAGATCGTTTCCGCCGCCTCCTGCACCACCAACTGCCTGGCGCCGGTCGCCAAGGTGCTGCACGACAACTGGGGCATCAAGCGCGGCTTGATGACCACCGTGCATGCCGCCACCGCGACCCAGAAGACCGTCGACGGCCCGTCCAACAAGGACTGGCGGGGCGGCCGCGGCATTCTCGAAAACATCATCCCGTCCTCGACCGGCGCCGCCAAGGCCGTCGGCGTGGTCATTCCCGAACTGAACAAGAAGCTGACGGGCATGGCCTTCCGCGTGCCGACTTCCGACGTTTCCGTGGTGGACCTGACCGTCGAGCTCAACAAGGACGCGGATTACAAGGACATTTGCGCGGCGATGAAGGCGGCTTCCGAAGGCGCGTTGAAGGGCGTGCTCGGTTACACCGAGGAGAAGGTGGTCGCCACCGATTTCGTCGGCAACAGCGCCCCCTCGACCTTCGACGCCGAGGCCGGCATCGCGCTCGACAAGACCTTCGTCAAGGTCGTCGCCTGGTACGACAACGAGTACGGCTATACCTGCAACATGCTGCGCTTCGTCAAGCACGTCGCCAAGTAAGCGCCGGCCTTCGAGATTGACCATCCAAGCATTGCGCCGTCGCGAAGGCGCAATGCTTCAGTAGTCGATTTCCCACCTTTCCCCGGAGACAGCCCATGCCGACTCAGTCGTCCAAGTTCATCCGCATGACCGATCTCGACCTCAAGGACAAGCGCGTGTTCATCCGCGCCGATCTCAACGTGCCGGTCAAGGACGGCAAGGTCACGTCGGACGCCCGCATCACCGCCTCGATGCCGACCATCGAGTACTGCCTGAAGGCCGGCGCCAAGGTCATGGTCACTTCCCACCTGGGCCGTCCGACCGAAGGGGAATTCAAGCCCGAGGACTCGCTGCAGCCCGTCGCCGACGTGATGGCGAAGAAGCTGGGCAAGTCGGTGCGCGTAATCCAGAACTGGGTCGATGGCGGCGCGTGGGTCAATGAGATTTCGGCCGGCGAAGTCGTGCTGCTCGAGAATTGCCGCATCAACAAGGGCGAGAAGAAGAACGTCGAGGCAACCGCGAAAAAGTACGCGGCGCTGTGCGACGTTTTCGTCATGGACGCCTTCGGTACCGCGCATCGCGCCGAGGCTTCGACCTACGGCATCGCGCAGTTCGCGCCGATCGCCTGCGCCGGCCTGCTGCTCACCGAGGAACTCGACGCGCTCGACAAGGCGCTGGCCAATCCCGCCCGGCCGATGGTGGCCATCGTCGGCGGCTCCAAGGTTTCCACCAAGCTGACCGTGCTCGAGTCGCTGTCCGAGAAGGTCGACCAACTGGTGGTCGGCGGCGGCATCGCCAACACCTTCCTCGCCGCCATGGGCAAGAACGTCGGCAAGTCGTTGTGCGAGCACGATCTGATCCCGACCGCCAAGGCGCTGATCGAGAAGATGGCCAAGCGCGGCGCCTCGATCCCGATCGCCGTGGACGTCGTTTGCGGCAAGCAGTTCGACGCCGCCGAGCCGGCGGTGCTGAAGCGCGCCGACCAGGTGGCCGACGACGACATGATCTTCGACATCGGCCCGCAGTCGGCACAGGCGCTGGCCGACATCATCGCCCGGGCCGGCACTATCGTCTGGAACGGCCCGGTCGGCGTCTTCGAGTTCGACCAGTTCGGCGAGGGCACTAAAACGGTCGCCATGGCCATCGCCAACGCCAAAGGTTTCTCGCTGGCCGGCGGCGGCGACACCATCGCCGCCATCCAGAAATACGGTATCTACGACAAGATTTCGTACATCTCGACGGCCGGCGGCGCCTTTCTCGAATATCTCGAGGGCAAGGTGCTGCCCGCGGTCGACATTCTGGAAAAGCGCGCCAGGAGTTGACGACGGCCGCTGATCGCCAACACGGTCCCGACGCGCCGGGCCGCCACTCCGCCATGCCACGCACGACCAAGATCGTCGCAACCCTGGGCCCGGCCTCGTCCGATCCGGAAACCCTCGAAAGACTGGTGACCGCTGGCATCGACGTCGTGCGGCTGAATTTCTCTCACGGCTCGCTTGCCGACCATCAGCAGCGAGTCGACGCGTTGCGACAGGCGACGACCGTCCGTCGGCGCACGGTCGGCGTCATGGCCGACTTGCAGGGGCCGAAAATCCGCATCGGCAAGTTCGCTGGCCGCAAGATCCTGCTCAAGACGGGCCAGGACTTCATTCTCGCCGCCGATTGCGATCTCGGTGACTCGAACCACGTCGGCCTCGATTATCCGGAACTGGTGCGCGAAGTCGCCAGCGGCGACGTGCTGCTGCTCGACGACGGCCGCATCGTCATGGACGTCGTCGCCGTCGACGAAGACGAGATTCACTGCCGGGTGCGCCACGGCGGCGAGCTGTCCAACAACAAGGGCATCAACAAGCTGGGCGGCGGCCTCTCGGCCCCGGCGCTGACCGACAAGGACAAGGAGGACATCCGCTCGGCAGCGGCGCTGGCCGTGGACTACGTCGCCGTGTCGTTTCCAAAGTCAGGCGCGGACATGCGCCAAGCCAGGCAGTTGCTCGCCGAAGCCGGCTCCCGCGCCTTGCTGGTCGCCAAGATCGAGCGCGTCGAGGCCATCCAGAACCTTGAGGACATTCTCGACGCCAGCGACGGCGTCATGGTCGCGCGCGGCGACCTGGCCGTGGAAGTCGGCGACGCGGCGGTGCCGGCGCTGCAAAAACGCATCATCCGCATGGCGCGCGAGTACAACCGTTTCGCCATCACGGCGACCCAGATGATGGAATCGATGATCCATTCGCCGGTGCCGACCCGCGCCGAGGTCTCGGACGTCGCCAACGCCGTGCTGGACGGCACCGATGCCGTCATGTTGTCGGCGGAAACCGCCGCCGGCGATTTTCCGGTACAAACGGTCGAGGCCATGGCACGCATTTGCGTCGAGGCGGAAAAAACCGTCGACGTGTCGCTGGAAAAGCACTTTCTCGACCGGGTGTTCACCCGGATCGACCAGTCGATCGCCATGGCTGCGCTGTTTGCCGCCAACCATCTCAAGGTCAAGGCCATCGCGGCGCTCACCGAGTCCGGCTCGACGGCGCTGTGGATGTCGCGCCTCAACGCCGGCGTGCCGATCTACGCGCTGACCCAGGATACCCATACCCGCTACAAGGTTTGCATCTTCAAAGGTGTGTATCCTGTGCTGATGCCGCAGACGGGCCACGATCGCGACGACCTGCTTCAGGAAGCGGAACGGCAGCTGATCGGCGCCGGCGCGGTCGAACCCGGCGATCTCATCGCGCTCACCATCGGCGAGCCCATCGGCACGCCGGGCGGTACCAACACCTTGAAGATCGTCCGCGTCGGCGACGCGCGGACCGCCGATTAATCAACCCAGGAGACCACCATGTCACTCGTTTCCATGCGTCAACTGCTCGACCATGCCGCCGAACACGGCTACGGACTGCCGGCCTTCAACGTCAATAACCTGGAACAAATGCGCGCCATCATGGAGGCCGCCGACGAGACCGATTCCCCGGTGATCGTCCAGGCTTCCGCCGGCGCGCGCAAGTACGCCGGCGCACCCTTCCTGCGCCACCTGATCCTCGCGGCGGCGGAAGAGTTTCCGCATATCCCCGTCTGCATGCACCAGGACCACGGCACCAGCCCGGGCGTCTGCCAGCGCTCGATCCAGCTCGGCTTCACCTCGGTGATGATGGACGGCTCGCTGGGCGAGGACGGCAAGACGCCGACCAGCTACGACTACAACGCGGAAGTCACGCGGCGCGTGGTCGACATGTCGCACGCCTGCGGCGTTTCGGTCGAGGGCGAAATCGGCTGCCTCGGTTCGCTGGAAACCGGCAAGGCCGGCGAAGAGGACGGCATCGGCGCCGAGGGCACGCTCGACCACTCGCAGTTGCTGACCGACGTCGAGGAAGCCGCCCGCTTCGTCAAGGACACCAACGTCGATGCGCTGGCCATCGCCATCGGCACCAGCCACGGCGCCTACAAGTTCAGCCGGCCGCCCACCGGCAAGGTGTTGCGCATCGACCGCATCCGCGAAATTCACGAGCGCCTGCCCAACACGCACCTGGTCATGCATGGCTCGTCGTCGGTACCGCAGGAGTGGCTGAAGATCATCAACGAGAACGGCGGCGATCTGGGCGAAACCTACGGCGTGCCGGTCGAGGAGATCGTCGAGGGCATCAGGAACGGCGTGCGCAAGGTCAACATCGATACCGACCTGCGCATGGCCTCGACCGGCGCCATCCGCCAGTTCTTCAACAAGCACCGCAAGGAGTTCGATCCGCGCAAGTACCTGGCCGAGGCCACCAAGGCCATGAAGGGCATCTGCCTCGACCGCTACAAGGCCTTCGGCACCGCCGGCAACGCCTCGAAGATCAAGGTGCTGTCGCTGGAGAAAATGACCAGCCGCTACGCCAAGGGCGAGTTGAACGCGATCGTGAAGTAAGCCGCGATTTGCGGCAGAATGCAGGGGCTGCCGATTTCGGCGGCCCCTTGTTTTTCTCATCATGAACATCCAGTCCCATGCCTTCGATCGCATCCGTCGCTTGCTCAGCGGCGGGCTCGACATCGTCGAATATCTCGGCCTCGTCGTGATCGGCGTCGCCACCACGGTAGCCATGTATCACGAGGTGATGACGATGGTCGCCGCGCAGAAGGTGCAGCTCGCCGACCTGCTGCTGATGTTCCTCTACCTCGAGGTGCTGGCGATGATCGGCCAGTACTTCAAGTCCGGCCAGCTGCCGGTGCGCTTCCCCATGTACATCGCCATGGTCGCGCTGGCCCGCTACCTGATCCTCGACATCAAGGAGATCACCGAGTGGCGCATGCTGGCGGTGGCCGCAGCCATCTTCCTGCTGACGCTCGGCGTGCTGGCGATCCGCTACGGCCACGTCCGCTTCCCCTACCGCGAAGACACCAGCGAAGGCGCGCCCGACAAGGCCTTCGTCCGCGAGTGATCGCGCGCATCATTTTCTGGAGCTCCCATGACGCAACCGCTTTACCAATCCACCATCGAGAGCCTGCCCTTGCTCGGCCGCGGCAAGGTGCGCGACAACTATGCCGTCAATGGCAAGGATGGCGACCAGATGCTGATCGTCACCAGCGACCGCCTGTCGGCCTTCGACGTCATCCTGCCCGACCCGATTCCGGGCAAGGGCGAGGTGCTGACCGCCGTCGCCAACTTCTGGTTCGCCAAGCTCGGCCACATCATTCCCAATCAGCTGACCGGCATCGATCCCGAATCGGTGGTCGCCCCCCAGGAACGCGACCAGGTGCGCGGTCGCGCCATCGTCGTCAAGCGCCTCAAGCCGCTGCCGATCGAGGCCGTGGTGCGCGGTTATCTGATCGGCTCCGGCTGGAAGGACTACCAGGCCACGGGCAAGGTCTGCGGCATTCCGCTGCCGGCCGGCCTGAAGATGGCCCAGCAGTTGCCCGAGCCGCTGTTCACGCCCTCGACCAAGGCCGAACTCGGCGACCACGACGAGAACATCGATTACGCTACCGTCGAGAAGACCATCGGCGCGCACCTGGCCGCCCAGGTGCGCGACGCCGCCATCCGCCTCTACAAGGAGGCCGCCGACTACGCGCGCACGCGCGGCATCATCATCGCCGACACCAAGTTCGAGTTCGGCCTCGACGCCGCCGGCAAGCTGTACCTGATCGACGAAGTGCTGACGCCCGACTCCTCGCGTTTCTGGCCGGCCGACAGCTACAAAGTCGGTGAAAGCCCGGCCAGTTTCGACAAGCAGTTCGTGCGCGACTATCTGGAAACGCTGGACTGGAACAAGCAGGCGCCCGGCCCGAGGCTACCTGCCGATATCCTCGAAAAAACCACCGCCAAGTATCGCGAAGCGCTGCAGCGCCTCACCGGTTGAGCCGTCATGGCCGCCGCGTCGCACGAGGCCACCGGGCCCGCCGTTCGCAGCATCGGCCTGTTGCGGCCGCTGTCCTGGCTGGCCCGCGGCGTCGGCGACCTGTGGCATCACCCCGGCGCCAGCCTGTTCTACGGCTTGTGTACCTTCGTCGCCGGCATGGTCGTGCTGGTGGCCGTGGCACGCCTGCCCTATTTATTCGCAGCCGCCGTCAGCGGGTTCCTGCTGGTGGCGCCGATCGTCGCCACCGGCCTCTACGACCTTTCGCGCCGCCGCGAGCAGGGCGAGCCGCTGCGGCTGGCCGAATCGATGCGCGCCTGGCGGCGCAACCCATCGGGCCTGGTGGGCTTCGGGCTCTTTTCGCTGCTGGCCGGCACCGCATGGCAGGTCGTTTCGGTGGTCATCGTCGCCCTGCTCTACCGCGGCAATGCCGCCGTGCCGGCCGACGTCGCGCTGGAAATCCTGCTCAACCCGCAATACCTGAACCTTTTCCTTCTCTACGTGGGCATTGGCGGACTGTTCGCGGCCATCGTCTTCGCGCTGAGCGTCGTCTCGGTACCCATGCTGCTGGATCGCCAGTGCGACCTGCTCGATGCCATGCAGGCCAGCCTCGCCGCGGTGGCCGCCAACCCGCTGCCGCTCGCATTCTGGGCCGCGCTGCTGATGACGCTGACGCTGCTGGGCTTCGCCTCGGGCCTGCTCGGCTTCATCGTCCTCATGCCCGTGCTGGGGCATGCCAGCTGGCATGCCTACCGCGACCTGATCGAACCCTGAGCGGTCGGGCTTTTCTGACCGCCATTCGCCACTATTTCCATTCCTAGCAAGCAACCCTATATCGCCCCACGTATGAACCCACTGCTCGATTTCTCCGGGCTGCCGCGCTTCGACGCCCTCCAGCCCGGCCATGTCGCCCCCGCCATCCGCGCATTGATCGCCGAGAATCGGGCGCTGCTGGAAAAACTGTCGATCCCCGAAAGTCAGCCGTCGTGGGACGCCTTCATGCAACCGCTGACCGATGCCGGCGAGCGCCTCGGCCGCGCCTGGGGCATCGTCAGCCACATGCACTCGGTCATGGACGTGCCGGAATGGCGCGACGCCTACAACGCCCTGCTGCCCGAGGTGACCGGCTACTACGCCGAGCTGGGTCAGAACGAGGCGATCTACGCCAAGGTCAAGGCGCTGCGCGCCAGCCCCGCATACGCCGCGCTGACGCCGACGCGCCAGCGCATCGTCGACAACGACCTGCGCGACTTCCGCCTTTCCGGCGCCGAGTTGCCGGAAGCGCAAAAGCCGCGCTTCAAGGACATGCAGGAGGAGATGTCGGCCATCGCCGCCAAGTTCGCCGAGAACCTGCTCGACGCCACCAATGCCCACGTCGAGCGCATCGCCGACCAAGCCGAACTGGCGGGCATTCCGGCGGACGTCGAGGCTGCCGCGAGGAAGGGCGAGGCCTGGGAACTGACCCTGCGCGCCCCCTGCTACATCCCGGTCATGCAGTATGCCGAGAACCGCGAACTGCGCGCGCGCCTGTACCGCGCCTACGCCACGCGCGCCTCCGAGTTCGGCAAGCCGGACTGGGACAACGGCCCGCTGATCACGCGCCTGCTGGCCCTGCGCGCCGAGGAAGCGGCCATGCTCGGCTATGCCCATTACGCCGAAGTCTCGCTGGTGCCCAAGATGGCCGAATCGACCGCGCAGGTGGCCGGCTTCCTGCGCGAACTGGCCGCGAAAGCGAAGCCGTTCGCCGAGCGCGACGTCGCCGAACTGCGCGCCTTCGCGCGCGCCGAACTGGGCATGGACAAGCTGGAAAGCTGGGACCTGGCGTGGGCTTCGGAAAAGCTCAAGCAGGCGCGCTATGCGTTCTCGGATGAAGAAGTGAAGCAGTACTTCCCCGAGCACAAGGTGATGGCCGGCCTGTTCAAGGTCATCGAGTCGCTGTTCTCGGTCGGCATCGAGCCCGACCACGCGCCGACCTGGCATCCCGACGTGCGCTTCTACCGCATCGTCACGAAAGTCAGTCGTGGCGGCACGCCGGCCGGAACGCTGGTCGGCCGCTTCTACGTCGATCTCTACGCCCGCGACACCAAGCGCGGCGGCGCCTGGATGGCCGACGCCATCGGCCGTCGGCAAACGACGGACGGCATTCAGACGCCGGTGGCCTACCTGAACTGCAACTTCCCGGCGCCGGTGAACGGCAAGCCGGCGACATTCAGCCACGACGACGTGCTGACGCTGTTCCACGAAACCGGCCACGGCCTGCATCATCTGCTGACCGAGGTCGAGGACCTGCCGGTCTCCGGCATCGACGGCGTCGAGTGGGACGCGGTCGAACTACCCAGCCAGTTCATGGAAAACTTCTGCTGGGAGTGGGACGTGCTGCAAGGCATGACCGCGCACGCCGAGACGGGCGCGCCGCTGCCGCGCGATCTCTATGACAAGATGATCGCCGCCAAGAACTTCCAGAGCGGCATGCAGACGCTGCGGCAGATCGAGTTCGCGCTGTTCGACCTGCTGCTGCACAGCGAATTCGATCCGGCCGGCACGCGTACCGTGCAGGACTTGATCCTGGCCGTGCGCGAGGAAGTGGCGGTGGTTTTTCCGCCCGAGTGGAATCGTTTTCCGCAGAGCTTCGCCCACATCTTCGGCGGCGGCTATGCAGCCGGCTACTACAGCTACAAATGGGCCGAGGTGCTCTCGGCCGACGCCTACGCCGCCTTCGAGGAAGCGAGGCAACAGCGGGGACCCACCTGCGGCAGCACGCTCGACGCCGAAACCGGCGAACGCTTCTGGCGCGAAATCCTGGCCGTGGGCGGCTCGCGGCCGGCGATGGACTCGTTCAAGGCCTTCCGCGGCCGCGAACCGGAAGTCGACGCATTGTTGCGGCATAATGGCATGATCGATGCCTGACCGACGGAGACCGCCCATGCGAATCCCGCTCGCCGTTTTCCTGCTCGTGGCGGCGTTTGCCGCCCATGCGCAAACGACCTATCGCTGGGTCGACAAGGAAGGCAAGATCCATTACACGGATCGGCCGCCCGCGCCCGGCGAAGCCGCCCAGGTCGAAAAAAAGCGGGCGACCCAGCTCGGCGCCGACCAGACGATGTCCTACACCCTGCGCCAGGCCACGGCGGACTACCCCGTGACGCTCTATACGCAGGCGGATTGCGGCGAGGTGTGCAAGCAGGCGCGCAACCACCTGGCGCGACGCGGCGTGCCGTTCAGCGAGAAGCTCGTGGCGACCGAAGACGACCTCAAGACGCTGCGCGCCCTGGCCGGCGAAGGCGAGCTGATCGTTCCGGTCATACAGGTGGGCAGCAAGTCGGCCAAGGGCTACCTGGCCTCCAGCTGGGACAGCCTGCTCGACGCCGCCGGCTACCCCAAGGCAAACGGCAAGGCCGACGCCAGCCGCTGACTACTCCGCCAACAGCGCCGACAATTCGCGGTCCAGCAACGCGGGATCGCCGGCGTTGAGCGCCACCAATTGGCGCAAGTGGGTGATGCTGTCGACGTCCATGCTCGTGCAGCGCAAGCCGACGCGACGGCCTTCGACATGGGCCACCACGGCATGCATGATGATCACGGCGACGTCCGACAGCTTGAGCTTGATCTGGCAGTTGGCGTCGACCTCGCCATGCCACTGCGGCGGCAGTTTCACCAAGGCGCCGTTCAGGGAAATGTCGACGAGTTCGGCCGGCCAAACGCCCGCCGCATCGACCAGTTGAACCGGCGACCGAAACACAGCGCGCCAGAACTGGCGGCGATTCGAACCATTGCTCATGAACACTCCTTCCGGCTCCATGCGCCATCCACGCGATGCGATTATAGAGCGCGGCTCCGATCTCGTCGTCCGCAACACACCGAGCCCATAGGGCCTGGTGCGCGACAGTGCCGGCGTGCTGCCCGTTGCCGAAGATCCTGGCGGCATCGCCCGTCTCGGTCATGTCGCTGTCGAAATCAACCAATGCGGACACTGTCGCGCTGAGCCACGCCCTGAGCAAACAGGATCGGGCATTCACTTGATTTTGGTCGCCATAAATGCGAATATATCTCATTAGCTAAAAATTTCTTTTGATCATTCCGTCTGCGAGCCAGCCACCGCCAGCCAGCACACTCCCGATAAGGAAGTCCACATGGCTTTGCGACACTCGCCCGCGGTTGCGTTATCTCTGCTTTCCCTCTTTGCTACGGCCCATGCCGATGAGGTCGCCCTATCCACCGTCAATGTGACGGCCAAAGGCTATTCATCCAGCGACCTTGAAACGCCGGTTTCCGCCGTAACGCTGGACCGGGCGGAAATCGACCGGCGCGGGGGCCAGAATCTGGGCGACGCGCTGCGCGGCGAACCAGGCATCGCCATCGCCAACGACAGCGCACAGGGCCAGAATCCGATACTGCGCGGACTGGGCAAGGAAAGTATCGTGCTGCTGGTCGACGGTATGCGCTTCAACTCGGCGCAACCGGCCGGCGCCATCGCTTCCTTCATGTCGCTGGGCATGGCCAAGCGTGTCGAGGTGGTTAAAGGGGCGGCGTCGGTGCTTTACGGCACCGGCACCCTGGGCGGCGCCATCAATATTCTTCTGCCCCAGGCCCGCTTTATGCCAGGCATTGGTATCGAAGCTGGCGCCTCCTTCGACTCAGCAAGCCAGGGGGTGCGAGGCACGGCCGTGGCGAACGCCAGCGCCGGCGATCATGCGCTGATGCTTGGCGCATCGCTGGCCCGCATCGACGACTACCGATCGCCTGAAGGCAAAGTGTCGCGCACCGGTTACGACTCCGACAGCATCATCGGCCAGTACCGCTTTCGCATCGATGGCCAACAGCAGCTGCGCATTTCCTCCCAATGGCACAAGGATAACGATGTCTGGTATCCCGGTTCGACCAAGCCGCATCCGACCAATCCGGCAGCCCGCTCGACGACCCTCCATTCGCCCGAGCAGGAACGCCGCCTGCTGGAGCTGGGATATGCCCGCCAGGGCGCTGGCGAGGCCCCGCTCAACTTCGATGTACGCATCTACCGGCAAGAAATGGAACGCCAGATTTTCGCTTATGCCCATTGGCTGAATCGCGACATCGTCACCACCAAGGTGACTTTCCGGACCGACGGCATCGATGCCAAGGCCGACTGGCTGGTGCATCCGCAACACCTCGTATCCGTTGGCATCAATGCCTGGGAAATGACCGGCAATCCGGATCGACGCATGGCCGCCCCTCCCGCCTTTTCCTTGTTTTCAGCCAACAACCCGTTTCAGGATGGAAAAATTTCGGCGCTTGGCGCCTACGTCCAGGATGATATTCGCCTCGGCAAACTGAACGTATTGGCCGGGGTGCGCCACGATACGGTGAAGGGCGATGCCGACAGCATGAGCAATGGCATGCGCAAGACCGGGCTTGCCAACGAGGAGGGGGCACTCTCCGGCAATTTGGGCGCCATCGTCGAGATCGCGCCGCTGTTGCGTCCTTACGCCAACTACGCCCGCGCTTTCCGCGCGCCGGGCATGCGCGAACGTTACGAGTCCGGGCTGCGCGGCGACGGTTACTTCTATGCCGGCAACCCCAAGGTAGATGCGGAAAAGGCCGATCAGCTCGAACTGGGCCTCAAGGGTGCGAGCGATAAATTGTCCTACCAGGTGGCTGCTTACCACCATCGTATCGACAACTACATCACGGGTCAGATCATCACCGGCGCGGCAGCCGGGGCGATCTGCGGTGCCGCCAATGCCGCCTACTGCAAGCAGACCAAAAATCTTGGCAGCGCCACCATCGAGGGCATTGAAGCCAATGCTCGCTGGCAAGCCATGCCCGGCCAGTGGTTCACCGCCGGCTTCTCGAAAGTGCGCGGGACCAACGACGATCTCGACGAACCGCTGTTCCAGATGCCGGCCGATGAAATCTCACTGGGCTGGCTGGGCGAAACCCTGCCTGGCGTCAAAGGCGATTTCACGCTGCGCCTCGTTGACCGCCAGGAACGCGTCGCCAGCAAGTTTACCCATGGCACCGAAAATCCGACCCCGGGATTCGTCACCGCCGACATCGGCGCAAGCTGGCGCTTCGCCAGAAATCAGCACCTGCGGCTGGCCATCAAGAATATTGCCGACAAGACCTACTACGAACATCTGACCGAAGGCATCTCGGGGCAGGAAATCAGGGCGCCCGGCCGTTCTCTCCAGCTGAGCTGGCGCGGCACCTTCTAACCGAAAGCGCCGCAGCGCATGATCCCCTACCTCACCCGTCCGAGGTCGACTGGCATCGGTCGCCTCGCGAAAATTTGCATCGTATCTGCGCTCACCATACTGGTCGCGATTCCCGCCCGCGCCGACAAGCTGCCCAGCTTGGTATTGGCTGGCCCGCCGGCCATCGTATCGGTGCCGCTGATCCACATGGTCGAGACCGGCGTGTTGAAGGAAGTGGCCGATAGCGTCGAATTCATAAGCTGGTGGGATCCGGATCAATTGCGCGTGCTGGCCATGAGCGGCAAGGCGGATTTTCTGGCGATGCCGAGCAACGTGGCGGCCAATCTGTACAACCGCAGCCAACCGCTGAAACTGCTCAACATCTCGACCTGGGGCGTACTGTGGATAGTGTCGCGCGACAAGACCTCGAAAACGCTGGCCGATTTTCGCGGCAAGGAAATCGCCATCCCCTTTCGGGCCGACATGCCGGATGTCGTCTTCGGCCTGCTCGCCCAAAAGCAAGGCCTCGATCCCAAAAAGGATTTCTCGCTCCGCTACGTCGCCTCGCCGCTTGACGCCATGCAGTTGCTGGTCACCCGCCGCGTCGACCACGCGCTGCTCGCCGAGCCGGCCGTATCGATGGCCTTGCGCAAGACCCAGTCCTTCCCGGTCAGCATGATCGCCCCCGACCTCCATCGCAGCGTCGACCTGCAACGGGAATGGGGCCGCCTGTTCAAGCAGGAGGCACGCCTGCCCCAAGCCGGCATCGTCGTTCTTGGCAAGGCAATGCACGACCCGGCCCTGCAGAACAAGGTGATGGCCGCCTATGAAAAGTCGCTCCTCTGGTGCCAGCAAAACACCTTGCAGTGCGGCGAAATGGTGGCCAAGCGCATCAACCTGCTGACGCCGGAAGCGGTATCCGATGCGCTCGTCGCCAGTCCGATGAAGCACGTCGACGCTATCGCTGCGCGCGACGAGCTGACGCGCTTTTTTCAGCAAATGCTCGCAAAAAATCCAGCGCTGATCGGCGGCAAGCTCCCTGATGCCGGTTTTTACGGCGATCCCGGTCGGCCGTGAGTTCGGGTCGCCGGCCGCCCGCCCACCGCGCCATGGCATGGCTGACAGCCACCGGTCGCTATCTGTGGTGTGGCTGGGGCTCGTTGGCCAGCCTCTTCCTCTTCCTCGCGCTGTGGGAGTACGCTGCCCAGCACTTCGGTCCGCTGATTCTGCCAACACCGGGCGAAGCTTTCGGCACGCTGGCCGAATTGTTCTCGTCCGGCGCCGCCTGGCCGGAAATTCTGGTCACCGCCCGCCGCGCATTGCTCGGCTACGGGCTGGCACTGAGTCTGGGCAGTCTGCTCGGCCTGCTCGTCGGCCTATCGGTCACCGCCTCGGTATTGGCGCGACCCATCGTCACGCTGCTCGTCGGCACGCCACCTGTCGCTTGGTTGATCCTGGCGCTGCTGTGGTTCGGTGCCGGCGACGGCACGCCGGTATTCACCGTCTTCATCGCCTGCTTCCCTATCGTCTTCGTCGGCGCCATGCAGGGCACCCGCACGCTGGATGGCCAATTGCAGGCAGTCGCGCAGATGTTCGGCCTGCCGTGGTGGATGAAGTTGGCCGATGTCTATTTTCCGCATGTGGTGTCCTACCTCTTCCCCGGCTGGATCACGGCGCTCGGCACCGCCTGGAAGGTGGTAGTCATGGCCGAGCTGCTGGCCACCAGCGACGGTGTCGGCGCCGCGCTGGCGGTGACGCGCAGCCACCTCGACACGGCCGCCTCGATGGCTTGGATCGTCGCCCTGGTCGGCAGCCTGCTGGCCATCGAATACCTGCTGCTCGAACCGATCAAGCGCAAGATCGAATCCTGGCGGACATTCGCGTGAACCTGAGCCTCCGGCGCGTCGCACACCGTTTCGGCTACCAGCGCGTGCTCGAGGACATCGATCTGACGATTGCCGCCGGCGAGGCGGTCGCCCTTGTCGGTCCTTCCGGCTGCGGCAAGACGACGTTGCTCAACCTCGCCGCCGGCCTGCTGTCGCCGTGGGAAGGCTGCATCGATTGCACTTTCCAACGACCGAGCATGATGTTCCAGCAGCCGCGCCTGCTGCCCTGGAAGCGCACTCGCGACAACATTGCCCTGGGCCTCAAGGCCTGCGGCCAGACGCGTACTGCCAGACACGCTGCGGCGGCCGCCCTCGCCTGGCGCATGGGCCTGACCGAGGATGACCTCGACAAATACCCGAGCGCACTGTCCGGCGGCATGCAGAGCCGCGCCGCCCTGGCCCGCGCCCTGGCCGTGCAGCCCGACCTGCTGCTGCTCGACGAGGCTTTCGCCGCGCTCGATATCGGCTTGAAGAGCGAGTTGTACCGTGTACTCGCCGAAGAGCGGGACAGCCGGCACTGCACCGTGCTGATGATCACCCACGACCTGATGGAAGCCATGCGTCTGGCCGACCGCATCGTGGTCATGGCCGGCAGCCCGGGGCGCATCGTCGCCGAGCATCGCATCGACGTAGCACTTGCCGAGCGCGATGAATGCTGGATATTCGCCCGCACCGCGGAATTCATCCGCTGGCCGGATATCCGCGCTGCCTTCGCCCTGCGGGAATTGCCATGAGTTTCCATTTCAGCCGCATTTTCTCCGCCAGCACGCCCCTCTGGTTCTGTCCTTTCCGCCCCTTCTTTCTGTTCGCTGCAGCGCAGGGCGCGCTCGCCATGGCGGCCTGGCTGGGCATGCTCACCGGGCTGCTGCCGCTGCCGAAAGTCGCTGGTGGCGCGATCGTCTGGCACGCTCACGAAATGCTTTTCGGCTTCGCCATGGCCGCGCTCGCCGGCTTCCTGCTCACGGCCGTACCGGAATTCACTGGCCAGCCACCCATGCCGCGCCGACGGCTACAGTGGCTGGTCGCGCTATGGTTGGCTGGACGACTGGCGTTCGCCTGCGCCGGCACGCTGGCCGCCTGGTTGGCTGCGCTGTGCGACCTTGTCCTGCTATCGATGCTGATCGGCAGCATCGCGGGGCCGCTGTGGCGCCAGCCGGATCGCCGGCACATCGCCTTCGTCTATGCCTTGCTCGCCCTGCTCTTCACACACTCCGGTTTCTACTTTGCCTTGCTCGCCGGTGACGATGCGATGCCCTGGTTGCGGCTTGCCATCGGCGTGCTGATGGCGCTGATCATCGTCGCCCTATCGCGCATTTCGATGCGCCTGATCAACGACATACTTGCGGCCCAAGGCACAGAGACGGCGCCTTACTTAGCCCGCCCGCCGCGGCGCGCGCTGGCCATATTCGCCATTGCCGCCTACAGCGTCGGCGAATTTCTGCTTCCGGGCAACGCCGTCGCCGGGTGGTTGGCGCTGGCCGCTGCCTCGGCCATCGCCAACCTGCTCAACGACTGGCACATCGGTCGTGCCTTATGCCAGCGCTGGGTGCTGATCCCCTATTTGATCTACGTTTGCATGGCGCTCGGCTACGCGCTGATCGGCGTCGGGCGCCTGAGCGGCATGGAGGCAACCAGCGCCGGCGAACACCTGCTCGTCGTCGGCGCTCTCGGTCTGGCCATACTCGTCGTCATGGCCGTGGCCGGTAGCATACACAGCGGCTGGGGACTGGATCACCGCGGCTGGTTGCCGCTGGCCGCCGGCTTGCTGTGTCTCGCCACCGTGCTACGCGCGCTCGCCGAATGGCCCGCGGCAGTCATCGCCGAAAATGGGTTAGCCGCTTCCGCACTGATCTGGTTCGCCGCCTGGCTCATCTATCTGGCCAACGCCGTGCGCATCCTTGCCGGGCCGCGCCCGGACGGCAAACAGGCTTGCGATGAAACCCATCAGGGCAACTGCTGAAATACAGCGCGGCAGAACTGGCGACGCGGCGCTGCGATTATCGAGCGCGCTCCGGTATCATCATCCACTATATGAAAATCGCCACCTGGAACGTCAACTCGCTCAAAGTGCGCCTGCCGCAGGTGCTCGACTGGCTGGCGGCGCAACAACCCGACGTGCTGTGCCTTCAGGAAACCAAACTCGAAGACAAGGCCTTCCCGTTCACCGACATCGAGGCGGCCGGCTATCGAGCCATCCATCATGGTCAAAAAACCTATAACGGCGTCGCCATTCTCGCGCGCGCCGAGATGCAAGATGCGGTGCGCAACATCCCGGATTTCGACGATCCGCAGGCCCGCATGATCGCCGCCACGATCGAAGGCGCGCGCATCGTCTGCGCCTACATGCCCAACGGCCAGGCGGTCGGCTCGGACAAGTACGAGTACAAACTGAAGTGGCTGCGCGCACTGCGGCGATGGCTCGAGGACGAACTGACACGCCACCCGCGCCTCGCCCTGCTGGGCGACTACAACATCGCGCCCGAGGATCGCGACGTGTATGACCCGAAGGCGTGGGCCGGGCAGGTGCTGTGTTCGGAAGCCGAGCGCGACGCTTTCCGCGCTCTGGTCGAATTGGGCCTGGTCGACGCCTTTCGCCTGTTCGACCAGCCGGAGAAAGTATTCAGCTGGTGGGACTACCGCATGCTGGCCTATCGGAAGAACATGGGCCTGCGCATCGACCATATCCTGTTGTCGCACCCGCTGGCGGCGACATGCCGTTCTTGCAGCGTGGACAAGGCACCGCGCAAGCTGGAACGGCCCTCCGACCACGCGCCGGTGATGGCCGAGCTAGGCCCTTGAACGCGACCAGCCTCGTCGAGCTTTATCCGGTGCTGGCCGAACTGCCGGCCAGCTTGCGCAGCCGCGTACTGGCCGGCCTCAAGTCCGTGACCGTGCCCGCCGCAACCACGCTGTTCGACGAACGCCAGCCATGCCAGGGATTTCCCTTCGTCCTGGCCGGCGCCATCCGCGTCGTCAAGCCGGCGGCCAACGGGCGCGAGTTGCCGCTCTACCGGGTGCTGCCCGGCGAGTCGTGCATCATCACCTCCGGCTGCCTGCTCGGACATGCCGACTACAACGCCCGGGGCGTGGCCGAAGCCGAAACCACGCTGGCGCTGCTGCCGCATTCCTTGTTCGATGAATTGCTGACCCAGCCGGCCTTCCGCGACTTCATTTTCCACCTGTTTTCCGAACGCATCGCCGACCTGATGCAACTGATCGAGGAAGTCGCCTTCCGCAAGCTCGACCAGCGGCTGGCGGGGCTGCTGCTGGGCAAGGGCCGGCTGGTGAAAGCCACGCACCAGCAACTGGCCGACGAATTGGGCAGCGTGCGCGAGATGGTCAGCCGACTGCTCAAGGGCTTTGCCGAGCACGACCTGGTGCGCATGAGCCGCGAGCAGATCGAGATCGTCGACGCGGCCGGTCTGCGCAAGCTCGCCGACGGCTGAGCTTGGTGACTTTGGTTACAGACGCGCGGAACCCGGGTGTGATGAAATAGGCTTCGTCATCCTCATCCCTCATCCAAGGAGAGTTCGCATGAAACTGAACGTTGGCGGTATCGACCGCCCCATGCGCATCGTCGTCGGCCTGGCGCTGGTCGCCTGGGCGCTGTTCGGCGGCCCGGTCTGGGCCTGGATCGGCGTCGTGCCCCTGGCAACCGGCCTGATCGGCTTCTGCCCGATCTATCCGATCCTCGGTATGAACACCTGCTCCGCTAAGAAGGACTGAGGGCGTTGGCCAGGCGCACGTAGCCGGCCACCGAAAGCTCCTCGGCGCGCGCGGTGGGCGCAATGCCCACCGCCTGCAAACCTGCCTCGTCGCAGAACTCGCGCAGGTTGTTGCGCAGCATCTTGCGCCGCTGGCCGAAAGCGGCCAGCACCAGTTTCGCCAGCAGGGTTTCGTCGCGCGCAGTCAGTTCGGCCGCCGGCCTGGGACGCAGCCGGACAATGGCCGAATCGACCTTGGGTGCCGGGTTGAACGCCCCCGGCGGCACCACGAACAAGCGCTCCATGTCGAAGCGGTACTGCAGCATGACCGACAGCCGGCCGTAGTCGGCCGTGCCGGGCGCAGCCACCATGCGATCGACGACTTCCTTCTGCAGCATGAAGTGCATGTCGCGCACGAACGCCGCGAAGCCGGCGAGATGGAACAAGAGCGGCGTCGAAATGTTGTAGGGCAGATTGCCGACCACGCGCAGATCGCCGCCCAGCGCGCCGAAGTCGAAATCGAGCGCGTCGCCTTCGTGGATCGTCAGCAACTCCGGCGCAAAACGCTCGCGCAAGCGCGCAATGAGGTCGCGGTCGATCTCGACCACGTGCAGATGGTCGAGCCGCTCCAGCAGCGGTCCGGTGAGGGCGCCGAGGCCGGGGCCGATTTCGACGATGAGTTCCTCGCGGCGCGGCGCGATGGCCTCGACGATGTTGCGGACGACGCCAGGCGAAACCAGGAAGTTCTGGCCAAAACGGCGCCGCGGAATATGCGTCGTCATTCCGGCGCCGTTTCAGTACAGGCTAACCTCGCTTGCGAGGTTAAGCCGCGCCAGCGGCGGCCGGAACTAAACCGTTTCCTGGCCTGATGTTCCTTCATCGACGACAGACGATGTCCGTCGCCAGCTTCACCGCTGCAAACAGGCTGCGCGGATCGGCGCGACCGCTGCCGGCGAGATCGAGCGCGGTGCCGTGATCGACCGAGGTGCGCAGGATGGGCAGGCCGAGCGTGATGTTGATGCCTTCCTCGAAGGCCGCGTACTTGAGCACCGCCAGCCCCTGGTCGTGGTACATGGCGAGTTGCGCATCGGAGCCAGCGAGCACCTTGCGCGTGAATAGCGTGTCGGCCGGCAGCGGGCCGACCAGATCCATGCCTTGCGCGCGCAGCGCGTCGAGCACCGGCGCGATGACCTCGATCTCCTCCCTGCCCAGGTGGCCGCCCTCGCCCGCGTGCGGATTGAGGCCGGCGACGAGGATGCGCGGCCGGGCGATGCCGAACTTGTGCACCAGATCGCCGTGCAGAATGCGGATCGTGGTGGTGAGTTCATCCTTCGTGATCGCCGCCGGCACGTCCTTGAGCGGCAGGTGCGTGGTCGCCAGCGCCACGCGCAGACCGGCGTGCTCGCCGGTGCCGGCCAGCATCATGACCACGCGCGGCGTGGCGGTCTTCTCGGCGAGGTATTCGGTGTGGCCGGTGAAGGCGATGCCGGCATCGTTGATGATGCCCTTGTGCACCGGCGCCGTGACCATCGCCGCATATGCGCCACCGACGCAGCCGTCGAGCGCCGCATCGAGAATATCCAGGACGTAACGCGCGTTGGCGGCGTCGAGCCGGCCGGCGACCACCGGCGCGCGCAGCGGCACGTGACGGATGTCCAGTCCCGCGCTATCGACGCCCAACTGGCGGGCGCGATCCTGCAGCAGGGCGCGATCGCCGATGACCACGAGGCGTGCCGCCACGGCTGACGCTTGTTGCCACTGCGGTTGCCGCTGCGCCAGGGCCAGGCAAATGTCCGGTCCGATGCCGGCCGGCTCGCCCGAGGTGACCGCGATGACCGGTGCGGTCACTTCTCTTCTAATCGGTATTCGACGTAGGCGCGGTCGCGCAGTTGACGCAGCCAGTCCTGATACGCCTCGTCCGACTTGCGCTCGCGCAGCGCCTGGCGCGCCATCTGACGCTGCCGTTCCTTCGAGGCATCCTCGGTGCGCCGCTCGAGCACCTGAATCAAGTGCCAGCCGAACGGCGAGCGTACCGGCGCGCTGATTTCGCCGATCTTCAGGGCATCCATGGCCTTCTCGAAATCAGGCACCGTGTCGCCCTGGTAGAGCCAGCCGAGGTCGCCGCCCTTGGCCGCCGACAGGTCGCTGGAATGCTGGCGCGCCAGCTCGGCGAAGTCGGCGCCGTTGTCGAGTCGCTCCTTGAGCACCACCAGCCGCCGCTTGGCCTCGCCGTCCGAGACCACCTCGTTCACCTTGATCAGGATGTGGCGCGCATGGGTCTGCTTCAGCGCCTGCGTCTGCAGCGCGCCGCCGCGCCGATCGATCAGACGGACGATGTGGAACCCCGCCGAACTCTTCAGGATGTCGCTGGTTTCGCCCGGCTTGAGCTTGCGCGCCGCGTCGAGGTACAAGGTCGGCAGCCGGTCCGTCGTCCTCGGCTCCATGACGCCGCCCGACAAGCCGTCGGGCGCGTCGGAGAAGCTGGCCGCCACGCGCGCGAAATCCTCGCCTTTTTGCAGTTGCGCCAGCGCCTGTTCGGCGCGTGCGCGCAGTTCGGCCAACTGGCGGGCGCTGGCCTGTTCCGGCACGCGCACGATGATGTGGGCCAGCTGGACCGTCTCGGGGTTTTGGTCGGGCCGTCCGGCGTTCTCGAGATAGTTGTCGATCTCCCCCTCGGAGATGACGATGCGGTTATCGACCTCGCGCTCGCGCAGCCGCGAGATGGTGATCTCCTGGCGGATTTCCTCGCGGAACTTCGGCCAGATCAGGCCGTCGCGCTCCAGCGCTTCCTTGAACTCGGGCAAGGACAGGCGATTGCTCTCGGCAATGCGGCGCAGCGCCGCATCGAGTTCCTCGTCGGGCACCTCCATGCCGGCGTCGCGCGCGAACTGCATCTGGGCGCGATCGACGATCATGCGTTCGAGCAGCTGCTTCTCCATGACGTCGCGCGGCGGCAACTGGACGTTCTGGCCGCGCAACTGGCGCTCGACCAGCGTAAGCCGCGAACGCAGCTCGAACAGGGTGATGGCCTCGCTGTTGACCACGGCGACGATGCGGTCCAGTTCGAGCGGGCGCGCCGGTTCGGCAGGCGCGGCGACGGCCACAAGCAGGGACGCCAGCAGGACAAGGATGTGACGTTTCATGGTAGGGATCAATAGTCTCCGAATACGGGATCGGCGGTCGACTGGTTGATGACGCCGTAGCCGACGACGTTGCGCTTGAGCATGTCCAGGGGATTGGACCCGATCCTGGCCAGCCCGTTCAACTCCAACTGCACGAAGAACGAAGTCGAGGACTTGTCGGCGGTGGTCGCCAGCTTGTGAAGCACGACTCGCGCCACCCAGCAGCCGCCATCATACTCGAGCCCGGCAACGCCCTCGACCAGGCGCTTTTCCTGGATCGAATAGTTGTAGCGCGCCACGCCGTGCCAGTTGCCGAAGAGGGGCCATTGGCCCGAGAGATCGACCTGGCGAAACTGCTCGCGCGTGAAACGGTAACTGGCATTGAGCACTTTCCCGGGTTCGGGCTGATAGCGGCCGCCGGCGTTGAAGCGCGCGGTATGATTGAAGTTGGGATCGTACTGCCAGCCCGTGTCGATATGGATGCCGGGCGCGACCCGGCCGGAGAATGCCGCCAGGAAATCCGTGCGCCGGCTGGTGCGCGGTGCCTCGCCCGGCAGCGTCACCGTCTGGTCGCGGAAATAGAAGCGCTCGCCGATGGCGCCGCGCATCAGTTCTCCGCCGTTCTCGGGATCGATCAGGCGCGAGACCAGCGCCGAGGTCAACTGGTTCGCATCGCCGATGCGGTCGTTGCCGCCGTAGCGGTTCTCGCCGAAGATCTGGGCGAAATTGAAATCCATCAGCGCCGAATCGAACACCGGAATCTCGCTCTGGTTGCGCGACGGCACGTTGAGGTAGTAGAGCCGCGGCTCCAGCGTCTGCACCAGCGAGCGGCTCAACCAGTCGACATTGCGCTCGAAAGTCAGGCCGGAGTCGACGCTGAAAATGGGCACGTTGCGCGTCAAGCGGTCGGGAACGCCGGGGTCCTGGTCGCGCAGGCTGTAACGGGTGGTGTGCAGGCCGAGCTTGGGCGTCACGGACAGGGCCGCGGTCTGGATCGGCAGCGAGAACTGCGGATACAGCACCAACCGCTGGCCGGTCACCAGCGTCGGGTGGTCGAAATTGACGTACTCGCCGGAAAACGCGAACAACAGGCCCGCCGGCAGGTCCGGGCGGGTCGCCGCGGCGGTCAGTTGCGGCACGCGGTAGTAAGGCTTGCCGATCGGCGCCTTCGGATCCTGGAGGGTCTGGAAGCTTTGCACCAGCGCCGCCGCATTCCACCAGCCGGCGCCGTAGTTGACGCTGCCCTGGCGCAGCAGGTTGGCCTGCGACACCATGTGCACCTTGGACGAAAGATCGTCGAAGTACTGGTCGTCGGACACGCCGTTGAGATTGAGGTTGCCGGTCAGCCCCGGCGCGAACGTCTGGTCGTGAAGCACGGCGAAGGCATAGCGGTTCGTGCCCTTGAGCTGATCGTTGGGCAGGTATTCGAACCTGCTCTGTCCCTTGAAGCTCGGCTCCAGGTAGCGGAACTCGGTGTTCAACTGGATGCCGCGCTTGGTCATGACGCGCGGCGCGATGGTGGCATCCATGTTCTCGGCGATGTTCCAGTACCACGGCAGCGTCAACTCGAGACCGCTGGTGCTGCTCGAACCGAAGGTGGGCGCCAGCAGTCCCGACTTGCGCTTGTTGTTGAGCGGGAAGGTCATCCACGGCCAGTAGAGGATCGGCGTGTCCTTGAAATACACCATGCTGCTGGTCGCCGTGCCGGTCTCGGTGTTGTAGTCGAGCGCCAGTTCGTCGGCCTGGACATACCAGTCGCGCTGGCTCGGCTCGCAGGTGCTGTAGGTGGCCCGCTTGAAACGATACAAGCCATCGCCCTCGAAATCCAGCCAGTTCGCCGCACCGCTGCCGGCAATGGGCTCGCGCGCCGCGGGGGCCGGCAAGGGCACCTGGTTGGCTTTCGCCTTCGGGACGGGCGGCAAGCGCTTGATGCTGTATTCCGGCTGATCGAAGTAACCTTGCTTCTCCTGATTCTTCAGGTACAGATGCGGTCCGGCAATGCTGTCCTCGTCGCGTTGCAGGCGCACGTTGCCGGTGGCCTCGGTAATCTCCTCCGCCTGCTGATACCGCAGCCGATCGGCGTTGACGGTGTCGCCGGCCCGGCGAAGCTCGACCTTGCCGACGGCGATGGTCTCGACATCCGTCTGTCCCTGGATCGAATCGGCGACGATGTAGGTCGCCTGGTCTTCCGCCACCGGCGCAGCCGGCGCTTTCCCGGAACTCGCGGACGCCGCCTTGCCGCCAGCCTTGGCCGCCGCGACGGCTGCCGGCTTCGCTATCGACGATGCCTCCGCCGGCTTGACGGCCGGC
>JAGVUA010000129.1 GCA_019136545.1 Betaproteobacteria bacterium
TCGACAACTACTTTGCCAGGCAGTCGAACGACAAGAGCGCCGGGTTTGTGACATCTGGGGCTGGAACGAACAGCATGCGCGACGCTCTGCGCGCATCGTTTAACGCCGTGAAAATGGCGACCAGCACCGATGCCTATAAGCGCCGCTCGGCTGAGTTGGACAAGCGTCGCAGCAAGCCATACTGGAACATGCCGGAAGAACGTTCGGCGCGGGCGTTCGAGGGCTATGTCATCGCCAAATTGTTTGATCAAGGCGCGTCTAACGACTACCTTGCTAACGTTGTCAGTAACGAAGTATGGGACATCACAGAGGATGCCCGATCCGGGCTCTTTGGTGGCGGAGAGTCTCCGAAAACATACCCATACCCGACCGTTGATGAAATGCCTGTTGTGCGGGCCGCGTTCGATGAGTTTTTCAAGACTGTAGAGACTAAGGTCGGAGAAGATGGAAACGTCGTTCTGTACTCCGGGGCATTAGGTCAAGCCGCATCGCTAGCTGACCGTGCCGTCTACGACATGGCCCAAGAAGGAAAGTCAGCCGCCGAGATCCTCGAATTCATCGGCAATGCCAGCCGGCGGCCGTTCAATCGCTATCTGGCGAACGCGCTGAAAAACCTCGGGGCATCGTCAACGATCACGCTCTACAGTCAGGGAGGTTGGCGATTCGGCAATACCTCTCGGGCACAGAAGTACGCGGCCGCCTACAACTCGCGCACCGATACGGTGGCGCTTTTCACTGCCCGCGAGGCGGAGCGGCATCTGCTGCATGAGCTGGTGCACGCGGCCACGATGAAGGCCATCAAGGCCGGCGGGCCGGCGGCCGTGCGGATGCGGGCGCTGTTCCAGCATGTGCAGAAGTCGGGCAAGCTGGATGGCCAGTACGGCATGAGCAACCTGGATGAGTTCGTCGCCGAAGCCTTCACGAATCCGAAGTTCCAGGAGGCGCTGAAAGGCGTCCCCGCACCGGCTGGATCAACGCTGAAGAGCGCCTGGCAGTGGTTCGTCAATATCGTCTCGCGGGTTCTGGGGCTCAAGACGAGTGTGGCGAGGACGGCACTCGACCGGGCGATGACGATCGGGGCGCAGTTGATGCGGGAGAATGCTGGAATCGCGGCAGAAGAGACTCGCTACAGCCTCGACGGAAGCCAACCCTTCGACGGCCGCGAGGTCGCCACAACGCCGCTGAAGCCGGGCACCACGACGTTGATGGTCGACGGCACAGAGCGCCCGGCGCTGAACAGCAACGGGAAGCCGATCCACTGGTCCGAGGAAGGGACTCGGAATTTCTGGAGGTGGTTCGGGGAGAGCAAGGTGGTCGACGCCAACGGAAGGCCGTTGGTGGTTTATCACGGGACCGACGCTGACCTCTATTTCTTCGATAAGGACAAGATAAAGTCGCGATTCTCTTACAGCATCGGCTACCACTTCACGACGCGGCCGAGCGAGGCCAACATTTACGCGAGCAACAAACTCGGTGAACAGATGCGCGATGGCGGCAACGTGATGCAGACCTATGTGCGCCTGCTGAATCCTCTGATCGTGGATACCAAGCACCCGGCGGCGTCGATCGAGGTCGATCTGCACAGCGGGCCGCTGTTCGACAAGATCTCCGGAGCGCGCCGCGCCGGAAAGCCACACGACGGAATCATCGTTCGCCGAGAGCGCGGCGACGAATGGGATGGCTGGAATGTCGTCGCCTTCAAGCCCGAACAGATCAAATCCTCGACCGGCAACACCGGCGCGTTCTCGCCAACCGACCCGGACATCCGGTACAGCGCAGGTGCCGACTGGTACAACGGGCCAAGCGGCGCGCCTGTACGCAACGCCTGGCAGCGTGCCAAGGCGAAAGCCGCCGAAATCCTCTCGCCGAAGAACCTCGACAAGATCATCTACGAGCTGCAGGACAAGCACATTGACCTACGCCGGCTGCGCGACCACATCCAGGCGATTGGCGGAACGATCACCGACATGAACGACGCCTACCTGGGCGAAGAGCTTTACCACAAGCGCCTTGCGCACCGGACGGATGAGTTCTTGAAGGCGGAATTGCGCCCGCTTCTTGCCGAAATGAAGGCCAGAGGCGTGAGCATCCAGGATCTCGAAACCTTCCTCCATGCGCGGCATGCTCCGGAAGCAAATGCCGAGATGGCGAAGCGCAACCCGAATCAGGCGGAGATCGATGCCGGGCAGAAGAAATCGGCAACGCTGGTGCGCAATTTGGAGCAGCGCTTGCAAAACGCCAAGGCGAGAGGAGCGGCTACCGTCGCCATAGAACAGGCGCTGAACAACGCTCGCGGGAATCTGTTGAAGTGGAACGGCGCGCAAGCCTTCCGCGGGACCGAGGAGGAACGACGTTCCCTGTCCGGGCTGTCCGATGCAGCCGCGACGGCGATCATGAACGGACTGACGACGGAGCGGCGCGCCGCCATGGATACCCTTGCTGCCCGCGTCGATGCCATCAACGAAGGCACGTTGCAACACCTTCAGAACTACGGACTGATGAGCCGTGAGAGCCTCGATGCGTGGCGCAAGACCTATCGGTACTACATCCCGCTGCACCGCGACGAAGCGCACCCGGATAGTGCCAATCATCCGATCGGCCAGGGGTTCAGCGTCAAGGGCGATGCCGCCAAGCGGCGCACCGGCAGCAACCAGCAGGTGACGAACATTCTTGGGCACATCGCCATGCAGCGCGAGGCGGCGCTGACCCGCGGCGAAAAGAACCACGTAATGCGCAAGCTGTACTTGATGGCGCGCCAGAATCCGCTTCCGGACGTGTGGAAAGTCGGGGAAGTGCCGATGATCGACACCATAGACAAGGAAACCGGATTCGTGAGGACCGTTCCCGATCCGCTTTACAAGACTCGTCCGAACGTCATCATGCTGCGCATCGCTGGAAAGGATGTAGCCATCGTGATGAACGAGCACAACCCGCAGGCGTTGCGCATGGCACAGGCTCTGAAGAATCTGGACGTCGATGATTTGCACTACCTGATTCCCGTGGTCGGCAAGATGACGCGCTACTTTGCGAGAATCAACACGCAGTACAACCCGATTTTTGGCGTCATCAACCTGATGCGGGACACGCAGGAAGCGGCATTGAATCTCTCGACTACCGAACTTTCCGGGAAGCAGAAGGAAGTGATGACGGACACCCTGAGCATCCTCAAGGAAGTGCTGAAGAACAAGGGGCGCATGCCGAAGACCGGCGCTTGGGCCACGCTCTTCGAGGAATTCAACCGCGTCGGTGGCACAACAGGATACCGGGATCTGTTCCTCGATGCGGAATCGCGCAGCAAGTCCCTACTGGACGAGCTGAAGGCGCTTGATCGCGGCAAGGTGAGCCAGGCGTGGAACGGCGTCAAGGAATGGCTGAGCGACTACAACGAGGCGATGGAAAACGCGACCCGACTGGCAGCCTACAAGGCCGCGCTCGACAACGGGATGAGCAAGGAGCGCGCAGCGAGTCTCGCCAAGAATCTGACGGTGAACTTCAACCGCAAGGGACGGCAGACGCGCGAGCTGGGCGCGCTGTATGCCTTCTTCAATGCAGCGGTTCAGGGTACGACGCGCATGGCGCAGACGTTGGCTGGGCCGGCGGGACGAAAGATCATGGCCGGCGGGGTGATGCTCGGCGTGATGAATGCGCTGCTTGGGATTGCCGCGATGGGCGGGGGCGATGGTGAGGACGACGAGTGGGAAAAGATCCCGGAGTTTATCAAGGAGCGATCCGTCATCATCCCAACCGGGAAAGACTCCTACCTCTCCATCCCCATGCCGCTCGGCTTCCAGTTCCTGCCGAACATCGGGCGCCTGGCGGTCGAGATGGCGGTCTACAAGGACAAGACGGCCGGAAAGCAAATGGTGGCCTTGTTCCAGGTTCTGGCCGATGCGTTCAACCCGATGGGAGGATCGTCACCGCCTATGCAAATTGCGGCGCCCACCGTCCTCGATCCGTTCGTGGCGCTGGCGCAGAACAAGGACTGGACCGGCAAACCGATATTCATCGAGAACCGCAACAGCCTCGATCCGAAGCCAGGATTGCAGCGGTCAAAGGATTCGGCCACGCCCTGGGCCAAGGGGGTTGCAGAAGCGATCAACGCCATCACCGGTGGCACCAAATACACGCCGGGAGGTTGGTCTCCGACGCCCGATCAGATCGATTTCGTAATCGGGCAACTGACCGGAGGAATCGGTCGCGAAGCTGGCAAGGTGGCGGCCACGGCGACGGCGCCATTCACCGGAGAGGAGTTGCCGCCATACAAGATTCCTCTGGTCGGGCGGTTGTACGGCAGCACTGCCGGCCACTCCGGACAGTCTGATAAGTTCTACGAGAACATCACGAAGGCCAACGAGGTGGAGAATGAGATCAAAGGACGGCGGAGGGATGGAATATCCGTAGCTGATTATCTAGCAGACCATCCTGGCGCCATCTCACTCGCAGCACGCGGAAACGTGGCAGAACGGCAGGTTGCCGCGCTACGGAAAGCGCGGCATGCTGTGACGATGAAGGGCGGGGCGGACGAAGTTTCCAAGGTGCGGGCGATCAACGAGCGGATTGCCAACGTTATGCGCAATTTCAACAGGGACGCCGACCTGATCGGCAAAAGGTACGGGCAATGAGCTTCAAAGTTGATGAGAATAACTGTGCCAACGCAGGCATGAAAGCCTACGACGGGGAAGACAGGCGCTCATGGCAGGGGGAGGCGGCGGTACTGCACGGAAGGCTAGACCGAATCGAGGAGCTGGCCAGAGGCACGCATGAGCTTGCGCGATCGACGCACGACTCGGTTATTTCCCACGTGGCCGAGGAGCGCGAGACCAAGGCGGCGATCGACGAGCTGATCCTGCTGTGGCGGGGAAGCAAACTGATGATCGCCGCCTTCAAGTTCTCGATCCCGATCATTGCGGCACTCATCGGCGCCGCAATGTGGGCAAAGGATCATTTGAAGCTATGAGAGATTAC
>JAGVUA010000141.1 GCA_019136545.1 Betaproteobacteria bacterium
GGCGATGGAACTGGCCGGCGTCGGCGTGCGGCGCGGCCCGCCGCTGGCGCTGCTTGCCGCCCTGCGCCAGGGCGCCGACGCGGCGGGACGCGACGACGTCGCACTCTATGCCGGCGGCGGCGTGCGCGACGCCGCCGACCTCATGCGGCTCGAAGCGGCCGGCGCGGCCGGCGCGCTGGTCGCCACAGCGCTGCACGACGGCAGTCTCGACGCCCGCGCGCTGAGGCCCTTCTTCGGCAAGGTGGCGGCCTGATGCGCGTGCTGGTGCATGAATACGCCAGCGGCAGCGGCGCCGCCCTGCCGCCATCCATCGTCGCCGAGGGCTGCGCCATGCGCGATGCCTTGTGTGCCGACCTTGCCGCCGTGCCGGATGTCGTGCTGCTGGCGAGCGCCGCGCCCGATCTTCCGGCGCCGCCTTGCGGTGCGCGCGTGACGCCGCGCGCGCAGGAACGCGACAGCGATTTTCTGCTGCGCGCCGCGCGCCAGGTCGACGCCGTCTGGCTGGTCGCGCCGGAATCCGCCGGCATCGCCCTCGGCCACCTGCGCACGCTGGAACGCGCCGGCGTCGCCGTGCTCGGCTGCACGCGCGAGGCGGTCGAGCTGGCCTCGAGCAAGTCGCGCACGCTGGCACGGCTCGCCGCTGCGGGCATCCGCACGACGCCGACCTGGCCGCTCGCCACGGCACCGCTGGCGCGCCACGCCGAGTGGGCCGTCAAGCCCGATTGCGGCTGCGGCTGCGAAGAGGCGCGCCGCCTGACGGCGGCGCAGGCCGAGACGCTGCGCCGTGAGGAATCGAACGCGGGGCGCATCGCCCAGCCCTGGTTGGCGGGGCTCGCCATGAGCCTGTCGCTGCGCGTCGCCGGCGGACGTGCCGAGCTGCTCTCGGTGAACCGCCAGCACATCGCTGTCGCCGCCGACGGCGCCCTTTCCCTGCGGGGCCTCGCCCAGGGCATCGCGCTACCGCCGCAGACCGGCGCGGCGGCGCTGGCGCACCACATCGCCGCCGCCATCCCGGGGCTGCGCGGCTTCGTCGGCGTCGACTTCGTGCTCGGCGTCGATGGCCGCGCCACGGTACTGGAAGTCAACCCGCGCCTGACCAGCGCCTATGTCGGCCTCTCCGCGCGGCTCGGACGCAACCTGGCGGCGGAGATCCTCGCGGACTTCGCGGCAGAGGCCTGCCATGCGTGACACGGTCGGCTGGGATATCGGCGGTGCCCATCTCAAGGCCGCCCACTGCGCCGACGGACGACTGCAGCGCGTGCGCCAGCTGCCAACGCCGCTGTGGCAGGGCCTGCAGCATCTCGAGGCTGCGACGGCGGCCGTGCTCGATGCCCTGCCGGCGACGCCGCTGCTGCACGCCGTCACCATGACGGGCGAGCTGGCCGATCTTTTTCCCGACCGCCAGCGCGGCGTGTGCGGCATCGCCGATGCCTTCGCCGATGCCTTGGCGCGGCGCCGGCCGCGCGACGACCTGCGCTTCTTCGCCGGCGACGCCGGCCTGCTGCCGCTTGCCGGTGTCGCCGCCGCCAGCCGCGCCATCGCCTCGGCCAACTGGCTGGCCAGCGCCGCCTGCTGCGCCGCGGGCATCGGCGACGGCGTGCTGGTCGACCTCGGCAGCACCACCACCGACATCGTGCCCTTCGCCGGCGGGCGCATCCGCGCCGTCGGCACCAGCGACGCCGAGCGGCTCGAGACGGGAGAACTCGTCTACCTTGGCCTGTTGCGCACGCCGCTGATGGCGCTGGCGCAGCAGGTACCCTTCGGCGGCCTGCTGCGCCGGCCGATGAACGAATGCTTCGCCACCACCGCCGACGTCATGCGCGTGTGCGGCGAGCTGGACGAATCGACCGACCTGCTGCCCGCCGCCGACCAGGGCGAAAAAAGCATCGAGGCCAGCGCGCGCCGGCTGCTGCGCATGGTGGCCGAGGATCTGGCCGATGTTGGCCTCGATCGCGCGCGCGAACTCGCCCGGTGGTACCGCGCACGCCTGCTCGACGAGCTGCACGCCGCGCTGGAGGAAGTCCTGCTGCGCGGCGCCGTGACGCCACGCGCACCGCTCATCGCCGCCGGCGTCGGCGCGCCGCTGGTGGCGGAACTCGCCAGCCGCGCGCGCCGCCCGCTGATCGCGTGGGGCGATCTGCCCGGCGCCGAAGCGGCCACCGACGAAGCGCGCCTGTGGTCGGCGCGCTGCGCGCCGGCCGTCGCCGTGGCGCGCCTCGCCGCGGCATGCGGCGCATGACGCCGATCGTCGTCAAGCTTGGCGGCAGCCTCGCCGCTTCGCCGCAGCTGCCGCGCCTGCTCGAACAACTTGCAGCCGTACCCAAGCTCGTCATCGTCCCCGGCGGCGGCCCTTTCGCCGACAGCGTCCGTCTCGCCCAAAAGGAACATGGTTTCGACGATGCGGCCGCACACGACATGGCGCTCCTCGCCATGGCCCAGTTCGGCCGCATGCTCGCCGCGCAAGCCGGCTTTCGCGCCGCCTGGGGTGCCGAGCGCCTCGCCGCCGAACTCGCGCGCAGCCAGCGCCAGGCGCCGCTCGTCTGGCTGCCCGACCCGGCCACCGATGCCCTCGAAGTCGAGCGCTCCTGGCGCATCACCGGCGACTCGCTCGCCCTCTGGCTCGCCCACCGCATCGGCGCTTGCCGCCTCGTCCTGCTCAAGTCCTGCCCGATCCCGACGGCGGACCTGTCAGCGCTGGCAACGGCAAAGATCGTCGATGAAATTTTTCCGGCAATGGCGCAAACCTACGCGGATATCGGCATCGGGGCGATCGACGCGACGCATGCGACCCACCTGCGGGACGAACTGGAGGGATGCTTCGCGCCGTCTTTGGCTCAGAAAAAACCGGGGGAAATCGCGGTTTTCTGAAATTGCCTGCTTATGCCGCCGGCAAGATGCGTATCCATCTTTTATAATGACTGCGCTCGATCCATCTGCCGAGCGACGCAGCGCGTCGGCTTGCATATTGGTTTTTTTTGGAGAACTTCATGGCGCTGCCTGCCGACATCTACACCGAGGCCGAGTTTTCCCCGGATACCCTGAGTCATCTTGGACCGCTGCGCGGCCTGGCCGGCGTTTGGCGTTCGGACAAGGGAGAGGACATCAGCCCCAAGGCGCATGGTCCGGAACGGAAGACCTTCATCGAATCCGTACGTTTCGACCCCATCGATCCGCAACTCAACGGTCCGCAGTTGTTCTACGGCTTGCGCTACCACATGCACATCAACAATCCCGAGGAAAAGATCACCTTCCACGACCAGGTCGGCTACTGGCTGTGGGAACCGGCGACCGGTCTGCTACTGCAAAGCCTGACCATCCCGCGCGGGCAGGCGCTGCTCGCCGCCGGGCGCGCGCAGGCGGACGACACCCGCTTCACGGTGACCGCGACGCGCGGCGACACCGCCTACGGCATCGTTTCCAACGGCTTCCTGGAAGAAGCTTTCCGCACCGACCATTATCGCTGCACCGTCGTCATTCACGGCGCCGACAGCTGGTCCTACGAGTTGTCGACCACCTTGGTCATTCCGGGGCTGGAGGCGCCGTTCGATCACCACGACAGCAACACCTTGAGCCGGGTCGCGCCCCCCGAGCCCAACCCGCTGGCGCTGGCCTCCGAGGACTAGCGCCATGGACCGGGTTGAGTTGGTCAAGGCCTTCGGCGCTTTTTTTGCGATCATGAATCCCTTCGTCAATCTGCCGTTTTTCCTGGCCCTGACGACGGGCTTTACGGTCGCACAGCAGCGTTGGCTGGCGCTCCGCGTCATTCTGTATTGCGTCGTCATGTGCGGCACAATTTTGCTGGCCGGGCGCCAGATCATCGGCTTCTTCGGCATCACGGTCGATCAGTTCCGCGTCGCCGGCGGCCTGGTGCTGGCGCATATCGCCTGGTCCATGCTGAACGGGGCGCCGGCCGCCTCGCATCACGGCAGCGCTGACGAAGGCGATCGCAAAGACGAGCTGTCCGACCTGGCTTTCTATCCCATGGCATTTCCCATGCTGGTCGGCCCCGGCACCATCGCCACCCTGATCATCTACGGCGGCAACGCGCATGACGCCGCCGCTTTCATCGGACTCGCCGCGGTGGTTGCGCTCATTCTCGCCATGGTCTTCCTGGTCATGTATTTCGCAGCCGACCTCGGCAAGACGATGAGCGCCACGGCGCGTGCGACCACCATGCGGCTGATGGGCATGATCCTGCTGGCGATCGCGGTGGACATGATCATCGTCGGACTCGCCGCGCTGCTGCCGGGACTGGTCGCGACCACCTGACGGTGGTGCCTGCCCGCCGACCGATCGCCTGATGCTGCCGCTGATCCTGCATATCGCCATCGTACTGGTCGCCGTGGCGCATGTTCTGTTGCGCGCGCACCGCCTGCCGGAGTCGCGCGCCGCCTGGCTGGCCGTCATCGTGGCCCTGCCCTATCTCGGCGCGCTGGCTTATCTTCTGATCGGGCAGACCAGCATCGGCCGCCAGCGAATCGCGCGGCTGCAAAAGGCCTTTGCCGAGTTGCCGCGGCAGGCGGTCGACGTCGATTCCGCCATCGGCACCGCCCGCTATGCCGATTTGTTTCGGGTCGGCCACTCGATATCCGGTTACGCGCCGGTCGCCGGCAACCAGGCGCGGCTGATGGCCGACTCGGATGCCGCCATCGCTGCGATGGTCGCCGACATCGACGCCGCGCGGGAACACGTGCATCTGGTGTTCTACATCTGGCTGGACGACAACAACGGCCGCAAGATGGGGGAAGCGCTGATGCGCGCCGCCACCCGCGGCGTGGCCTGCCGCGCCCTGGTCGACGACGTCGGTTCGCGAGCGCTGGTGCGGGGCCCGCTTTGGCGAGCGATGGCGGCGGCCGGCGTGCAGGTACGCCAGGCGCTGCCGGTGGGCAATCCGCTGGCACGTATCGTCAAAGGCCGCATCGATTTGCGCAACCATCGCAAGATCCTGGTGATCGACGATGCCATCACCTATTGCGGCAGCCAGAACTGCGCCGATCCGGCCTTTCTGCCCAAGGCCCGGTACGGTCCGTGGGTGGACGCCGTGATGCGTTTCACCGGGCCGGTGGTGCGGCAGAACCAGCACCTTTTCGCCAGCGACTGGATGGGCAACGGCGGCGACGACGTCTCGGCGCTTTTGCGCCGGCCGCTGCCGGCGGCGCAGGACGGTTTCGCAGCGCAGGTGGTCGCCACCGGGCCAACCTTCCGCGCCTCGGCCATGCCCGAGATGTTCGCCTCGCTGATCCATGCGGCGCAAAGCACCTTGTTCATCACCACGCCCTACTACGTTCCCGATGCGACCTTGCAGGCGGCCTTGTGCGCGGCGGCCAACCGCGGCGTCCGGGTCACGATCATCTTTCCGGCGCGCAACGACGACTTCGCGGTCGGCGCCGCCAGTCGCAGCTATTACGAGGGCCTGCTGGAAGCCGGCGTCGCCATTCACGAATTCCAGCCGGGGCTGCTGCACGCCAAGTCGCTGACCATGGACGGCGAAATCACGCTGATCGGTTCGGCCAACATGGACCGCCGCAGTTTCGATCTCAATTACGAGAACAACATCCTGCTGCAGGACCGTGAGACCACCGCGGCGATGCACGCGCGCCAACGGCGCTATCTGGACGACAGCCGGCCGATCACCCTGGCCGAGGTGCGCGGCTGGCACGCTTCGCGCCGTCTTTGGCAGAACGCCGCCGCCATCGTCGGGCCGTTGCTGTAAGCGCGCGGCAGTCGTGGAAATGCCTTCGTCGTACCGTGGCGGCTGACTTTCTGGAAATTCGGAAAGTCAGTCGCGCCAGGACGCCTAGGCGGGAACGAGCGAGGCCGATCTGGCTGCAAGCAGCCGCTCGCGCACGAGACGGAAGGCAGCGGGATCGAGGGCGGCGGTGCGATCGCCGGCGCAAAGGGCGCCGCGAAACCCGAGGAGGTCGGCACCGGTAGCGGCGAGCGGCGCGATATGCTCCCGGCGCAGCGAGCCGGCGAGGCCGGCGAAGCGGCCAGCCGCGCGTACGGCGGCAACGAAGCGCGCGAGTTCGGCGGGCGCAAGCAGCTCGGGCAGGCTGCCACGCGTCTTGGCGGCGGTGTCGAGCATGACGCCGGCCACGTCGCAGTCGCCGATGGCGCGGCGGGCGAGATCGAGGATCTCGCCGATGCCGGCCAGGCCGTCGACGGGCAGCACGGCCACCAGCGCGGGCGCATTGCCGCGCAGCGCGCGGCCGAGCGCGCGCAAGCCTTCGGCCGCTGTTGTTCCGCGCGCGAAGACGCCGAATTTGACGATATCGACGCCGGTGGCGGCGGTAGCGCGGATGGCGGCGGCGAGGGGCGCGACGTCGAGCGGCAGATCGCCGACGGTGGCGGACACGAGGGGACGCTTCGCGCCCAGCGCGGCGAGGATGGCGCACTGCTCGTCGCGGGCGACGGCGCCGAGCGCCCCGTGGCGCGGCTCCTTGAGGTCGATGACGTCGGCGCCGAGGGCGGCGGCCAGCTGGGCTTCCCGGCAGTCGCGCACGCTGGCCAGGAACAGCGGTCGCAAGCCGTTCATCACGCGCTCAGTTTTTCCCAGTGGTGCGCCACGGCTTCCATCAGCCAGCTCCAGGCTTCGAGTTCCTGCTCGCCGGCAGTCTTGTCGAGGGCGACACGCAAATACTCGAGCTGGCGTGCGACTTTTCTCGGCGGCAGCAGGTGCAGGCGGCTCACCAGGACGGCGGCTTCGATGACGGCGGCCTTGGCGCGGTTGTAGCCGGGGAACGGCGCGTGGCTCGTGCGCGCGAGCAGCCGCAAAACGAAGCGCGGGCGCTGCGGGTCGTCCTCGACGCGCTCGACGGCGAGCTCCTCGTGGGCGAGCGCACATTCCAGGCGGGCGCAGGCGATGCGCTCGGCGGTGCGCGTCGGCCAGTCGCGCCGGCCGGTGAGGCAGCCGGCGAAAAGACGCACGTCGTCGACATGGTTCAGCGTGGCGTAGGGCCAGCGCTGCAGATTCTCGAGCGTCGCCGAGGGACGAAAAGGCTGCAGCAGCATGCCCTCGACGCCGTCGGGCAGGGTGAGGGACTGGACGCCCATCGGCGCGACATGGGCGGCGCCGTCGGCGCGGCGGGTAACGACCAGCGTCTCGCGGATCATCGGCATGTCTCCTCCTTTCCGGCGCGGCAGCGCAGGTCGGCGACGCGCCATTCGAGCGGCGCGTCCTGCACGTAGCGCTTGCCCAGGCGCCAGGCGATTTCGGCGCGCGCCATTTCGACGCCCATGTAGAAGGCGTGGGCGCCGTCGTGCGCGAGGCCGAGGTGGGGAAAAACCTGGTAGGGATCGGCGGCGCTCCAGAAGCCGTCGCGGTTGAAAACGTGCACGCCCTCGGCGCTGGTCTGGATGCGGAAGCTGGGATCGCGCACGCGCGCGGCGACGGCGCGGATCTCCTCGAGGGTCTGCGGCCAGGGTCGCTTGTCGTGGACGGTCATCAGGCCGCCGCCGAAGCCGCGCGGCAGGGCGCCCGCCTCGCGCGCGGCGTGCATCAGGCGGCGCGCCAGATCGGCCTCGCGCACGGCGGCGCAGGCGTGACCGCTGACGCTGGTAGCAAGTACCGCATCGATGCCGAGTTCCGAGGCCAGGCCGAACAGCAGCGCGTTGATGCCGCTGGTGTCGGCATCGGTGAGCTCGGTGACGTTGCCGACGCCCATGAGGATGGCGACGTCGGGAAACTGCCGGCGCAGGCGGCGGTAGCGGTACAGCGAGTCGGCCAGGCCGAAGTGGATCGGCTCGAGGATGGGGTCGGCGAGGAAGGGCCGGCCGCGGCGCTGCATGGCGCGCACGGCGCGCGCCAGCGAGGCGTAGGAGCCGCGCCGCGCCGGGATCAGCACCGGCACGGCGGCGCCCTCGTCGGCGATGTCGAGGGTATGCTCGGTGAGCGACAGCAGGTAGTCGGCACCGCAGCGCGTCGCGCGCTTGAGTTCGGCTTCGTCGTGCGAGTCGACGCTGACGGCGTGGCCGAGGCGCTTCAATTCGGCGACGGCCTCCTCCAGATGCGGGAAGGGAGTCTCCGGCAGGCAGCCGAGGTCGATGACGTCGGCGCCATCGGCAGCCAGCGCGCGCGCGCGGCGCACGATGGCCGCCATGCCCAGACGCGGCGCGTCGACGATCTCGGCGAAAATTTTCACGGAATAGCGCGAGAGGTCGCGGCTGCGTGTCCCGTGCGTCTTGTCGCCGAAATATTCGGGCAGATCGGCAAGTTCCTCCGGGCCGCGCCGCACCGGCAGGCCGAGATCGGCCGAGAGGGCATCAAGATCGCCGCGGCAACGGCCCGGGACCATGACCCAGTCGAAGCCTTGCGGGGACGCCAGGCGGCGGCGGATGAGGTCGGCGGTCATCAACGCCGCCACCTGCACGCCGGGTTGGCGCACCTCCCACCCGAAGCGGCCCGGTGCAAGGCGCTCGAGCGTGGCGCGCAAGGCCGGTTCGGCCAGGCGTCCGGTCAGGAAGAGGATGCGCTGCATGCGCCCTCCCATTCGCGGATGCGCGCGCGCAGCGCGGCGGCCAGCTCGGCCGGGTTGGCGACGACGGTGGTGGCCTCGAAGCCGCGCAGGCGCTCGCTGTTCTCCAGATCGATGCGGCGCGGATAAAGCACGACGCGGCCACCGGGCGCGTCGGTGACCACCACCGGCTCGGTATCGCAGGCGAAGACGATGCAGGGGATGCGGCACTTGCCGGCCTGCGCAACCATGTTGGTGGCCAGCGTGTCGGAGAGGCCTACGACGCACTTCGCCACGGTGTTGGAGGTGGCCGGCGCCAGCACCACGGTGTGGTAGCGGCCGCGGTAGAGCAGGCCCACCGGCGCCGAACTGTAGTTGGTCTCGCGCAGCAGCCGGCCGTTTGCGCCCAGCGCCTGGCGCAGCTGTCCGAGCGGCCAGCCGTACATGGGCAAAATCTCCTCGGCGGCGCGGCTGAGGAAAAGATCGACGGCGGGAAGTGCGAGGGCGATGTCGAGCGACTCGCGCAGGAAGTGGCCGGAGCCGGTGAGCACCCAGGCGCAGCGCCGCTCGGCCGGCGGCGGAAAGTCGGCCTGCAGCAGGGTGGCGAGCTCCTGCTCGGTGGTGAAATGCGCCTTCTCAGCCATGGCCGCCCTCGGCGGAGGCGAGGATGCCGAGCCGGTGCATGCGCCGGTACAAGGTGCGGCGCGAGATGCCCAGGCGGCGCGCCACGGCGGAGAGGTTCCAGCGGTGGTGTTCGATGCTGGCGAGCAGTGCGCCGCGCTCGTCGCCCGGAGCGCAGGCGACGCCGGTCGCGATGGCCGGCGGCAGGTGCTCGGGACGAACGATGTCGTCGGCGCTCAGAACGATGGCCACCTTGACGGCGTTGCGCAGCTCGCGGAAGTTGCCCGGCCAGGCATATGCGTCGAGCAGGTCCAGCGCAGCGGGGGCGAATACCGCCCGCCCCTGCGATTCTTCGAAAAGCACGCGCAACAGCAGGGCGCGGCGGTCGGCGCGGCGCCTGAGCGGCGGCAGCTCGATGCACATGCCGGCAAGACGGTAATAAAGGTCCTCACGGAAGCGGCCCTCGCGCACGCCGGCCTCGAGATCGCGGTGCGTGGCGCTCACCACCTGCAGGTCGACATTCACCGGCTGTTCGCCGCCGAGCGGCACGATTTCGCGCGTCTCCAGCACGCGCAGCAGGCGCGCCTGCAAGGCGATGGGCATGTCGCCGATCTCGTCGAGAAACAAGGTGCCGCCGTCGGCCTGCAAGATGCGGCCGCGATAGCCTTCGCGCGCGGCCCCCGTGAACGCGCCCTTGCGGTAACCGAACAGTTCGGACTCGATCAGCGCCTCGGGAATGGCGGCGCAGTTCACCGCGACGAAAGGACCTGCGTAGCGGTGCGAGAGCTCGTGCAGGGCGCGCGCGAAGACCTCCTTGCCGCTGCCCGTTTCGCCGGCGAGCAGGAGGGGGATGCCTCGCTGGGCGAGGTGCTGGGCGAGCTTGAGGCTGGCTTTCATGGCGGGGTCGTTGCCGCAAACGCGCTCGGCGGCACCGAGGCGGGCGCGGTGGGCGAGCAGCTCGGGCCCCTCGGGAAAAGGTGCGGCGCCGGCGGCGCAGCGGTAGGCGATGAGGCGCGCCGCCATGCGCGCCAGCGCCGCGGCGTAGGGCGCGGTCGCGTTCGAGCGGCTCAGCACCGACACCATGCCGGCCAACCCGGGGATGCTTTCGGCGTGACAGTGCAGGCGGTCGACCACTTGGCTGCGCCCCGGCTGCCAGTGCTGGCCCGGGCGCAGGTCGGCGACGATGTCGCCGGCCATGGCCTCGCCGATATGCGAGAAAAGAATGGTGCCGCCGGCGTCGGTGCACAGCACGGCGAGGTCGCTGGCGCGGAGATCGGCGGCGAGCTGGTCGAATTCGGCGGCGGCGCAGTCGGACGGACTCACTGGCGTACCTTCCCCCCAACCCGCTTCCCGAGGAGAAAGGGGGTGACGTCGGTTCGCCGCTGCGCGGCGCCGGTTTGTGGCTGCTGGCGCCCCTTCGGACGGCCGTGCGGTTCGCTCATGGATTCAGGCGCGGCGACCGCGCTCCAGCACGATGCCGACCTCGGCGCCCGGAAAAGGCGCCAGCTTGGTCAGCGTCAGGCGCAGCCAGGGCACGCCGAACTCGCGCTGCACGAGCAGGGCCATCGCCTCGGCGAGCGCTTCGACCAGCTCGAAATGACGCGTCATCGAAAGCTCGCGCAGGCGCGCCACCACTTCGGCGTAGTCGACCGTGTCGCCGAGGCGGTCGGTATGGCAGGCGAGCAGGGACGCGGTATCGAACTCCAGGTCGATCAGCAGGGGCTGCGGTTCGGTCTTCTCCCAATCGTAGACGCCGATGCGCGCGTCCATGCGCAGGCGCCGCACGAACAGGCTGCTGCGCGTCGGCTGCGGCGCGGGATGGGTCAGCAACTCGCCGCGCGGCGCGTGGCCGGCGGCAAGGGTCAGCCACGCGTGGGGATGCGCATTGTCATGGCGCGGCTCCTGCAAGGCCAGGACCAGGTCGCTCTGATTCATGCTTCGCTCTCCTCACGGTTCGATGGCAAGGACCCAAGCATGTCCCGTGCCGTCCGCTGACGCCGGAAAATGTTGCAGCAACGGAACACTCTGCGCAGGAATGTCACGCTTTTCATGCGCTGTGCGGCGAAGCGTCCAGGCGGGCGGACCGGCGTACTCCCGCGCTACCGCGGGGCGCGGCGAGCCGCGCTGGGCAGCTTCGACCGCATATGTGGGGAAGAACCTAGTTTGCCGATCACGGCAGGCCGGGGACGGGCTCGGGGCGCCTGTCGCCTTCACCTTCATCTTCGCCTTCGAAGGGGTCCTTGCCGAGGATCGGCCGCGCCGCGTTCGCCACCACCAGCAGGCTGCTCACCGACATCGCCACGGCGGCGACAAGGGGGCTCAACAGGCCGGTGGCCGCCAGCGGAATGGCGATGGCGTTGTAGGCCAGCGCCCAGCCGAGGTTCTGCCGGATGCGCCGGCGCGTGACGCCGATGAGGAGAAAGGCCTCGAGCACTCGCTCGAGACGCTTGCCGGGAATGACGATGTCGGCGGCTTCCGCCGCCAGCGCGGTGGGTGCGCCGAAAGCGATACCGAGATCGGCCTCGGCCAGCGCCGGCGCATCGTTGCTGCCGTCGCCGATCATGGCGACGCGCCCGCGCGCCTTGAGCCGGCGGATGACGGCGGCCTTGGCCTCGGGCGGTACGCCGGCATGCACTTCGTCGACATGCTGGCGGTAGCCGTTGGGATGCTCGGCACCCGTGAGCAGCACGATGCGGCAATGGCGGCGCAGGGTCTCGACGACGCGGTCCCAGGCCGGACGCGAGCGATCGCGCGTGAGGATGGCGCCCTCGGCGGCGCCGTCCCAGCCGACGTAGGACACCACGCTCTCGCCGTGGCGGCGCTGTTCGGCGTGGGTAGCCAGCGACGCGGGCACCGTCCAGCCGAGCGCGGCGAACAGCGCGCGGCTGCCGACGGCGACGCGCTTGCCGCCGACGGTGGCGACGGCGCCGCGCCCCGGATGCAACGCCGCCTCGCCGGCGCTGCGGCCGGCATCGATCTTGGCGATGGCTCGCGCCACC
Source organism: Betaproteobacteria bacterium (assembly GCA_019136545.1). GTDB lineage: Bacteria > Pseudomonadota > Gammaproteobacteria > Burkholderiales > Rhodocyclaceae > Fen-999. Next base: position 12,074 of record JAGVUA010000141.1, read on the forward strand.
GGGTGCGGCGAGTGGCGCTCGACGGCGGCGGCGCGGGCGGCCAGCTCGGCGGAGCCGATCACCTCGACCACCGTCATCTCGCCGGTCGACAGCGTGCCGGTCTTGTCGAGGGCGACGACGTCGACGCGCGGCGATTTCTCGAAGACGCCGGCGCCGGTGACGATGATGCCGCGGCGCAGCGCAGTGCCGATCGCCGCCGCGGTGGTGAGCGGAATGGCCAGGCCGAAGGTGCAGGGGCAGGAGACGATCAGCGTGGCGAGCGCGGCGAGCAGCGCCTGCTCGGTCGATGCGCCGGCGAGCATGAAGCCTGCGCCGACCAGCGCCGCCAGCGCCAGCACGGCCGGCACGAAGCCGCGCGCAAGGCGATCGACGCGCGCCTGCAGGCCCGAGCTGGCGCTCTGCGTGTTCCACAGGATGCGTGCCAGATTGGCCATGCGGCTTTCCACCTGCGGCCCGGTATCGATCTCCAGATTGCCTTCCAGCAGGCGGCTGCCGCCGAGCACTTTTTCGTTCTCGCCGCGCGCGACCGGAAAGGGTTCGCCGGTCATCAGCGACTCGTCCACCGCGCCGCGTCCGGCGACGACGGTGCCGTCGACGGGAACGGTTTCGCCCTGGCGCACGAAGACGCGATCGTGGGGCCGCACCTCGTCGAGCGGGCAGTCGAGATACTGGCCGCCGCGCAGCACGCAAGCCCGCGGCGACCAGGCCTGCATGATGGCGTTGAGCGCTTCGGCGGCGCGCAGGCGGGCGGCGCGCTCGAGGTAGCGGCCGATGGTGATGATCATGACCAGAGTGCCAGCCACCTCGAAGTAGAGGTCGATGGAGCGGTTAAAGAGCTGGATGACGCTGTAGCCGTAGGCCGGGAGGATGGCGAGGGCGAGCAGCATGTCCATGTTGGGCAGGCCGGCGCGCAGGCTGATCCAAGCCCCGCGCAGGATCGGCCAGCCGACGAAGAAGACCAGGACGGTCGTCAGGAAAAACAGGAAGAACGGCACGGCGCCGAAGGCGAGCCCGCGCATCTCGCCGTAGTCCTCCACCGTCAGCCAGCCGCCATGCACCGGATAGATGAACAGGAAGGTCAGCATCATCGCCAGCGAGGCGGCGGTGACGCCCGACACCAGGCGCAGCAGATCGAGCCCCTCGTCGTTCGGCGGCGCCGGCTCGCCGCGCAGCCGGGCACGGTAGCCGTGGCGGCTGAGCAGCGGCGGCAGGTCGGCCTCCTGTATCCGCGCCGGGTCGTAGACGATGCGCGCGGTGGCGGTGGCATAGCTGGAGGCGGCGGCGAGCACGCCGGGAATCTTCAGCGCGAGTTTCTCGGTGAGGAACTCGCAGGAGGCGCAGTGCATGCCGTCGATCCACAGGAAGGCCTCGCGCCCTTCGGGCGCCGGCGCCGTCTCGCAGCGGCTGACTTTCCGGGCGGCGAAGACCTCCTCGCCAAAGACCTTGTACACCTCGCGGCAGCCGATGCAGCAGAAGTCGTGGCCGCCGTTGGAGACCGGCGGTTTCGGCAGGGGCAAGCCGCAGAGCTTGCAGGGCATCCTGTGTTTCGGAAAAGAAGCGCCCGCAGCGGTGCGGGCGCTTCGGGTTGCCGAGTCGCTCAGGCCCGGGCCAGTTCGCCCATGGGCGCGGAGATCTCGCGCGACTTCATCAGGTTATAGAGATACACGACGAACGAGGCGCCGAGGATGAGACCGAAAATCAGGATCAGGTGGCCATAGAGCATCCAGCCCTCCTGGTTCCAGGCGGCGAAGCGCCGCGGCATGCCGGCCGCCCCGCCCGCCAGCATGACGATCGCCGCGCCAAAGCTGCCGATAGTCATCATCTTGATGTACAGGCGACCCAGCGCCGGGTCGAGCTTGCGGCCGGTGAGCACCGGGTAGTGGTGATAGAGGACGCCCATCCACATCATGGACATGGCCAGAATGACCGTCATGAAGTGGCCGCTCTGCCACATGGTGCCATGCAGCTGGTAGGTCCAGACGATGTTGGAGGTGACGATGGCGCTGGCGCCGTCGAGGATGTAGAGCGCCCAGCCGACCAGCACGGCGATGATGCCGGGCTCGGCCTTCAGGCCGTGCTGCCAGATGGTGGCCAGGACGGTGAAGATGCTGATCGCGGCGCCCAGGCCAGTGCCCCAGCTCATGATGTTGCCCCAGTAGGACAAGGCCGCCGGCTGGTTCGGGTAGAAGGTGATGAAGTGATGCAGGCCGGAGGTCACCGAGGTCACCAGCAGGATCCACAAGGCCAGGTTGGCCAGCTTCTCGCTGTAGAGCTTGCGCGAGCCGTCGGCCAGATAGAGCGGCAGCGTGGCGTACATCGCGCTCGCCACCATCAGGGCCATCGCTTCCATCAGGTTGTGGGCGAAGAGGTAGAAGGTGTATTGGAACACCACCGGCTCGGCCGCCCAGGCGGCAAGCGACATGGGAATGATCTTGTACAGCGCCAGCAGCAGCGTCGTGCCCACCACCACCAGCGGCAAGCCTGTCAGCAGCAGGGTCGCGGCGGCGAGGATCATGCCCAGCATGCCGGGCTCGTTGAGCGAGCGCTCCGAGAGGACGAGTTCCGCGCGCTTCTTGCCGAAGAACAGCATTTTGAACACCAGCAGCGGATACCAGAGGATCATGCAGGACAGCACCAGATAGATGCCGGTGAAGCCGACGATCACCGACTCCATGCTCCAGATGCCCATCTGCGCGCCCACCAGGGGCAGCGGGAACATCACGACCACGCTGACCTTGAGGCCCATCAGCACGGCGACCGTGAGAATGGCGGCGCCGAGGTTCATCGACAGCCAGGACAGCGCCGGCAGCCAGCCGGTGATGGCCTTGCCGACGCAGCCGCCGGAGCGGTGCAGGCCGACGCCCATCATGAGCTGGAACGAGAAGGGAAAGGTCAATGCCGCGCCATGCAGCGTCAGCGTGGTGTAGAAGTGGTCCGAACTGAGATCGAAAATCTGCGTCGTGGGCATGACCAGACCGAGCAGGCCGGCCACGGCGAGCCAGACGAACGAGCTCATGATCATCAGCGCCGGCCAGGCGTTGATTTCCTCCAGACCGGTGCTTTTGTCGACGGTGAACATCTTGCCGAAGATCGGCGTGTTGTTGACGATTGCGCTGGCGATACTCATTTTTGTCTCCTCCTCGGGGCGGGCGCTCAGTTGCTCTTGACGACGGTCAGTTCGTCCTGCATGGCATGGTGGGCGATGCCGCAGTACTCCAGGCAGCGCACCTTGTACTTGCCCGGTTCTTTGAAGGTATAGACGACTGACGTGGGCTTGGCGGTATTCGGCATCATCAGCATGGTGAACAACACCCTGCCGTCCGGGTGATAGACGGCGAAACCGTGCTGGGTATCGCTGCTCCTGCCCGAGAACCGCACCGGCTTGCCGGCCTCGATCTGGCGGTTGGAGATGTCATAGGACCAGGATTTCGCCGTGAAGTCGACATGTACCTCCGGCTCGCCGGTGACCGCGGCGGAAGCGGTGGCCCACGGAATGAACTTGAGGCTGGCCAGATTGACGACAACGAAGAAAATGAACGCGAACGTCAGCCAGATGCCCTCCAGGGGCGCGAATTCGCTGGGCTGCAAACTCGTCGGTCCCGTATCGACCAAGCTCTTTCTGCGGATGACATAGTAGGCCATCAGGGCAAACGGGACGAACATGAACATGGTCGCCGAGAACGCGCCCCAGCCGGTATAAACGTAGTCCAACATGGCAATCGACTCCTCCTCTGATTTATCGATGCGGCCGGACCGCCAGGCCGCTTTTGGCGTGGACGAACGATAGGCGCCACCCCCGGGAGCGACAATCAGGATGTTTACTTAGTCGGACTGAGGATGTTCCTGATTGAACGAAGCCGGGGTCGAACTACACTGGCCAGGCCTGTTTTCAGCCTGCAACGCCAAGGAGGTCACCGCCCATGGCCGGAACAATACTGACCCTCCCGCCTGGCCCGTTCGAACGCCTGCGCCGTTACTGGCGTTTGACCAAGCCGCGGGTCAACACCCTGATCGTGTTCTGCGCCGTCATCGGCATGCTCCTCGCCACGCCGGGCATGGTGCCGCTGCAGGCGTTCTTCGCCGGCACGCTCGGGATCGCCCTGGTCGCCGGCGCGGCCGCTGCGGTGAACTGCCTCATCGAACGGGAGATCGATGCGGCGATGGCGCGCACGCGCGGCCGTCCGTTGCCGAAAGGCGAGCTGAATTCACTGGAAACCCTGTTGTTCTCCGGTCTGATCGGCGGCACCGGCCTCTTCGTGCTGGACGTTTTCGCCAACCCCTTCACCATGTGGCTGACGCTGGCGACCTTCGTCGGCTACGCCATCGTGTACACGGTGATCCTGAAGCCGCGCACGCCCCAGAACATCGTCATCGGCGGCGCCTCCGGCGCTATGCCGCCGGTATTGGGCTGGGCCGCCGTCACCGGCCAGGCGCCGGGCGAGGCCTGGCTGCTGTTCCTCATTATCTTCATGTGGACGCCGCCGCATTTCTGGTCGCTGGCGCTCTACCGCGCCCACGAATATGCCGACGCCGGCCTGCCGATGCTGCCCGTGGTACGCGGCCGCCGATACACGGAGCGCTGCATCTTCGCCTACACCGTCGGCCTGACGGCAGTGACGCTGATGCCGTTCGCCATCGGCATGAGCGGCTGGCTGTATCTGGCGGCTGCCATCGCGCTCGACGCGGTCTTCATCGGCCACGCCTGGCGCGTCCTGCGCTCGCACGAAGACCGGGCAGCGCGGGCCGCCTTCCGCTGGTCGATCACCTACCTTTTCCTGCTGTTCGCCGCGCTGCTGGCGGATCATTATCTGAGATACTGAAAGTCAGGCGTGGCGGCACGCCGCCGCCGGCCTGCCCCTTAGCCGGGCTGGTTCTGCATCGCCAGCTTCACCAAGTCGGAAAGCGAGCGGGCATGCAGCTTCTCCATCACCTTGGCGCGATGCACTTCCACCGTCTTGGCGCTCAGGCCGAGCGTGTTGGCGATGGCCTTGTTCGACATGCCCGCCACCACCAGGTCGAGGACTTCGCGCTCGCGCGGCGTCAGGCTGGCAAACAGCGCCTTCAGCTGTGAGCGCAGTTCCTCCTTGTCGCGCTGGCCGGCGTCGTGGGCGATCGCCCGCTGGATGCGGTCGAGCAGATCCTGGTCGTTGAACGGCTTCTCGACGAAGTCGAATGCGCCGGCCTGGACCGCGCGCACCGCCATCTGCACGTCGCCGTGACCGGTGATGAAGATGATCGGCGGATGATAGCCGCCACGCGCGGCGAGGCGTTCCTGCAACTCGAGCCCGCTCATGCCCGGCATGCGGACATCGAGCACCAGGCAGCCCGGCTTGCTGGCGTCATAGTGGTCGAGAAAGGCCTGCGCCGAAGCGAAGGTCTCGACCTTCAGCCGCACCGTCTCGATGAGCCAGCGCAGGCTGCGCGCGACGGCCTGATCGTCGTCAATGATGAAAACTGTAGCGTCGCTCATTGGTTAACAGTGTGCGCCCGATGGCGCGCAAGGTGAAGCGAAAGGTGGCGCCGCCGCCGGCCGCCGACTCGGCGCGCAGACCGCCGCCGTGCGACTCGACAATCGAGCGGCTGATGGACAAGCCCATGCCCACCCCTTCGGGCTTGGTGGTGAAAAACTGATCGAAAACCCGGTCGATCAGGGCGCCGTCGATGCCGGGCCCGGTATCGCCGACCACGATTTCGACCGTGTCGTCATCCGGCCGGCTGGTACTCAAAGCCACCAGGCGCACGGGTGAACGCGCCTCGGCCATGGCCTCGACCGAATTGCGGATCAGGTTGCAGATCACCTGCTCGATCATGATCGAATCGGCCCAGACGCGCGGCTGGCCGGACACCAGGTCAAGCATGATTTTCGCATGGTGCTGCCGGCACTCGAGCTCGGTCAGCCTGGCCGCGCTTTGCACGACGCGGTTGATGTCGACGGCGGTCATGCGCGTGTCGCGCTTGCGCACGAAATCACGCACGTGCCGCATGACTTCGCCGGCGCGTTCCGCCTGCGCGCAGATTTCCTCCAGCGGCTGGAGCAGGTCCGCCGGCGCCACGTTGCCGCCGCGCAGCCGGCGCAGGCTGCCGCGGGCGAAATTGGCAATGGCGGCAAGCGGCTGGTTGAGTTCGTGGGCAATGCCCGTGGCCATCTCGCCCATGGTCGACAGGCGCGCCACGCGCGCCAGCTCGGTCTGGTGGCGCCGCGCCTGCTCTTCGCCCCACTTGCGCTCGGTGATGTCGCGCGTGATGCCGAGCAAGGCGTAAATGGCGCCGCGCGCGTCGCGCAAGGGCACCGCATGCGTTTCCATCCACGTCGTATGACCCTTCAACGTAATCGACTTGAATTCGTATACGACAGCCTCGCCGGCGAAGACCCGGCGCATGTTTTCGCGGTAGTGATCTCGGTACTCGGGGGCGACCACCGTGTAGATCTTCTTGCCGACGATGTCCTCGTCGCGCTCGGCGCCGACCAGAGCCAGGCCGGCCGGGTTGATCTCCAGGACGGTGCCATCGGCAGCCTGCAGCTTGACGCATTCCGGCTCCGATTCGATGATGGCGCGCAGGCGGCACTCGTTGTCGCGCAGCCGTTCCAGCACCACCGCGTGCGCTTCGTCCTTGTCGCGCTCGCGCTGGCGGGCTTCGCGCAGGCGCAGCGCCATGACGAGCGCGCCGATGAGGGTGGAGGTCAGAACCCAGCCAAGCACCACCGCAGCGAGCAATAGCGACTCGTTTCCGACTGCCATATGGCGGGAACTCCGGGACGTGAACAGGCGTTCGATGCCTCGCATTATGCCAAGCGCGGCGCGACCGCGCCGGCAAGATATTGCCGGCCGTGGCAGACTGGCGCCCCAACCCCTGACTGACGGAGAAGCCATCATGACCGCAAATCTCTACGACATCCCGGTAACCACCATCGACGGCCGCGCCACCACCTTGCGCGAGCACGCCGGGAAAGTGCTGCTGATTGTCAACGTCGCCTCGAAATGCGGCCTGACGCCGCAGTACGCAGCCCTGGAGAAGCTGCATGAAACCCTCAGCGGCCGCAGCTTCGCCGTGCTCGGCTTCCCGGCCAACGACTTCGCCGGCCAGGAGCCCGGTAGCGAGGCGGAGATCCAGGCCTTCTGCACCGCGACCTATGGCGTGCGCTTTCCGATGTACGCCAAGATCCGCGTCACGGGTCCCGACCAACACCCGCTGTATCGCCATCTGACGATGGCGGCGCCCGACGCGACGGGTCGCGAGGCCATGGAGGCCAGCCTGCGCGGCTACGGCCTCGAGCCGGCGGCAAAGCCCGCCGTACTCTGGAACTTCGAGAAGTTCCTGGTCGACCGCCATGGTCGCGTTGTCGGACGCTTCGCTCCCGATACGGCCCCCGATGCACCGGCGCTGTTGTCGGCGATCGAAGCCGAGGTCGCGAAGGCCTGATGGCCGTCTTGCGCCGCCAGGCAACCGCCGCACGGTAGTACGATAGCCGCTCTCCAGGCCAACCACATCGGAAGGAACGCCCATGCCTCAGATCAAGCTACTGGGAATCGCCGGCAGCCTGCGCCAAAAATCCACCAACCGGGGACTGCTGCGTGCGGCGCAGGCGCAGCTGCCCGACGCCACTACCATGGCGATCGCCGACCTCACGGATATTCCCTTCTACAACCAGGACATCGTCGAGAAGCCGGCCGCCGTCAACCGGGTCATGGCGCAACTCGCGGCAGCCGATGCGCTGGTGCTGGCCAGCACCGAATACAACTATTCGATGGCGCCGGCGCTGAAGAACATCCTCGACTGGGCCTCACGCGAGCCGGACAATGCGCTGCTCGCCGGCAAGGCCGTCGCCATCATGGGCGCCGGCGGCGGCATGGGCACCTCGCGGGCGCAATACCATTTGCGTCAGGTCTGCGTATTCCTCGACCTGCAGCCCTTGACCAAGCCGGAAGTTTTCGCCAACGCCTTCGCCGGTGCTTTCGACGCCGACGGCAATTTGACCGATGCGAAGCTGATCCAGCTGGTGCGCGACCAGATGCAGGCCTTGGTGCGCAAGATCGTGCGGGCGCGCGGCTGACCGCGCGCTCCCAGCTTGCGGTGGATGTCGCGCGGAAGCCCTGCAGGGGAATGGCGTCGCGTCAGCGGGTCGCCCAGGGCAAGGGCGGCGCAAGGAGCCGCCGTCCCTCATCGTGCTTGACGCGACCGAAACGCGAACCGTCGCCGGATTCCCATTCGCGTTGAGCGGCGGCGATCGCCGCCTTGCTGTGGCCGACAAAGTTCCACCACATCACGATCGGTTGTTCGAACGGTCTGCCGCCGAGAAGGAGCACCCGGGTCCGGGCGTTCAGGGCAAGTGGCAGCTCGCGACGCCCTTGCCCGAGGTAGGCGAATTCGTCGGTATGGAAATGCTCGCCTGCGAGCGTCAGGTCGCCGCACAGCGGCAACAGGCCGTACTCGAAATCCGGGTCCAGCTCGAGCTTTAGCGCCGTGGCCCCATCGCTGGCGACATCGAGGCCCAGCAGCGGGGAAAAGAGGCGCGTCGGCGCGGTTGCCCTGCCATAGGTACCGGCGAGCAGCGTCAGTTGGGCGCCATGCGCCTGCCATTGCGGCAGCACCGGGTGATGGGCGAAATCCGGTGGGCAGTCCTCCGCTTCCGGCGGCAGGGCGATCCACAATTGGGCGGCATGCAGCCGCTGGCCATCGGCCACGGAGTCTTCGGTGTGGACGATGCCGCGGCCAGCGGTCATCAAATTGACCTGCCCAGGACGGATGAGCTGCTCGTTGCCGAGACTGTCGCGGTGCATCACCTCGCCTTCGATCAGCCAGGTGAAAGTCTGCAGACCGACGTGCGGATGCGCGCCGACGTGCATGCCCTTGCCGGCCGGGAAGTCGACCGGCCCGGCATGGTCGAGGAAACACCATGCCCCGACCATGCGCTGCAGCCGGCTCGGCAGCAGCCGACGAACGAGCATGCCGTCGCCAAGATCGGCATCACGGGAAGAAATGCGGACGATGCCGTTCATGGTGGGTTCCTTCAGGCCAAGTCGGTTTGGATGCGCACCTCGCCAGTGAGCAGCTTGTGCATCGGACAAGCATTGGCGATCTTGAGCAACTGCTCGCGCTGCTCGCTAGTCAAGTCGCCGTCGAGGTGGATGGTACGGTGAATGTCGTTGCCGGCGGCTGGCTTGCCGTCTGGGTTGAGCCGCAACTCGACCCGTACGCCGGTCAGCGGCAACTGCCGCCGGACAGCCACCATCTTCAGCGTGATCGCCGAGCAGGCCCCCAGGCTGGCCAGGATCAGCCGGTCGGGCGCAGGCGCCGTATCGCCACCGCCGACTTCCGTCGGTTCGTCGGCCGTCCAGGTGTGACCAAGGTCGTCGGTAAGCGTGACGACATAAGGGGTGTCTTCCAGTGTGGCATTGACTGTGGGCGTTGTCGGCATGATCTCTCTCCGTCAGGCGGCGATGCGGGTCAGTTCGGCACGGGCACCGGCCAGACCGGCGGCCTTGCTTTCCTCACCCATGTTCAGCCCTTCAGCATAAACGAACTCGACGTCCGTGATGCCGATGAAGCCGAGGAAGGCGCGCACGTAGTCGGTCTGCATGTCGAGGGCGGTACCGGCATAGCGGCCCCCGCGCGCGGCGAAGACATAGGCCTTCTTGCCGACGAGCAGCCCCTGCGGGCCGGTCTCGGTGTAGCGGAAAGTAACGCCGGCCCGGAAGACGTGGTCGACCCAGGCCTTGAGCATCGAAGGAATGCCGAGGTTGTACATCGGCAAGCCGATGACGAGCACGTCGGCCGCCTGCAGTTCGGCGACCAGCGCATCGGCGTAGGCCGCCTTCGCTTGCTGCTCGGCAGTGCGCTCCTCCGGCTTGGCGAGAAAGGCCTGGAAGCCGGCGCCGTCGAGATGCGGCACCGGATCGGCGGAGAAATCGCGCACCGTGACCTGAGCGCCGGGCCGGCTGAGTTGCCAGGCGGCGACGAAAGCGTCGGACAACTGGCTGGACTGCCCGTGGTTGGCGAAGAGACTGGTCTTAAGCTGCAGAAGTTTTTGGGACATGACGATTTTCCTTTCGGTTGTGTTGCGTTAATGGGCGATCTGCCCGAATTGGCCATTGTTGAAATCGCGCATGGCCTGCATGATTTCTTCGCGGCTGTTCATCACGAAGGGGCCGTGGCCGACGATGGGCTCATTGAGCGGCGCGCCGGACAGCAGCAGAACGACGGCGTCTTCCGTGGTCTCGACCGCGAGTTCCGTGCCTTCGCGTTCCAGGACGGCCAGCTCGGCAGCCCGGACGGTGTGTGCGCCGATCCGCAGCGCACCGTGCAGGACGAACAGGGCCGCGGTATGGCCTTCGGCCAGTTCGAGCGACAGTGAGCGGCCCGCCTTCAAACGCATGTCCCAAACGTTCATCGGCGTGAAGGTGCGTGCCGCGCCGCGCGCGTCTCCGTAGTTGCCAGCGATGATGCGCGCCGTACCCGCGCCGTTGGGAAGATCGACGGTCGGAATTTGATCGGCGGTAATGCCTTGATAGCCGGGGGCCGACATCTTGTCCTTGGCCGGCAGGTTGACCCAGAGCTGCACCATCTCAAAGGGGCCGCCGCGCCGGGCGTAGTCCTCGCTGTGAAACTCCTCGTGCAGCAGCCCCGAGGCCGCCGTCATCCACTGCACGTCACCCCGACCGATGGTGCCGCCGGCACCCGAGGAATCACGGTGGGAGACGCCGCCTTCATAAACGATGGTCACGGTCTCGAAACCGCGGTGCGGATGCTGGCCGACACCGAGCCTCTTGTCGGTCGGCGGAAAGTCTGCCGGGCCGGCGTAGTCCATCAGCAGAAAGGGCGAGAGTTCTTCGGCAACATCGTTGTAGGAGAAGATGCCCTGCACCGGAAAACCATCGCCGACCCAGTGGCTGCCGTTGCTGCGCTTGATGAATGCCAGTTGTTTCATGATTGCCTCCGTGGTGTGTTCGTGTATCGGTGGAAGCAATTTAGGGCCTGGTCTTTTATTTGACTAGATGGTTAAATATGAAATGACTATTCAATGAAATGAACAATGGATCTCAACGAGGCCGCCGTCTTCGTCAAAGTGGTGCAGGCCGGCGGTTTCAGCGCCGCCGCTCGCCAGCTCGGTTTGCCGACATCCACCGTCAGCACGCGGGTGGCGCGCCTGGAGAAGCGGCTGGGCGTAACGCTGTTGCAGCGGACGACACGACGCCTGAATCTGACCGACGTCGGCGCGATCTATTTCGAGCATGCGTCTGAAGGACTCGGCCACATGCTGGAAGCCGAAGCAGCGGTGACCTCGGCGACGGGCGAAGCCAAGGGATTGCTGCGCCTTACCGCACCGGCGGATATGGGCGATACCCTCCTCGCCCGGATCGTCAACCGGGTGCGGCAGGCCCACCCGAAGGTGAGCATCGATCTCGTTCTGGTAGATCGCTACGTCGACCTGGTGGCCGAAGGTATCGATGTCGCCATCCGGGCCGGCGTCCTGCAGGATTCCAGCATGATCGCCAAGCCGGTCGGTATCGCCCGCTGGACACCGTTTGCCAGTCCCGAATATCTGAAATCGGCACCGCCGCTGACCAGGCCGCAGCACTTGCGCCACCACCGCTGCCTGCAATTCACGCCTCTGGGCAAGGAACAGTGGACGCTTGCCAATGCCAAGGGCAGCCTGACCATTCCCATGCCGGGTGATGTGCTGATCAATGATGTCGGGGTGATCCGATCCATGGTGTTGGCGGGGGAAGGTATCGCGCTTCTGCCGACCTATCTGTGTCGTACCGAATGCGACAAGGGTTTGCTGGTTCCGGCGCTGCCGGACTGGCAAGCCAAAGCCGATCCGCTGAACGTCGTCTATCCAAAGCAACGCTTCGTGTCGCCCAAGTTGCGGGCATTCATCGACATCGCGGCGGACGAGTTATCAGAATGGCTGGGGCGCTAACCGTTCGCCCATAGACGGGAATCGTCGAACAGGTTCACCATGACCAGTAAGCATCGGGCGATCACCGGGCTGGCCGGTGGCCGGAGCACATCCGTGAGAAGCCGGATGAGCCGCGATGCCTGCGTTGCAAAGTTGATCGGATCGAGCCACACTCGGCATTGACCAAATTTTGAACTTCGATCGTTCTAAGCCATGGAAGACTATCGGACAGTCCTGGACTACTGGTTTCCGAAAGACGTATCTCCGACGCGCTTGCATGGCGAGCTCTGGTTCGCGGGCAGCGCGCGCGTCGACGCGGAGGTTCGCGAGCGCTTTCTGCCAGCGGTGGAGCAAGCCGAACGCGGCGAACTGGACGCTTGGCAGAAGTCTCCCGAGGCTTGTCTGGCGTTGATCATCTT
>JAGVUA010000072.1 GCA_019136545.1 Betaproteobacteria bacterium
CAATCCAAGGTCGATCAGAAGCTGATCCGGCAACTGGCCGATCTCTCCTTTGCCGATGAGGTTCGAATATTCTCCCGAAGCCATGTCTCAAGGCTTGGAACTGTCGCCCTTGCACCTCAAGCTGCGTGCGGATGCCTACGGAGGTTTTCCGACCCATTTGCATCGCCTTCCGGGCCTGATCGCCGACAGTCTGCCTGACGGCTGGGGTTTGCTGCTGATGGATCGGTTGTTCCGTCAACACGGCTTGCGCCATCCCGGGCCACTGGACCGGCTGGCCTTCATTGGTGAGCGCGCGATGGGCGCGTTACGCTTCGTTCCGGCAAGCGACGCCGGCGCCCACGAGCCCGACTGGTCCTTGCTGGCGCTGGCCGAGCAAAGCCGTCTCGCGCTCGCGGGCGAGGCGGGGGCAGCCCTGCGCGAGCTCGCGCTCACCGGCGGCTCACCGCAAGGGGCTCGACCCAAGGCCTTGGTGCAGTACGACGCAATGACCGGGCAAGTCAGCACCCGTCCGGATGCGCCCGGCAGTCCCTGGCTGGTCAAGTTCCCGGCGCAGAACGAACACAAAGAGGTTTGCGTCATCGAGCAGCTCTATGCCGAGTTGGCTCGGGATTGCGGACTGGATGTGCCCGAAAGTCGCTGGTTCGACCTTGGCCCCGAACTGGCCGCCTTCGGCGTCGCGCGCTTCGACCGGGAGGGAGGGCAACGCGTCCCGGTGCACAGTCTGGCTGGATTGTTGCAAGTGGATTTTCGCCTGCCCGGTGCCACCGACTACACCGCCTTCCTGCGGGCTACCCGTTTCCTGACGCGCGACGAGCGCGAAGTGGAGAAAGCTTACGCGCGAGCAGTCTTCAATGTGCTCTTCCACAATCGTGACGACCATCCCAAGAATTTCGCGTGGCGTCTCGGGTCTGACCGGCGCTGGCGTCTGGCACCGGCATTCGACCTGACCTTCAGCGAAGGCCCAATGGGCCAGCATCACCTGGACGTTTGCGGCGAAGGTGCTGCCATCGAACGCCGGCACTTATTGCGTCTGGCGGAGGAAGGTGGCATCCCAAGGAAACGGGCGGAAGAGGTCATTGACCGGATGTTGCCGCAGGCAAGCTCATTGGGTGAGCGATTTGAGCGTGCTCCGATTAGGCAGATGTTGGCGCAGCAGATAAAATCCACCATTGGTGACTGTCGCAGGCGTCTGGAAAGCTGAATCCGAGCCGCCGCAACGGCGCCAGATCAGGGTTGAACGTACTCACTACTGAGTTTTTTGAGTACAAACATGAGTATATTTTTTAACGGAGCAGCATGGTGAACTGTTTATTCAATGATTTGCAGTCACAATCGCTGTTCAACGTCTGAGGCAAAGGCCTCCTGGTCGAAGCCCGTACAGATCGGGCCTGAACTGGAAGCGCGCCGCCGCAGGCATTGCGGATGCGCATCGACCGGCGCCGTTTCAAGAAGGATTGCCCGGTCTTGAGCAAAGGCCTTGACCGGTAAGCCGGGTTCAAGCTTTCTTGACGCCTCGGTCATTGTCGCCGGCTGGCTCGCCGGCTTGCGGGTTCCAGCCGAAGGCCAGCGCGCGCCACATGTCGCGGTAGTCGTAGTCGGTTTGCAGCGCGAGATTGAGGCGGTTGTACGAGCCGAAGTCGGATACCAGGTGAATGAGCTGCACGATGCCCTTGTCGGAAAGCCCGGCGGCGCGTAGGGCTGCAATCTCGTCATCCGTGACTGCCTTGGGATCCGAGTTCACTTTCAAGGCAAAAGCAAGAAGCGTCTTCAGCCGGTCTTCGCGCACCGCCGTCAATCCCTGCTCCGCAAGCGCCCTGACGTAATCTTCCGCAGTGCCGAGGCCATAATTGAGTATGGTGCAGAAGGCCGCCGTGCAATAGGGGCAGCCATTGGCGCGAGAAACCAGAATGCCCACATGCTGGACTTCCGGCAGGGTCAATTCACCCATCTGCCACAAGACCTGCGTAGTCGCCAGCTTGGCCTTGAACAGCTCGGGAAAGTTCATTTCCACCAGGAAGTGGTTCGGCACGGTGCCTTCCATCTGCGTAACCCAGTCGAAAATCTCGACGATTGCGGGGTCGGACAGGTTTGCGGGCTTAACCAGGGGAATGCGGGCCACGGCCGGTGCCTTTCTTTCGGATTGAGATGGCGCTCGCACTGTACCACCGGCCGGGCGAGGCACGGATAGCCGATGCCAGCGCTGAACGCCAGCAACCCCAAGCCAACAGGCAATCAATGCCAAAACCCTTTTTAATCATTGTGTTGCTCAAATTTCCTCATAGAAAGCTGAATCATGCCGTTATAGCAAGCAATACAGGGGCTTCGTTTTTTTACGAAAGCAAGAGAGGGTAACGGCGTGGAATGGCCACGCGGCAGGGCAGTGTCGGTCGCTTGCCGCCTGTGTCGTCAACCCGTTTTGTCAGGATCTCGATCAGTTCATGGACGCCATCGGCTTCGATCCGCTAACCGGTTTTCTCGATCGTGGCGGTTGTCTGCGCGCGGCCGTCAGGCTCGCCGAATTCTGCCGGCGCCAGGGTAGGCCGTTTGCCGTCCTCTGGGCGGATCTGGACCGTTTCAAGCAGGTCAATGAATCCTTTGGTCATCTCGGTGGCGATGCGGTGATCGCCATGGTGGCGCGACGCCTTGGCGATGCGCTGGCCGGCCGCGCCGAAGTCGCGCGCATGGGCGGCGACGAATTCACTTTTCTGGTGCCCGCTTGCGACCGACGGCGAGCGGAAGAGATCGCGGACGAACTGCTCCGTACGATCGCCATGCCGGTCGAAGTCGGCAACATACGGATGCGACCGTCCGGCAGTATCGGGGTTGCCTTGCTTGATAGTGAGGAGGACTCGCTGGCGCTGATCGAACGCGCCGACCGCGCCATGCTCGAGGCAAAGCGGTTGGGCGGCGGACGCTACGTCGTTTCCGGCGACGAGCAGGTGCCGGGTCGGGTCGGCGTCCTGCTGGCTCGCGAAGAACTGGTCATCGAGAGCCAGATTCATGCGGCGCTGGAGTCGGGCGGCTTGACGCTCCACTACCAGCCCATCATCAATTTCAGCGGCAGCATCGAATCTGCCGAAGCTCTGATGCGATGCCAGGTCGACGGGCTGTCGCTTGCGCCGAACAAGATCATCCCCGTCGCCGAGAAGACCGGGTTGATTGCCCGGCTGGGCGAATGGAGCATGCTCAACGCCGCTCAGCACGCCCGCCGTTTGCGGGACCACGGTTTCGCAACCAAGGTGGCGGTCAACGTCTCGCGTGCCCAACTGACGGCCCCGCGCTTCGTCGAAGCCTTGTATGCCGCGCTCTACTGCGGCGACATCGAACCCGACTTGCTGGAACTGGAATTGACCGAATCGCTATTTCTGGATGTCTCGGAAACCGTTCAGGCCAACCTCAAAGCGGCCAAGCAGGCCGGCGTGTCGTTGGCGATCGACGATTTCGGCACGGGCTACTCCTGTTTGGCCAACTTGAAGGACATCCCGGCTTCCAAACTCAAGCTCGACCGTGCATTCATCTCGGTGTTGCCTGACGATCGTCGCGCCCTGGCGATCGTGCGCGCCATCGCGCAATTGGGCAGGGAACTCGGCATGACCATCGTTGCCGAGGGCGTGGAAACCGAGCGGCAGTTCGAAATTCTCGCCGAGCTCAACGTCGATGCGGTTCAAGGATTCTTGCGCGCCCGACCCATGGATGGCGAGGCCTTGGTTGAATGGCTGAGGAGATGGCGATGAATACGACGACCAGCGTGACCACTGACAAGGCTCCGACACCGACCGTGGTGGAGTCGAAGCTTGAACAATCCTTGCGCGACGTGGGCATTCCGCCAAGGCCCTTGATTCTCGAGCGCGTTGGCGAGGAGATGCGCAAGGAGGAACCGAACTTCCGCTATCTCGGCGAACTGATCAGCGCCGACGTCAGCTTGGCCGCCGGTCTCCTCAAGACGGCGAATTCCTCCTATTTCGGGTTCCGGTCGCGTGCCCGGACCGTGACGCAGGCGCTGGTCATGCTCGGTCTGAATATCTCGTCGCGGGCCATCGCCGGATTGGTGCTGCGCAAGGTATTCCTTGCCACGCCGGCGATGGAACGCTTCTGGGATGTTTCAGCCCGGGTCGCGCGCGTCTCGGGGTGGCTGGTGGGCCGGCTGGGCGTGCGCGACGGCGTGCGGCCGGACGATGCCTATACGTTCGGCCTGTTCCGCGATTGCGGCATCCCGATCCTGATGAAGAAATTTCCGCAATACGTCGCCATCCTGAAGGAGGCCGACGCCGATCTCGACCGAGTGTTCACCGATGTCGAACAGGTGCGTTGTCCGACCAATCATGCCATCGTCGGCAGCCTCATGGCGCAGAATTGGTGGCTGCCCGAAGAGACCAGCGAAGCGATCCGCTGCCACCACGATGCCGTGATCCTGGCCTCCGGACCGCTGGTCATTGCGCCGGCCAGCGCGCGCATGGTGGCGCTCGCGCAACTCGCCGAGTTCCTGGTGCAGCGGATTGACGGCCAGAGCACGACGCGCGAGTGGGACAAGCTCGGCTGCACTTGCCGCCAACTTCTCGCACTCGATGCCGAAGGCGCTGAAGCGCTCCTGCCCGAGGCGGAGCCGGTGGTACGGGATACGATCGACTAGCCGCCGGCCGCCGGACCGAGCCGGCATGCGCCGCAACGCGTTCAATGCTGTTCTTGGTTTTCCTGGGCGGCGATTTCGGCGCGCACCTTGTCCATATCCAGACTCCGCACCCCATCGACCAACTGCTGGAGTCCGGCGGGGGGCAGGGCGCCGGCGTCGGCGTAGACGATCACCTGCTCCCGGAACACCATCAGCGTCGGAATGGACCGGATGTTGAAGGCGCCGGCCAGTTCCTGTTCGACTTCGGTGTTGACCTTGGCGAACACGATGTCGGCATGCTGCTCGGAGGCGGCTTCGAAAGTCGGCGCGAACGAACGGCAAGGCGCGCACCACGGCGCCCAGAAATCAACGATCAGCATGTCGTTGCCGGCGACCGCGTCCTTGAAATTGTCCGCGGTCAGTTCGACAGTGGCCATGGCGAATCCTCAGCTTGATTATTAGGGATCGCTTATGCTACTCGATTCCGCATTCTCCGCCTATCAATCGTGCACATGAGCATCGAAGTTCCGGTTGGCCGTTTCGCCCCCAGTCCCACCGGGCCCCTGCACTTCGGGTCGCTGGTGGCGGCCCTGGGTAGCCGCCTCGACGCATGCGCGTGCGGCGGCCGCTGGCTGCTGCGCATGGAAGACGTCGATGAGCCGCGCTGTCCGCCGGGAGCGAGCGACGAGATGCTCCGCGCCTTGACCGCCTGCGGCTTCGAATGGGATGGCCCCGTGCTCTTTCAAAGCACGCGCAAGGCCCGCTATCGGGAGGTCCTGGAAACATTGAAGGCGGCCGGTCGCGCCTATCCCTGCGCCTGTACCCGTCGCGAACTGGCCGACTCGGCGTTGGCGCCCGATGGCGCGCATGTCTACCCAGGCACCTGTCGCCCCGGCCTGCCCGCCGGCAAGTCGGCGCGGGCATGGCGGTTGCGGGTCGACGCCGGTACCGTGTGTTTCGACGATGTTATCCAGGGACGTTGCTGCCAGAACCTCGAGCGCGAGGCCGGCGACTTTGTCCTGCTGCGCGCCGACGGCCATTTCGCCTACCAGCTGGCGGTGGTAGTGGATGATGCCGATCAGGGGGTGACGCATGTGGTGCGCGGCGCGGACCTGCTCGATTCGACGCCACGCCAGATTTTCCTGCAAGGCTGTCTCGGCCTGAGGGTGCCTGCCTATGCCCACCTGCCGGTGGTGGTCAACGCCGACGGCGAAAAGCTTTCAAAGCAGACGCGGGCGCCGGCCATCGACTACCGCGACCCCGTACCCGCCATGACCGATGCGCTGGCCTTCCTCGGCCAGTCGCCGCCGAAAGACTTGCGGCGTGCCACCACGGCTGACTTTTGGCGCTGGGCGCGCGCGAACTGGGATATGTCGCGGGTCCCGCGCGCGCGGGGCCTCGCAGCCTAGACGCGATATTCGCGCTTGCCGCCGTAGCCCGCGAAACCCACCGCCAGCCGCACCGCCGCGTAGGCCAGCCAGCTGGCGGCGCGCCGAAAGACCGAGCGCTGACGGAAATCGGCGGCACGCACTTCGGAGCTGTCGTCGTTGATGGCCTGGGCGAGACTGCGGCGGAGCTGTTCGGCGAAGTGGGCATCGCGCACGATCACATTCGCTTCGCGCGCGAGCAGCAGGCTGAAGGGGTCGATGTTCGACGAGCCGACGGTCGCCCATGCGTCGTCGATGACCGCGACCTTGGCGTGCAGGAAACTCGGTCGATACTCGAAAATTCTTACGCCGGCGCCCAGCAGGCTGCCATAGAGCGCCTGGGTCGCGTAATGCTGGAGCAGATATTCGATGCGGCCTTGCAACAGCACGTTGACGCGAACGCCGCGCGCCACCGCGTCAGCCAGCGCATGCCGGAAGCGTCGGCCGGGCAGGAAATAGGCATTGGCCAGAATGATCTCGCGACGAGCCGCGGCGATGGCGTCGAGATAGGCTTCCTCGATGTCCCGACGATGCCGCAGGTTGTCGCGCACGACGAAGCTCGCCTCGACGCCGCCGCGCGGCGGGCTCGTCGCGAGCGGCGGCGCCCGCGGCAGGCGGCGCCGAAAGCTGGCCCAGCGCAAGAGTTGCCAGAGATGACGGACGGCGGCGTGGACGGGGTTTACCAGCGGCCCTTCGATCGCCACGGCGTAGTCGAAGCGCGGCGCCACCAGGTCCGGCCTGTCGAGATCGTCGATGATGTTGATGCCGCCCACGAATGCGAGGCGCCGGTCGATGACCGCCAGCTTTCTGTGCAGCCGGCGCAATCGGTGCCGGCGCAACCGCAAGCGCGCGACTTCCGGCCGGTAGACCATCACTTCCGCTCCCTGCGCGACCAGGTCTTGCCCGAGGCGGGCCATGAAATCGGGGGCGCCGAATCCGTCGACCATCACGCGTGTCGCCACGCCGCGCTGGGCGGCCCCGGCCAGGGCGGCAGCGATCGCGCGGCCGGTATCGTCGTCGGCAAAGATGTAGCTTTCCAGGTGGACTTCGTGCTGGGCGCCGTCGATGGCAGCCAACAAGGCCGGAAAATACTGACCGCCGTTCTTCAGCAGCTCGACGCGGTTGCCGGCCAGGAAGACCGCCTTCATCGATCCGCAGGCGTCAGCGGCATCAGATGGGCGGACAGTGCTGCGTGGTCGGAGATCCGCGCCCAGGGTTCGCCCAGGTGAACCTCGGCGCGCTCGATGCTGAAGCCGCGCGTATAGATGCGATCGAGGCGCAGCATCGGCAGCGTGCTGGGATAGCTGCGGCTGGGCCGGCCGATCACCCCGGCGAAGACTTCGACGAGGCCAAGCCGGTCGGCGAGCCGGTCATGCGCGCGGTTGCGCCAGTCGTTGAAGTCGCCGGCGATGATCAGCGGCGCGTCCGGTGGCACCAGGCCTTCCAGGCGCTTGGCCAGCGCGTCCATTTGCCGCAGGCGCGACCGGCCGAACAGCGACAAATGCACGCAGACGCAATGCAGCGGACTGTCGAGCTTCGGCGCTTCGACCACGCAATGGAGCAGGCCGCGGCGCTCGAAGCGCAAGTGGGTCACGTCCTGGTTGTGTTCGGCGATGATCGGAAAGCGGGAGAGGATGGCGTTGCCGTGGTGGCCGTGGTCGTAGATGACGTTGCGCCCGTAGGCCGCGCTTTGCCAGACGTCGGCTGCGAGAAACTCGTGTTGCGGCTCCTCCGGCCATTGCTCGTGACGCTCGGCGTGACCGATGTGCAGGCCTTGCACTTCCTGGAGGAAAACGATGTCGGGATCGAGTTCCCTGAGCCGTTCGCGCAGGTCGTGCACCACCATGCGGCGGTTGAACTGGGAAAACCCCTTGTGGATATTGTGGGTGGCGATATGCAGGGTCGGTTCCATCGCCGGCGTCAGGATGCGGCCAGCATCCTTTCCAGGGCTATTTTGGCGGGTGCGGCTTCGTGCGGCGGGACGGCGATGCGATTGACGACCTTGCCTTCGGCGAGGTTCTCCAGGGTCCAGGCGAGATGCTGGGGATCGATGCGCTGCATGGTCGAGCACATGCAGATGACGCCGCCCATGAACTGCACGATCTTGCCTTCGTGCTTGACCTCGTCGGCCAGGCGGTCGACGAGGTTGAGCTCGGTACCGACCAGCCAGCGCGTCCCCGCGGCTGACTCTTTCACGGTGGTGATGATCTTCTCGGTCGAGCCGACGGCGTCGGAAGCCTTGCAGACTTCGAACGGGGCCTCGGGATGCGAGATCACCTTGCCATCCGGATATTGCGCGCGGAAGCGCTCGATCTGCGCCGGCTGGAACATCTGGTGCACGGAACAGTAGCCATGCCAGAGGATGATCCTGGCCTGGGCGATCTGCGCCGGCGTGAGGCCGCCGAGCTCGAGATCGGGATTCCAGATCACCATTTCTTCCATCGGGATGCCCATCTTGTAGCCGCTCCATCGGCCCAGATGCTGGTCGGGGAAGAACAGCACCTTGGCGCGGCGCGCGAACGCCCACTCGAGGATTTTCGGCGCATTGCTCGACGTGCAGACGATGCCGCCATGCTCGCCGCAGAACGCCTTCAGGTCGGCGGCGGAATTGATGTAGGTGACCGGCGTGACCTGCTCGTCGGGGTCGAGCACTGCCGACAGCTCGCGCCAGGCGCGTTCGACCTTGGCCAGGCTGGCCATGTCGGCCATCGAGCAGCCGGCGGCGAGGTCGGGCAAGATCGAGACTTGCTCGGGGCGCGAAAGGATGTCGGCGACCTCGGCCATGAAATGCACGCCGCAGAACACGATGAACTCGGCATCCGACTGCGAGGCGAGGCGCGAAAGCTTCAGCGAGTCGCCGGTCAGGTCGGCATGCCGAAACACGTCGGCGCGCTGGTAGTGGTGGCACAGGATCACCGCGCGCTTGCCCAGCCGGGCACGGGCGGCGCGAATCCGCTCCTGCGCCTCCTGGTCGGCGAGCGCGTTGAACTTGTCGAAACTGATGGCGGCGATCTGCATGGCGATCCGTGAGGCCTGACTTTGACGCGAGAATTTTATCAGGCCGCGGTCGGTACAATCCTCGGCCATGAACCGCGAAGAACTTTCTGAAGGCTTGCCGTTCGGCGCATCGGACGCGGGCGACAACGGGCGATACCGGGAAGGCCGCAAGGTGACCTGGGTCAGCATCGCCGTCAATGTCGTCCTGACGGCCATGCAGGTCCTGGTCGGCCTATGGGCGCATTCGCAGGCGCTGGTCGCCGACGCCATGCACACCTTGTCGGATGTGTTCGCCGACTTCTTCGTGCTCTATGCCAATCGCAAGGGCGCCGAGGCCGCCGATGCCGAGCATCCGTATGGACACGCGCGCTACGAGACCGCGGCCTCGCTCGTGCTCGGCTTGTTGTTGATGGCGACCGGGGCCGGCATCCTGATTTCGGCAGTCGAGCGGCTCCAGAACCTGGACAGCGCGCCCAAGATCGGCGTTGCCGCAGTCTGGGCGGCCGTGTTCACGCTGGTGGGCAAGGAAACCTTGTTCCGGTACATGCTGGCGGTCGGCGAGCGCCTGCGTTCGCCGATGTTGATCGCCAACGCCTGGCATGCCCGCGCCGATGCGTTGTCCTCATTGGTGGTGGCGGTGGGGGTCGGGGGCGCCTTGCTCGGATTCGCGTTTGCCGACGCCGTGGCGGCGATTGTCGTCGGCGCCATGATCGTCAAGACCGGTGCCGAGTTTGCCTGGACAGCCATGCGCGAACTGATCGACACCGGCGTCGATGCCGAGGAGGTCGAGCGTATCCGTAACACCATACGCGCCACGCCAGGGGTCATCGGCCTGCACGAACTGCGGACTCGCCGGATGGCGCAAAAGGTCCTGGTCGACGCGCATATCCAGGTGGATGCCTATATCAGCGTGTCGGAAGGCCACTGGATCGGCGAGGAAGTTCGGCGGCGCGTCCTGGCGGCTCACGAGGATGTGATCGATCTGCTGGTGCATGTCGACCCCGAGGAGGACTTCCATTTGCCCGTTGCCGGTGCGCCGGCCACGCGATTGCCGGCGCGTGAGGCGTTGATCCGGCACCTGCGCACCATTTTGGGTGACGACGGCACCCTGAAATTCGACGAGGTGCGCTTGCACTATCTGAGGCAGCGTGTCGAAGCCGAAGTGTTCCTTTCGCCTGATGCCGTCCTGGATTCCGCCCAGGTCGTCGGCATGAGGCAGCGCCTGGCGGCGCAATTGCCCGACGATCCCTATTTCCGCAAAATCGCGCTTATTTGCACGATTGCACCAAATTAGTGCCAACCAGGAGCGGCTTGCACCAAGATGGTGTTGATTCCGCCGCCCCGGCTTGGCAAAAGCGTTCCGATACAGGCACCTAAGTCTGGGGGCTTATTGGCATGGTAACTGCTATCCTTCCATCAAAGCCTGGTGCTTCATTCGTTCAACCCAATTCAGGAGATCCGGCATGACGCCACAAGAAGTGATCAAGATGGTTCAGGAAAAGGAAGTCAAGTTCGTCGACTTCCGTTTCACCGATATCCGCGGCAAGGAGCAGCATGTCAGCGTGCCGGTTTCCGCGTTCGGCTTGGAGAAGTTCGAGGACGGCCATGCGTTCGACGGTTCGTCGATCGCCGGCTGGAAAGGCATTCAGGCTTCCGACATGCAGCTGATGCCCGATCCGTCGACCGCCTACATCGACCCCTTCATGGACGAGGCCACGCTGATCCTGTCCTGCGACGTGGTCGAGCCGGCTGACGGCAAGGGTTACGACCGCGATCCGCGCTCGATCGCCAAGCGTGCCGAGGCTTACCTGAAGTCCTCCGGTATCGGCGATACCGCCTACTTCGGCCCGGAGCCCGAGTTTTTCATCTTCGACAGCGTCGAGTGGAAAGTCGATATGTCGGGCTCGTATTGCAAGGTATTCTCGGAAGAGGCTGCCTGGGCCACCGCCGAGAAGTTCGAAGGCGGCAATACCGGCCACCGGCCGACCGTCAAGGGCGGCTATTTCCCGGTGCCGCCGGTCGACAGCCTCAACGACATCCGCGCGGCGATGTGCCTGGCGCTGGAAGCCTGCGGCGTGCCGGTCGAAGTGCATCACCATGAAGTGGCGACTGCCGGCCAGTGCGAGATCGGCACCGTGTTCAGCACGCTGGTCAGGCGCGCCGACTGGACCCAGGTGCTCAAGTACATCGTCCATAACGTCGCTCACAGCTACGGCAAGACGGCCACCTTCATGCCTAAGCCCATCGTCGGCGACAACGGTTCCGGCATGCATGTGCACCAGTCGATCTGGAAGGACGGCAAGAACCTGTTCGCCGGCAACGGTTATGCGGGTCTGAGCGACTTCGCGCTGTACTACATCGGCGGCATCATCAAGCACGCCCGGGCGCTCAACGCCATCACCAACCCCGGCACCAACAGCTACAAGCGCCTGGTGCCCGGCTTCGAAGCCCCGGTCAAGCTGGCCTACTCGGCGCGCAACCGCTCGGCCTCGATCCGCATCCCCTTCGTGCATTCGGACAAGGCCCGCCGCATCGAGACCCGCTTCCCCGATCCCACCGCCAACCCCTATCTCGCCTTCTCGGCCCTGATGATGGCCGGTCTCGACGGGGTGCAGAACAAGATCCATCCGGGCGAGCCCGCCGACAAGAACCTGTACGACCTGCCGCCGGAAGAGGATGCCAAGATCCCGACCGTCTGCTCGTCGCTGGACCAGGCGCTGGACTACCTCGACAAGGACCGCGAGTTCCTGACCCGCGGCGGCGTCTTTTCCAACGAATTCATCGATGCCTTCATCGAGCTGAAGATGGAAGAGGTCACCAAGTTCCGCATGACGACGCATCCGGTCGAGTACGATATGTACTATTCGCTCTAAACCAAAAACGGTTTCCTGCGTTAAGAAAGGACGGGCACTGCCCGTCCTTTCTTTTTTTGGCATAAACTCGAACGGTCAACTGCACAATCCGCCGCCATGATCCATCGCCGACATCTCGTTTTGCTGGCCCTGAGCGCGAGCGCCGCTCATGCCGACACGTTGTACAAGTGCACCGATCCCGCCGGCCACACGACCTACACGAACCAGAAGGCCGAGGCCAAGAATTGCGTCATCCTGTCGCAGGACAAGCCGGTTTCGACGTTTGCGGCACCGCCTGCCAGGCCCCGCGCCAGCACGCCGACGCCGGAAAGCTTTCCCAAGGTGAGTTCGGAAACCCAGAAAGGGCGCGATTCCGACCGTCGCCGCATCCTCGAGGAGGAACTTGCCGCGGAGCGCCGGGCCCTGGACGAGGCGAAGCGCACGCTCGCCGAGCAGGAGGCCGTGCGGGAGGGCGGCGAACGCAATTATCAGAAGTATCTCGACCGCATCAAACCGCTGCAGGACGGCGTTCAACTGCACGAGCGCAACGTCGACGCCCTGCAAAAGGAGCTGGCCAACCAGAAGTGATCTGGCGATGGCTTGCTTCTTGCTCGATTCGAGGGGATGAACGCCGTTGAACCCGCTTCCACGCCCACCGGATTTGCCGGTCTCGATCTGCTGTCGTCGGCGGTCCTGCTGCTCGATGGGCGACTGCTGATCCGCTATCTCAATCCCGCCGCCGAAAACCTTTTCGCGGTCAGCCAGCGCGCCTGGCTGGGCCGTCCGCTGGCCCAACTGGCCGGCACGCCCGCCGCGCTCGATACCGCCCTGGACAATGCCCTGCGCAACAACTGGAGCTACACCGGGCACAACATCGCCGTGACCCGTCAAGGCGGAGGCAGCGAACCGGGAGAGCCGCTCCACCTCGACTGCACGGTCACGCCCATCGACGTTGTCGGCACGCGCCTGCTCCTCGAATTCCGCCCGATCGATCAGCAGTTGAAGGCGATCCGCGAGGAGCGCGAGGCCGTGCAGCAGCAAGCCAATCGCGAATTGATCCGCAACCTTGCCCACGAGATCAAGAACCCGCTCGGCGGCATCCGGGGTTCGGCGCAATTGCTGGAGCGCGAGCTGGCGAGCCTGAAAAACGCGCCGGCGCTCAAGGAATACACGCAAGTCATCATCAAGGAGGCAGATCGCCTGCAGGACTTGATGCAGCGGCTGCTGTCGTCGCATCGGGCGATGCAGCCCGCCCAGGTGAACGTCCACGAACTGCTCGAACGGGTACGCCGGCTGATCCACGCCGAGTACGCCGGCGTGCGCGTGCGCCGCGACTACGACACTTCGCTGCCCGATGTCACCGGCGACCGCGAACAGCTGATCCAGGCGATCCTCAACATCGTCCGCAATGCCGCGCAAGCCATGGCCGGCCAGGGCGAAATCGTCCTGCGCACGCGCGCGCTGCGCCAGGTGACGCTGGCGAAGAAGCGGTATCGCCTGGCACTCGAATTGCAAGTGATCGACAACGGCCCCGGCATTCCGGAAACCATACGCGAAAAGATTTTCTATCCGCTGGTGTCGGGCCGCGAGGGCGGCAGCGGGCTGGGCTTGACCTTGGCGCAGAGCTTCGTGCATCAGCATTCCGGTAGCATAGAGGTCGAGTCGCGGCCGGGACGTACCTGTTTCGCCATTCGGCTGCCGCTGGCGGTAGGCAAGGAGCAAGAGACAAGGACATGAAAACCGTCTGGATCATCGACGACGACCGCTCGATTCGCTGGGTGCTGGAAAAGGCGCTGGCGCGCGAGAACATCGCCTGCCGGAGTTTCGGCTCCGCCGACGAAGCGCTGGCCGCGCTGGACAGCGGCAACGCGCCGCGCGCGCTGGTGTCGGACATCCGCATGCCCGGAACGTCGGGTCTCGACCTGCTCAAGCGGATGAAGGCGAGCTTTCCCGACCTGCCGGTCATCATCATGACGGCGTATTCGGACCTGGATTCCGCGGTCGCCGCCTTTCAGGGCGGCGCTTTCGAGTACCTGCCCAAGCCCTTCGACGTCGATCAGGCGGTGGCGCTGGTGCGCCGCGCCCTCGACCAGGCCGCGCCGAAAGTCAGCGATGGCGGCACGCCGGCGCTGGCGCCCGAGATCCTGGGACATGCCGCATCGATGCAGGAGGTATTCCGCGCCATCGGCCGGCTGGCGCAATCGCATGCGACGGTGTTGATCAACGGCGAATCGGGTACCGGCAAGGAATTGGTGGCGCGCGCGCTCCATCGCCACAGCCCCCGCCGGGACGCGCCTTTCATCGCCATCAACACGGCGGCGATCCCGCGCGACCTCCTCGAATCGGAACTGTTCGGCCACGAGAAGGGCGCCTTCACCGGCGCGGCCGGCCAGCGGCGCGGCCGGTTCGAGCAGGCCGAGGGCGGCACGCTGTTCCTGGACGAAATCGGCGACATGCCGGCCGAGCTGCAGACGCGTTTGCTGCGCGTGCTGTCGGACGGCCACTTTTATCGCGTCGGCGGACAGCAGCCCGTCAAGGCCAATGTCCGCGTCATCGCCGCCACGCACCAGAACCTCGAGGAGCGGGTCAAGGAAGGCCTGTTCCGCGAGGACCTGTTCCATCGGCTCAACGTCATCCGCCTGCGGCTGCCGTCGCTGCGCGAGCGCCGCGAAGACGTGCCGCTGCTGGCGAAACACTTCCTCGTCCGCAGCGCCGCCGATCTGGGCGTCGATGCCAAGCATCTTTCGGATGCGACGGTCCTGTTCCTGCAGAGCATGGAATTCCCCGGCAATGTGCGCCAGCTCGAAAATCTCTGCCACTGGCTGACGGTGATGGCGCCCGGCCAGATCATCGAGGTTGCCGACCTGCCGTCCGAATTGCGCGAGCATCCCGCCGCCACCCTGCCCGATAACTGGCTCAGCGGGCTGGCCGTCGAGGCCGACCGGATGATCCTGACCCAGCCGGGCGAAGTATTCGACCGGCTGTCGCGCGCCTTCGAGGCCACGCTGATCCGTCGCGCGCTGGCCAGCACCGGTGGCCGGCGCATCGAGGCCGCGCATTTGCTCGGCATCGGCCGCAACACCATTACGCGCAAGATCCAGGACCTCGGGCTCGATGACGGCAAGACGGGCGAATAGGCGATAATCGGGCCATGCCCGATTCCCCGCTTGCTCTACCGTCCATTACTGCCGCGCTGGGACCGCTCGCCGCGCGCTTCGATGTCGACGTCGTCGAGCAATGCGATTCCACCAACACGCTGCTGCTCGGGCGCACCGACGCGCCGTCGGGCAGCGTCGTGGTCGCCGGGCGGCAGACCGCGGGGCGCGGCCGCATGGGGCGGGCGTGGATTGCCGATGCCGGCGCCAGCCTGACCTTCTCGCTGCTCTGGCGCCTGCCGCGCGGCGCCTCGCCGAGCGGCCTGTCGCTGGCCGCGGGCGTCGCCGTGGCAGAAGCCTTGCAGGGACTCGGTGTCGACGGCATCGCGCTCAAGTGGCCGAACGACATCCTGCGCGGCGGGAAGAAGCTGGCCGGCATCCTCGTCGAACTGGCGGGCTCGGCGGCGGTGATCGGCATCGGCCTCAACCTGCGCCTGCCGCAAGGCCTGCCGCCGGAGGTCAGCCGCGGCGCCGCGGCGCTCGACCGCGAGCTCGACCGCAATGCCGTGCTTGCCGCGCTGCTGGCGGCGCTGCATGGCGTGCTGGCGCAGTTCGGTACCGGCGGCTTTGTGGCGCTGCGCGACCGCTGGCAGGCGCTCAACGCCTATGCCGGCGCGCCGGTGCGCGTCATTGGCGAATTCTCGGTGCCCGTCGAGGGCATCTGCATCGGCGCCGATGTCGATGGCGCGCTGCTGCTGGAAACCGCAGTCTGCGTCCAGCGCATTCTCGCCGGCGACGTTTCACTGCGGCCGGCATGAGCCTGCTGTTGTGCATCGACGCCGGCAACACGCGCCTGAAATGGGGGCTGCGCGCAGGGGGCGTCTGGCTTAAGCAAGGTACGCGGCTCGATGCCGTCGATGTCCGGCCGGCGCGCATCCTTGCCTGCAACGTTGCCGGAGAGGCGCCGCGGCAGGCGATCGAATCTTTTGCAGCGAGCCATCGCCTGACGGTCGAATGGCTGCAGGCGCGCGCGGCGCAATGCGGCGTCATCAACGGCTACGATCATCCCGAACAACTGGGCGCCGACCGCTGGGCGGCGCTGATCGGCGCGCGCAGCCGGCATCGGGGCGATTGCCTGGTGGTCATGAGCGGCACGGCGACGACTGTCGACCTGCTGACGGGCGACGGCCGCTTTCTCGGCGGCCTCATCCTGCCCGGCCTGGCGTTGATGCGCGATGCGCTCGCGGGCGGCACGGCCAATCTGCCGGCGGCGGCGGGCGAGTTTGCCGAACAGCCGAGGAATACCTTCGATGCCATCGCCAGCGGCGCGCTGCAGGCGACGGCGGGCGCGCTCGAGCGCATGTTCCGGGGGATCGCCGGCGGCGCCGATCCGCTCTGCCTGTTGTCGGGCGGCGCCGCTGCCGTGGTGGCCGGCGTGTCACCGCCACTGACTTTCCCCCATCGGATCGTGGATAACCTGGTGCTGGAAGGGCTGGCCGCCATCGCCGAATCGAGCGGCCGTGATTGAGTCTTTCGTCAACGCCGTTCGCGATCAGTTGCAGAACCAGATCGTTTCCGGCGGCCTGGTGCTGGCCATCGTCGGCGTCATGCTGGCGACGCTGCGCAACCTGCCGGCACGGCTGTGGGGGTACGCCAAGCGCGCGTTGATCGTCACGGCGGTGATCGATTCGCGCAACGACTTGTTCAACGCCTACATCGCCTGGCTGAACGAACTGCCCTATGGGCGCGGCAGCCGGCTGTTCACCGTCATCCAGGACAACCGCGAGGGTGGCGACGACGACCAGACCGACGACCTGCCGCGCCTGCTTTACAGCCCGGCGCCGGGTTTCCATCTGTTCTGGTACGGCGGCCGGCCGATGTGGATCCAGCGCGACATCGCCATGAACCTGCAGGTGATCGAGACGGTCAAGGTCAGCGCGCTGTTCGCCTCGCGGCGACTGCTGGAAGACATGCTCGAGGACGTGATCCGGCGCGCCTACGCGCGCATGGCCGATCACACCATGCTCTACACCATCGACCGCTGGGGCGAGTCGTGGAACCTGGTCGGCGCGCGGCCGCGCCGGCAGATTGCCTCGGTGGTGCTCGATGGCGGCACGAGCGAGACGCTGCTCGCCGACGTCAAGGAGTTCTTTGCCCGCCGGCAGTGGTATGCCGACCTCGGCATTCCCTGGCGGCGCGGCTATCTCCTGCACGGGCCGCCGGGCACGGGCAAGACCAGCTTCGCCTACGCGCTGGCCGGCGAACTGCATCTGAAGATTTGCGCGTTGTCGCTGACCAATCCGAAGCTCAACGACCAGACCATCGCCGACCTGCTGCAAAAGACGCCGCCGCGCTCGCTGATCCTCATCGAGGACATCGATGCCTTCTTCGTGGCGCGCGACAAGCAGGACACGCGCATCGAGGTGAGCTTCAGCGGGCTCCTGAACGCGCTGGACGGCGTGGCCGCGCAGGAGGGGCGCGTCGTCTTCCTGACCACCAACCACTTCGACCGCCTCGACAAGGCGCTGATCCGGCCGGGCCGCGTGGATGTCGCCGTGGAACTGGGCAACGCCAGCGCCGGCATGCTGCGCACCATGTTCCTGCGCTTTTATCCCGATTCGGCGACGTCGATCGATCGGGTGCTGGCGGGCTACAACGACAAGTCGTTGAGCCCGGCGCGCATTCAGCAGGCGCTGCTGGAATCCGACGACGCCGGCCACGCCCTGCGTCTGCTCGGCCTGGCCTGAGCGCCTGTCGGGACGCTAGTCCACCCCCCATTGAGCGGTGGCGATGCCCGTGCCGCAGTCAGCCGCGACGAGGCGCCGCCGGACCTCCAGCAGTTGCTCGACCAGCGCCGGCTCGGCAAGCGCGTAGGCGGCCGCGTCGGGCTCGCGCTTGACGACGACGCCCAGCAGTTCGGTGATGGCATTGCCGATCGAGTTCTGGCTGATGGTGACGATCAGGTCGCCCTGGTCGTCGCGGTAGATGATCTGCTTGAACGCCGGCTGCCAGCGAATGGCGTTGGCATATCGTGCGTCGCGGATGCAGCGGTCGCGCACCTGCTTGGCGGCCTGGAGGAAATCGTTGTCGAACAACAGCGCTTCCTCCACCAATTGCGGGAAGTGGAGGTCCGGCAACATGGGGGCATTGCGCGTCGATACCTGGTGGAAGAAGCTGCGATAGAAGTCGAGGAAGCCCTTGAGGATGACGTCGTACTCTTTCCAGAACCGGACGCTCTTCAACGCGGCCGCGCCGCCGTCGATTTCCCAGCTGGGCAGGCCCTGCGGGTAACCGGTCAGCGCCAGGCGGCGCGAGTCGTCGCCGCAGGGACGCAGGATGGCCAGATCGAGCCGCGCGAAGAAGGCGCGATAGACTTTGCCCATGTGGGCCTGGAACAGCGAATGCTGGCCGCCGTCGGTGAGGTTGGCATTGTCGGGGTCGGCCAGCGGCGCGGCGCGCAGTTGCGCCTGGTCGAAGACGATGAAATGGTTGTGCAGCATGCGGATGCTCGGCACGCCCGGCGAGGTCAGCGGCCAGGTGGCGTCCAGGCTGGCCTCGCCGGCCAGCACGAGGTGGGCGCGCGGATCGGGGTAGCGCTCGAGCATGAACTCGATGATGATCTGGTTCATGCGGTTCCAGACGTTTTTCGCGCTGGCGGGCACTTGGGTGCGCCGTACCGGCCGACCGAGCGGATCGAGGATGCTCTGCGAGGTGTTGTAGATGATCGAGGCGTCGAAGATATTGCTGTGGCCGAGCGCCTTGCGGTAGAGCAGCAGGCCTTCCGGATTGCGCAGCAGGCCGTTGTTCTGCACCAGGTCGGCGAGATTCTCGGCGCTGTTGAAGAATTCGTTCGGCTTCATGCCCTCGGGCACGGTCAGCGGAATCGGGCGGTAAGGCGTTACGATTTCACGGGGTCCGGTTTGCATGGGCTTCGCTCAACCTAAGAGAAAGGCGGATGACATTATGCGGGCAATGGCATGGGCATCGATATTCGGCGTATTGCCATGGCTGACTTTCGCCGCGCAGGCCGCGGAAAAAGTGAGCCGGGCCGAGGACCGGGAGGCGGTGGCCGTGGCCATCTACAACGACACGCTGGCGCTGATCAAGGAAGTGCGGCGGCTCGAGCTCGATCGCGGCATCAATGACATTGCGCTGAGCGACGTCTCGGCGGAGATGCGGCCGGAGACGGCCAGCCTGCGCGCGGTGGCAGGGCCGCCGCTGCGCTTGCTCGAGCAGAATTTCGATTTCGACCTGCTGACGCCGCAAAAGCTGCTCGAAAAGCATGTCGGCCAGACCATCGGCGTGATTCGCACGAATCCGGCCACGGGCGTCGAGACGCGCGAAACGGCCCAAGTGCTGGCCACCAACAGCGGCACGGTGCTCAAGTTTGCCGACCGCATCGAAACCGGCGTGCCGGGACGGCTGACTTTCAACGCCATTCCGGGCAACCTGCGCGAGCGGCCGACGCTGGTGGTCAAGCTGGAAAGCGCCGCTGCCGGCAAGCAGACGGCCGAGCTTTCCTACCTGTCCGGCGGGCTGTCGTGGCAGGCGGACTACGTGGCCGAGCTGGCGGCCGACGAGAGCCGGCTGGATCTGGCCGGCTGGGTGACGCTGACCAACCAGAGCGGCACGGCCTACGAGAACGCCCGGCTGCAACTGGTGGCTGGCGATGTCAATCGCGTGCGCCAGGACATGGTGGCCAAGGCCGGCATGGTGGCGATGGCGGCGCCGGCCCCGGCGCGGGAGATGGCGCGCGAGGAAGTATTCGATTACCACCTCTACACGCTCGGCCGGCCGACCAGCATCCTCGACAACCAGACCAAGCAGGTGGCGCTGCTTTCGGCGGCCAACGTGCCGGTCAGAAAGGAATACTTGCTGGCGGGGCAGGGCTGGTATTACCAGGGGCAGGCGTCCGATCTCGGTCGCAAACAGAAGGTCGCGGTCTTCCTCGAATTCGAGAATGCCGGCGGCGACCTGGGCAAGCCCTTGCCCAAGGGCGTCGTTCGGGTTTACAAGAAGGATGCCGGCGGCAATGCCGTTTTCATTGGCGAGGATGCCATCGACCACACCGCGAAGAACGACAGGCTGCGGTTGAAGATGGGCAATGCTTTCGACGTCACCGCCACGCGCAAGCAGACCGCTTTCCGCCAGCTGGCGGGCCGGCCCAATCCGGTGGTGGAGACCGCCTGGCGCCTGGAGGTGAGCAATGCCAAGGAGCAGCCGGTGACGGTGAAGGTCGTCGAGCCGATGCCCGGCGATTGGGAAATCGTCAGCGCCAGCCAGCCGCACGAGAAGGGCGACGCGCACGCGGCCGTGTGGCAGCTGCAGGTGCCGGCCGGCGGCAAGCAGACGCTGGAATACGTCGTCCGGGTGCGCTGAGCCGGCGACCCGCCGCGCGGCCACCCATGCCCCCATTAACAGGAATGACTTGACCGCGGCCCGGAAAACGGTAATTTAGAAGGTTTTAGCGATTATCGTTTCAAGGGAAAGAAGATGTCTGAGCCGACCAAGATCCTGCTCGAAGAGCACGAGATTCCAACCCATTGGTACAACGTTGTTGCCGACATGCCCAACCCTCCGGCGCCGCCGCTGGGGCCGGACGGGCAGCCGGTGCCGCCCGAGAAAATGCTGGCCATCTTTCCGGGCAACCTGCTCGAACAGGAGATGTCGGCCGAGCGCTGGATTGCCATCCCCGGAGAAGTGCGCGAAGCCTATCGCCTCTGGCGGCCGTCGCCGCTCTATCGCGCGCACCGGCTGGAGCAGATGCTGGGTACGCCGGCCAAGATTTATTACAAGAACGAAGCGATCTCGCCAGCCGGCTCGCACAAGCCGAACACCGCCGTGCCGCAGGCCTTCTTCAACAAACAGGCCGGCATTTCCCGCCTGGCCACGGAAACCGGCGCCGGCCAATGGGGCAGCTCGCTGGCGTTCGCGGGGCAGATGTTCGGTGTCGCCGTGCGCGTCTTCATGGTCAAGGTCAGCTACGACCAGAAGCCGTTCCGGCGTTCGATGATGCAGACCTGGGGCGCGGAAGTGTTTGCCAGTCCCAGCGACATCACCCAGGCCGGTCGCGATGCGCTGGCCAAGGATCCGGAGAACCAGGGCTCGCTCGGCCTCGCCATTTCCGAGGCGGTCGAGGAAGCGGCCAGCCGCGCCGATACCAACTACGCGCTCGGCTCCGTGCTCAATCACGTGCTGCTGCACCAGACGGTGATCGGCCTGGAGGCCAAGCAGCAGCTGGCCAAGATCGGCGAGTATCCCGACATGATTTTCGCGCCCTGCGGCGGCGGGTCCAACTTCGGCGGCATCGTTTTCCCCTTCCTGGCCGACAAGGCGGCCGGCGACCCCAAGGCCAAGAACCTGCGCCTGGTGGCCGTCGAGCCGATGTCCTGCCCGTCCCTGACCAAGGGCGTCTATGCCTACGACTTCGGCGATGCCACCGGCTACACGCCGCTGATGAAGATGTACACCCTGGGCCACGATTTCATGCCGCCGGGCATCCACGCCGGCGGCCTGCGCTACCACGGCGATTCGCCGCTGGTGTCGCAGCTTTACCATGAGAAGCTGATCGAGGCGGTGGCGGTGCCGCAACTGGCCACTTTCGAGGCCGGCGTGCAGTTCGCGCGCGCCGAGGGCATCATCCCGGCGCCCGAGTCCTGTCATGGCATTCGCGCCTGTATCGACGAGGCCATGCGCTGCAAGCAGACCGGCGAGAAGAAGACCTTGCTGTTCAATCTCACCGGCCACGGGCATTTCGACATGGCGTCCTACGATCGCTATTTCTCGGGCGCCCTCGACGACTACGACTATCCGCGCGAGGCGGTGGAACGCTCACTGCAGCATTTGCCGAAAGTGGGCTGACCGGCGGCGCGGGTCGTGGCACGCCTGGCGTTCCTGTCGCTGGTTTTGGTCAACCTGGCCTTCTTCGTCTGGGCCGCGGGCTATCTGGGCGGCGCCGACGAAGGACGGGAGCCCGGGCGGCTGAGCGAGCAGCTCAACCCGGAAAAATTGCGGATCGTGGTTGCGCCGGCCGCGCCGGCAACGGGGCAAGAAGCCCTTGCGGCGCCGCCGGCCGCGCCGGCAACCGTTTGCCGCCGCCTCGGGCCGCTGGCGATCGCCGATGCCGACCGGCTCGCGGCCCGGCTGGCAGCCGTCGGCGAGGTGACCTCGACGCCGGTGGAGGGCCGCAGCTACTGGGTTTTCATTCCGGCGGCGGCCGCCAAGCCGACGGACAAGACTGCCGCGGAACTGCGTCAGGCCGGGATCAGCGACTTCTTCGTGGTGAGCGACGACGGACCGAATCGGGGCGCCTTCTCGCTCGGCCTGTACCACAAGGAAGATGCGGCGAACGATCTGCTGCAGCGGTTGGGCAAAAAAGGCATCAAGTCGGTCAGGATCGACGACAAGCCGCGCAAGACCGACAAGGCGGTCCTCGAGATTCGCGCACCCGCCGAGGCCGTCGACCAGGCATTGAGCGGGCTGACGGTCGACGTTGGCGAATGCGGAGGCGGATGATGGGCTTCATCGTTGGTTTGACCGGCGGCATCGGCAGCGGCAAAAGTGCCGCCGCCGAGGCCTTTGCCCGCCTGGGCGCGGTGGTGGTGGATGCCGATGCCGTTGCCCATGCGTTGACGGCCCCCGGCGGCGCGGCCATGCCGGCCATCGCGGCCGCGTTCGGCGACCGCGTGGTCGCCGAGGACGGCCGACTGGACCGTGCGGCGATGCGGTCGCTGGCGTTCGGCGACCCCGATGCGCGCAAGCGGCTGGAGGCCATCCTGCACCCCATGATCGGGGCTGAGACGCAGCGGCGCTGCGAGGCGGCGCTGGCTGCCGGCGCACCCTATGTCGTGCTGGAGGTGCCGTTGCTGGTCGAGTCGGGGCACTATCGCCAGCGTGTCCAGCGCGTTGCCGTGGTCGATTGCGACGACGAGGTTCGCATCGCGCGCGTCATGGCCCGCAACGGCTTGTCCCGCGCCGAAGTGGCGCGCATCATGGCCACGCAGGCCAGCCGCGAGGCTCGCCTGGCGGCGGCTGACGACGTGATCGACAACCACGGCTCGCTCGAGAACCTGGCCACTCAAGTGAATGCCCTGCACGCCCAGTACTGCCGTCAGGCGGCGAATTGCGGAGAAAACGCGCCAGCACGTTGAGATTTGCCGTCGATTAGGTCAGAATTAGCGGAATTTGCCAGCGGACGGCCTGTGATCACCTACGAATACCCTCTCAACGAGCGCATTCGAACTTTGCTGCGCCTCGACGACGTTTTCGAGAGAGTGGCTCACTTTGTTGCGGCCGAAGGCCCGGCCGAGCACCACGTGGCACTGGTCACCCTGTTCGAAATCCTCGAAGTCGCCGGACGCGCCGACCTCAAGTTCGACCTCGTCCAGGAACTCGAGCGGCAACGGCAGATCCTGCTTTCTTTCCGGAACAATCCCGATATTTCCGAAGAGGCGCTGAACGGCGCGCTCTACGAAATCGAGCAGGCTTCAGCGGCGCTGCTGGCCATGCAGGGCAAGATCGGCCAATACTTGCGCGACAACGAGTGGCTGATGAGCATCAGGAATCGCGCCGCCATTCCCGGCGGCGTGTGCGAATTCGATCTGCCCAGCTACCATTATTGGCTCAATCGCGACTCCGCCTTCAGGCAACGCGACCTCCAGGGCTGGCTGGCGCCGATGCTGCCGATCCGCCAGGGCATCAGCATCGTCCTGCGTTTGCTGCGGGCGTCCGGCCGGCCCGAACCGCAGGTGGCGGTCCGGGGCAGCTATCAGTTGATGCTTGCCGGGCGGGTCGCGCAACTGGTGCGCTTGCGCTTGCGGCGCGCAGATTCGGCGGTTCCCGAGATCAGCGCCAACAAGTATGCCCTCAACATCCGCTTCACGATGCCGGATACCGATCTGCGCCCGAGGCAATCCGACACCGACATTTCATTTGAATTGACGTTCTG
>JAGVUA010000111.1 GCA_019136545.1 Betaproteobacteria bacterium
CCTTCAAGGCCAAGACGCTTTAGTCCCGTTCCCGCCTCCTGCTATCGATGACTTCTTCCCGTACCCGCCCCGGTGGCCTTGCCCGCCTCGTGCGTTCGTTAGCCCTGTCACTCCTTCTGTTACTAGCGCCAGGTATTGCTGCGGCCCTGCCCAAGGCGCTCAGCGTTCCCGGCGGCGTGGCGTTGGTCCCGCTCGGCGCGCGAATCA
Source organism: Betaproteobacteria bacterium (assembly GCA_019136545.1). Taxonomy (GTDB): domain Bacteria; phylum Pseudomonadota; class Gammaproteobacteria; order Burkholderiales; family Rhodocyclaceae; genus Fen-999. The sequence continues at coordinate 208 of JAGVUA010000111.1, forward strand.
GCGGCGCGCCAGCGCCACAAGCCTGGCTCGGCGATCAGCAGGTCTTCGTGACGGCCGACCAGGATCGCTGGCTGGCTGTCGTCGGCATCGCGCTCGACGTACCGCCCGGAACCCAGACCTTGCGCGTGCGCGATGCAGCCGGCGAGCGGGCGCTGAGTTTCGAGGTCACGACCAAGCGCTATCCGGAACAGCACATCCGGCTCAAAGACTCAGGGAAAGTACAGCTGGCGCCGGATGATGAGGCACGGGCGCTCGGCGAGATCGAAACCATACGGGCGCTCAAGCGACACTGGCGTGAAACGGCGCACACGGAGAGCGACTTCATCCGCCCGGTCACCGGACGCTTGTCGAGCCGTTTCGGCCTGCGCCGCGTCTTCAACGGCGAGCCGCGCGCGCCGCACGTCGGCATCGACCTTGCCGTGCCGCGCGGTACGCCGGTGGCCGCCGCCGCACCGGGCGAGGTACTCGCCGTCGCCGACTACTTCTTCAATGGCAAGACGGTATTCGTCGATCACGGCAACGGGTTGATCACGATGTACTGCCACCTGGACCGCATCGACGTTCGCGCCGGCGAAGCCGTGTCAGGCGGCCAACGTCTCGGCCTGTCCGGCATGACCGGTCGCGCCAGTGGACCGCACCTGCATTGGAGCGTCATCCTCAACGGGGCGATGGTCGACCCGGAGCTATTTCTTGATTAGGGAGACTCTGATTCACTCGTCACACCGGCGAAAGCCGGTGTCCAGTTCGTTGAATCTTTCTGGATTCCGGCTTTCGCCGGAATGACGAACTCAGACTTTATCAGAGCGTCCTTAGAAGCGTTCGTCGTCGCGCAGGAAACGCCATTGCCCGAGCGGCAGGTCACCGAGCTTGATCTGGCCGATGCGCACCCGCTTGAGGCCAACCACCTTGAGCCCGACCAGCTCGCACATGCGACGAATCTGCCGCTTGCGGCCTTCGACCAGCACGAAGCGCAGCTGATCCTCGTTGAGCCACTCGACCTTGGCCGGCTTAAGCTCGCGGCCATCCAGACTCAGGCCATGATTCAGCAGCGCCAGCCCCTTGGCGTCCAGACGCCCTTCGACGCGAACGAGATATTCCTTGTCGACGGTCGAGTGCTCGCCAATCAGTTGACGCGCGACGCGGCCATCCTGCGTCAGAACAAGTAGTCCGGTCGAGTCAATATCCAGCCGCCCGGCCGGTGCCAGGCCCTTGAGGTGCGTCGGATGGAAGACCGGCGTTCCGGGCAGCAGGAACTGGGTTTCCGGCAGGACCAGTTTGACCGCCGGCGTGAAGCCGGGCTCGGGCTGACCCGACACATAACCGACCGGCTTGTGCAGCAGGATGGTCATTTGCTGCAATTGGGCGGCGTGCGCCCCCTTGTCGAGTTTGATGCTGACCGAGGGATCGGCACGCGTTCCCAGCTCGGTCACCCGCTCGCCATCGACAAACACCCAGCCGCGCTCAATATAGGTATCGGCTTCGCGCCGCGAGCACAACCCGCGCTCGGCCATCAGTTTGGAGATGCGCACGCCGGGCTGGGTAACACCCGTTACGGACGAAGCCGGGCGTGCTGGCGAACGGATGACCACCCTCGCCGATTCTGGCGCCCGTTTTGCCTTGGCGACGACCGGCGCGCGCGAAGGCGTACCGCGCGGCTTCTGCTGTACCGGCGGCTTGGTCGTTTTGACCACGACCGGGGCCTCGCTCGCCGGCTTGTGACGCGACTTGGCCACACCGCCCCGGATCGGCTTGCGGTCTGCACCGGTCGCCGCATCGCCCGCTTTCGCGGCGGGCGGCAGCCCCAGCGTCTTGCGCGGCGGGAGGGTCATAAGGGCGTCACGATCAGTTAATGCCCAGCAATTCGACTTCGAACACCAGCGTGGCATTCGGCGGAATGACACCGCCTGCACCGCGCGCGCCATAACCCAGTTGCGGCGGGATGGTCAGCTTGCGAACGCCGCCGACACGCATGCCCTGCACACCTTCGTCCCAACCGGCGATAACGTGGCGCTGGCCGAGCGCGAAATCGAAAGCTTCGTCACGGTCCTTGCTCGAATCGAACTTGCGACCGTCGGTCAGCCAACCGGTGTAATGCACGCTCACATACTGTCCCGAGGCCGCCGTGGCGCCGTCGCCTACTTTGATTTCTTCGATCTGCAAGCCTGATTCGGTCGTGGTGATGCTCATCGCGTTCCCCTGGAAAAAATGAAAGCCGGAGTGTAGACCAGGCGGGCCGTGACAGCCAGTTTCTCGCCGAGAACATCGTGTGCTTTGTGCCGCACTTGAACTCACTCTCGGTACGGCTTTACGCTAAACTTGCCGCTCCAAACTCGCCGGGATGAAGCTCATGGACATTCATTCGATCATTGACCCCGTGATAAAAGACAGATCGGCCCTCGACGACTTCATCGAATCCCTGAGCGACCATGCGCCCAATATTGAACGCGACATTGCCCGGCTGAAAGGCACGCCACGCGACCGTGAGGTCATCGGCAGCCTGTTCCGCTCGATTCACAACATTAAGGGCGACGCCGCGCTGTGCAAGATCGACCTGGCCGTGGCCATCGTGCATCCGATCGAAACCGTGCTGGCCCGCTTCCGTGCCGACGAGATCGAGTTCAGCGACATGGTCGCCGAAGCCGTGCTGCTCGCGGTGGACCGCCTTGAGCTCGCAGCCGAAGCCTTGTTTGCGCAAAAGCCACTCGCCAACCTGAAGCTCACGGTGCTGGTGCAAGGCCTGGAAAGGCTGGCGGTGGCCTCGGCTGGGGACATGGACCGGCGCGCCGCCGAGCTGATCGAGACGGTCACCGGATTCCGCCCGACCGCCGAGGCGTCCATCGATGCCCGCGGTCGCGCCTCGTCCATTTCGAGCAAGTCGAAGTCGCAGGCCGCCGAAGACCTGCGCTTCTTCCGCACGCTGGCCAACCAGCTCGAATCGCGCTCGCTGCTGTTCAAGGGCCGCACCATGCGCTTGCTGCGGCTTTCGATGGAAACCAACGAGATCCTCAACAAGAAGGTCGATCCGATGCAGCTCGAAGCTGCAGTCTATATGCACGACATCGGGATGATGTTCCTGCCGGAATCGGTCTGGCTGAAGCTGGAGCACATGACGCCCGAGGAAAAACTGATCCTGCGCCGTCACCCGGATTACGCGGCCGGAATCCTCTCGCGCATGGACGGTTGGAGTGATGCCGCCACCATGGTTGCGCAGCACCATGAGATGCCCGACGGCCAGGGTTACCCCTTGGGCCTGAGCAGCGGCGACATCTGCGATGGCGCCAAGATCCTGGCCATCGTCGATGCCTTCGAGGCCGTGATGCTAAAGCATATCAACCGCGGCAAGAATCGTTCGGTCCTGCGCGCCATCGCCGAAATCAACGCCTGCAACAATCAGTTTTCGCCGGAGTGGATCGAACCCTTCAATCGCGTCATCCGACGCACGCTCGAGGCTTGATGAGCGAGACGGCTGCCGATCATTCCCGTCGCTTCGGTGGCGTGCGCCGACTCTATGGCGCCACAGCACTGGCACGTTTCGAAAACGCGCGCGTTTGCGTGGTCGGCATCGGCGGCGTCGGTTCCTGGGTTGCCGAAGCCCTGGCGCGTTCGGCCATCGGCCGGATCACGCTGATTGACCTCGACATGGTCGCCGAATCGAACGTCAATCGGCAGGTGCACGCGCTCGGTGACAACTTCGGCAAGGCCAAGGTCGACGCGATGGCTGAACGCATTCACGCCATCAACCCGGACTGCAAGGTCGACACCATCGAGGATTTTGTGACGATCGAGAATCTCGATCAGACGCTTGGCGGCGGATTCGACTTCATCGTTGACGCCATTGACCAGGTACGAACCAAAGCGGCCATGATCGCCTGGTGCCAATCGCACCATGTTCCGCTCATCACCTCAGGCGGCGCCGGTGGCCAGATTGATCCGACGCGCATCGAAATCACCGATCTGGCGCGCACAATCCAGGACCCCTTGCTGGCCAAGGTCCGTTCAATATTGCGCAAGGAATATGGCTTCACGCGCGATCCGCGCAAGAAGTTCGGCGTTCCGGCCGTGTTCTCCAGCGAGCCGCTGCGCTACCCCGAAGACGCGGCATGCGCGACGCCATCCTCCTTGTCTGGACTCAATTGCGCCGGCTTCGGGTCGGCGGTCAGCGTGACCGCCTGCTTTGGTCTCTTTGCGGCTGGCGAGGTGCTGAGGCTATTGGCGGCCGAAGCCGCCGATCCGAGAGCCAAGGTCTAGAACCCGGACAATCACTCGCGCTATTTGGCACTGTCGAGCCAGACGCCCAACCCCTGGGCGTTCAGTTCGAGATCGTTGTCAAAGAGAGACAGTATCTCGTCCGCGGGCAGCCGACAGCCGAAGCGCGCCGTTTCTTCCAGCAGCAAGGTTGCCAGTCCTTCGCGAATACGCGTATGCCGTTGCGCGCCGCCATCTTTCTCCCGCTCAGCGATAGCCACATGGGCATCGATCAGGCGATGCAGTTGTGCACCCTGCGCCGCGACATCGCGTAACTGCCCGAAGTGGGTGAGGTACATGGCCTGCGGCGCGCTCGCCAGCAGGCGGTCGATTGAAGCGTGCATCGCCCGCGGATCGAACTGGATCGGCGTCGTCGTCGGAAAAATGAACTGGCGACCGTCGGTATCCA
>JAGVUA010000014.1 GCA_019136545.1 Betaproteobacteria bacterium
TACAGCCCGATCCAGCAGGTGAAGTTCGCCGACGGTACCACCTGGGACACAGCGGCGCTGACGGCCAAGGTGATGGCGAGCACGACCGGCAACGACACGCTGATCGGCCTGACAATCAACGATACCCTGGACGGCGGGGACGGCAACGATACGATCTATGGACGCGCGGGCGACGATACGCTCATCGGCAGCGACGGCGACGACATCTTGCACGGCGAAGCCGGCAACGATACCTTGAACGGCGGTGCCGGCAACGATAGCCTGGTCGGCGGAGCGGGCAACGATACCTACGTGCTGGGGCGCGGCCATGGCGCCGACACCGTGACGGAGAACGACGCCACGGCGGGCAACACCGACATCGCCCGCTTCCTGGCGGGCGTCGAACAGTTCAAGACCGCCGACGACCATGTCTTGCTCGACAGCAAGGTCGACACCCTGGTGCAGGCCATGGCGGCGTTCGCGCCGCCCGCCGCCGGCCAGACCACGCTGCCGCCGGCCTACCAGACCGCCCTGGCCTCCGTGATCGCCGCCAACTGGCAGTAAGTCGACGATGATCGAAACCATGGATGCCGGCCGCGTCGTCGACGCGGACGCCGGGCCGGATCGCACCGCCGATACCGGCCTGCTCGGTCTGGTTCTGCTGGCCCGGTTTCACGGGCTGGCGGCGGATCCGGAGCAACTTGTCCACAAATTCAAGGCGCCGGGCGAAGCATTCGGCGACGAACAAATCCTGCTGGCCGCGCGATCGCTGGGGCTCAAGGCCCGTCGCGTGCAAAGCGAGTTCGCGCGGCTCGACCGCGTGCCCTTGCCGGCCCTGGCCGCCGATAAAAGGGGCGGCTATTTCATCCTGGCGCGGGTCGATGGCGAACAGGCGCTGATCCAGCATCCGGGCGAAGCACGGCCGCAAGTACTGGGCCGCGCGGAACTCGAGGCAACATGGAGCGGCGCCCTGATCCTGCTCGCCAGCCGCGCCTCGCTGGCCGGCGACCTGGCCCGCTTCGACTTCACCTGGTTCATCCCGGCGGTGGTGAAGTACCGCAAGCTCCTGGGCGAGGTGCTGCTGGTCTCGTTCGTCCTGCAACTGTTCGCGCTGGTGACGCCGCTGTTCTTCCAGGTGGTGATGGACAAGGTGCTGGTGCATCGCGGGCTGTCGACGCTGGACGTCATCGCCTTCGGCTTCCTGGTGGTGGTGATTTTCGAGAGCGTGCTTTCCGGCCTGCGCAGCTATGTGTTCGCCCACACCACCAGCCGCATCGACGTCGAGTTGGGCGCGCGCCTGTTCCGCCACTTGCTCGGCCTGCCGCTGGCGTACTTCCAGGCGCGGCGGGTGGGCGACACGGTGGCGCGGGTACGTGAGCTGGAGAACATCCGCCAGTTCCTGACCGGCAACGCCGTCACCGTGTTGCTCGATCTGGTCTTCTCGGTGGTGTTCATTGCCGTCATGCTGCTCTACAGCGGCTGGCTGACCCTGGTGGTGCTGGCCTCGCTGCCCGCCTATGTCTTGCTGTCCGTCGCCGTCACGCCGCTGCTGCGCGCCCGCTTGCACGAGAAGTTCAATCGCGGCGCCGAGAACCAGGCTTTTCTGGTCGAGACGATCAACGGCGTCGACACGCTCAAGGCCATGGCCGTCGAGCCGCAGATGACGCGCCGTTGGGACAACCAACTGGCCGCCTACGTCGCCGCCGGCTTCAAGACCAGCGCGCTCGCCACCATCGCCCACGAAGGGGTGAATCTGATCGGCAAGCTGGTGACGGTGGCGACGCTGTGGCTCGGCGCCCGGCTGGTGATCGACGGCGCGCTGACGCTCGGCCAATTGATCGCCTTCAACATGCTGGCCGCCCGGGTGGCGCAGCCGGTGATGCGCTTGGCCCAATTGTGGACCGACTTCCAGCAGACCGGCATTTCCGTTCAGCGCCTGGGCGACATTCTCAATGCCCGCACCGAACTGGCCGCCAGCCAGAAGAGCGCAATGCCGTCCCTGGCGGGACGCGTCGAGTTCGACCGGGTGACGTTTCGCTACCGCCCGGACGGGCCGGAAGCGCTGCGGGAAGTCAGTCTCGACGTAGCGCCGGGCGCGGTGGTCGGCATCGTCGGCCGTTCCGGTTCGGGCAAGAGCACGCTCGGCAAGCTGGTGCAGCGACTCTACGCGCCTGAACGCGGCCGCGTGCTGATCGACGGCATGGACCTGGCCGTGGCCGACCCGGCGTCGCTTCGGCGCCAGATCGGCGTGGTCTTGCAAGAGAACATGCTGTTCAACCGCAGCCTCCGCGAGAACATCGCCTTGTCCGATCCCGGCCTGCCGCTGGAAGCGGTGATGCAGGCGGCCAAGCTGGCCGGCGCCCACGACTTCATCCTCGAGCTGCCGGAAGCCTACGACACCGTGGTCGGCGAACACGGGGCGACGCTGTCGGGCGGCCAGCGCCAGCGCATCGCCATCGCCCGCGCGCTGATCGCCAATCCGCGCATCCTGATCTTCGACGAGGCCACCAGCGCGCTGGACTACGAGTCGGAACGCGTCATCCAGCAGAACATGAAGGCGATCTGCCGCGGCCGCACCGTGCTGATCATCGCCCACCGCTTGTCGGCCGTGAAGGACGCCGATCGCATCATCGTGCTGGAACGCGGGCGCGTCGTCGAGGACGGCAGCCCTGCCGAGTTGCTCGGCCACGAAGCCGGCTACTACTCGCGCCTGCATCGGCTGCAGGCGGGCTTGCCATGACCGGCGCGCGCCGCGAGGCCCTCGCCGATCTGCTGCGCCGCTACGGGGCGGCGTTCAGCCATGCCTGGCGCGAGCGCCGGCGCTTGACGCCGCCCACCCGCCTGGCGCACGAGGCGGAGTTCCTGCCGGCCGCCCTGGCCTTGCGCGAGACACCGGTGTCGCCGGCGCCGCGCGTGGCGATGTGGCTGCTGATGGGCTTTGCCGCCATCGCCTTGCTCTGGTCGGTGTTCGGACGCATCGACATGGTGGCCACGGCCCACGGCAAGATCGTGCCGGGCGATCGCACCAAGGTCATCCAGCCGGTCGACACGGCCAAGGTGGTGGCCATCCACGTGCGCGACGGTCAGCCGGTCAAGGCGGGCCAGGTGCTGGTGGCCCTGGACGCCACCGAGACGGCCGCCGATCGGACGCGGATCGCCAACGATCTCCTGGACGCGCGCTTGCAGTCGGCCCGCGCCCGCGCCTTGCTGACGGCCATCGCCGAAGGCACGCCGCCATCGTTGCCCGCCATGGGCGGTACGGGCAATGCCGACCCGGCGCCGGAGCGGCTGGCGCGGGAACGGCGGCTGCTGGCCGGACAGTTCGACGAATACCGCGGCAAGTTGGGGCGCGTGGAGGCGGAGATCGCCCGCCGCGAAGCGGAGCTGGCCTCGACGCGGCAGGTCGTCGCCAAGCTGGAGCAGACCGTGCCCATCGCCCGCCGGCGGGCCGAGGACTTCAAGGGCCTGGTGGCGCAGAAGTTCATTTCGGAACACGGCTATCTGGAGAAGGAGCAGTCGCGCATCGAGCAGGAAGGCGACCTGGCGACCCAAAAGAGCCGCCTCGACGAGCTGGCGGCGGCCCTGCAGGAAGGACGCAACCAGCGTGCCGCCCTGATCGCCGAGTCGCGGCGGCTGACTTTGGAAAGCCTGGCCGAGGCCGAACAGAAAATGGCCACGCTGACCCAGGAGGGCATCAAGGCCGAATCGCGGAACCGGCTGATGACGCTCGTGGCGCCGGTCGATGGCACGGTGCAGCAACTGGCCGTGCATACCGTGGGCGGCGTGGTGACCGAGGCGCAAGCGCTGATGGTGGTGGTGCCGGCCGACGAAGTCATGGAAGTGGAAGCCTTCCTGGAGAACAAGGACGTCGGTTTCGTCAACGCCGGACAGGCCGCGGTGGTGAAGATCGAAACCTTTCCGTTCACGAAGTACGGGACGGTGCCGGCGACCGTGGCGCACGTGTCGGATGACGCCATCGCCGACGAGAACAAGGGCCTGGTGTACGCCACCCGGGTACGCCTGGGGAAGACGACCATCCAGGTGGATGAGCGCACGGTCAATCTTTCGCCAGGCATGGCAGTGACCGTGGAAATCAAGACCGGCCAGCGCCGCGTGATCGAATACTTCCTCAGCCCCCTCCTCCAGTACAAGGACGAAAGCCTCAGGGAACGCTAAAGGATAGTCAGACGCCCGGAGTGCGGCGTGCCCCGCGGCGCTACTGCCGCGCCGGCAGCAGCGAGCGCACCAGCGCGTCCCGATCGAGCTGGTAATCCACCGCGCCGAGCACGACGTTGCTGTCGAGTTCGACCACTTTCATGTTCACGAACACGCGGTCGGCGCTTTCGGCATAGGTGCCGGCAACGATGGCGCGGGCATTGTGCTGGCGGGCGATGTCGCGTACCTCGCGCGTCAGGATCAGCTCGCCCTCGTTGCGCTTCATGTAGATCTGGCTGCGCAGCTTGACTTCGATGACACGGTAGCCCCCCTGCACGAAGCGGCTGGCCACCTGTTCGGTGATCAACCGCCCGAGCGGCGAGGATTCGTCGAGCCGGTTGATGTTCACCAAGGTCGCGACTATCAGCGGCGCCTCGGGTGACAGCAGGGGACGGATCTGCGTCGCCAGCGCGTCGGCGGCGGCGTAGCTGCCGCGCGTGATGTCCACCGCCGGACGCAGCCGCACCGCCGTCGCCGGCGGCGCCTCGGCGCAGCCGGCCAGGCATGCCGCCACGAACGCCGCCGCCAAAGTCAGCCGTGGCGGGACGCCGTTTTGCCTGGGCTTGCTCACTTCTTCTTGGCCGGCGCAGCGGCCGTCGGCGTCGCTGGAACTGCCGGGGCCTGCGCCGGCGCGGCAGCGGCGGTCGCCGGCGCCGGACAGGGCCGGTCGAGCGGACAATCGCCGGTGACGCGCAGCACCGCCGCCTTGCCTTCGGCAGGCGCACCGCCCGGGGCGATGCCTTTCGGGCACAGCTCGAACAGGGTGCAGATCTCCTTGTCGTACAGCCGCTTGTCGGTATCGGCGATGTAGTAGGCGCTGGTGACGCGCGCCAGGTAGCGCCGAGGGTCGGCGACCGAGACGGTGATGAGGATTTCGGCCTGCGGCGTCTGGCCGGCGGCGAATTCGCTGCGGAACCAGTGCAGCGCGTCGCGGCTGGGCGGCGTCGCGCCGGCGCCGGCCGGCACGGGGGTGGCGACGTCGCGCAGCGCCCAGACGCCCGGGCCGAGTTCCACGGGCACGCCGGCATGGCGATACTGCGGCCGGTTGGCCGAGAAGAGCACCGGCTGGACGTCGATATCCACCACCAGTTCGGCGTCGGCGCCGCGGGCCACCTGCACTTTCTGCTGCACCAGCGTGGTGACGATCTGGCCGTGGAAGGCGCGGCTGAACTCGGTCATCGGCGTCGGTGGCCGCACCTGCACCAGGCTGCACTTGTCGGCGCCGGGCGCGCAGGGCGCGCGCTTGCGCAGCATGTCGACGATGGCGCGGCCGGTGTCGTCGGCGATGGCGATCCAGTGCTGGCCGGCTTGCAGTTTCGGCTGGGTGGTCGCCTTGAAGTTGCCGGCGACCGGCGTCTCGCCGTGGCTGGCGGTCAGGCGCGGTTCGCCGGCATGAATCAACGGCTCGGCGCGCACCGGCTCGGAGGTCGCCGGCTGGCCGGCGCAGCCGGCGAGGCCCGCCAGCACGCAGGCCACCCAGACGCGTCTCGGCGGCAATATCGACAAGAGGCTGATCATGCGGCGAATGTAGCGCCCGCCCGGCGTCGACGATGCGCCAAGCAGGAGGAGAAAATGCGGCTTTTCGCGCCGCTTGCCGGCGCCGCCGTGCCGCTCGCGCGGCCTGTTACGATAGCGGTTCGATACCTGCCGCCGACCCGACATGACCGCCGCGCCCGTCTTCCGCTTCTGGCCCGTCGCCCTCGCCGCCGCCGCGATCCTGATGATCACCAACGGCGTGCGCACCTCGTTCGGCCTGTTCATCGCCCCGATCGACGCGGCGACCGGCATCGGCATCGCCGACATCAGCCTGGCGCTGGCGTTCGCCCAGCTGACCTGGGGCGCCGTGCAGCCGGTGGCCGGCGCCTTCAGCGACCGTTACGGCGCTGCGCGGGTGCTGGTGACCGGGTGCTTCCTGCTGATCGGCGGCGTGGCGCTGGCGCCGCTGCTGCCGAGCGCCTTCGGGCTGATTCTCACCATCGGCATCCTGGCGTCGCTGGGCGCCGGCATCGGCAGCTTCTCGGTGCTGCTGGGCGCCGCGGCGCACCAGTTGCCCCCCAACCGCCAGGGTCTGGCCTCGGGCTTCATCAATGCCGGCAGCTCGTTCGGCCAGTTCCTGTTCGCGCCGCTGGCGCAGGCGCTGATCACGCTGCTGGGCTGGAGGGGCGCGATGTGGTCGATGGCGCTGATCGGCCTGGCCGTGCTGCCGCTGATCCGCGTGCTCGGCGGCAGCACGCCGCACCAAAGTCAGCCGTCGCCGCCCGGCGGCCTCAAGCGCGCGGTCGTCGAGGCGCTGGCCGACCGCAGCTACCTGCTGCTGCACGCCAGCTTCTTCACCTGCGGCTTCCACATCGCCTTCCTGATCACCCACCTGCCCGGCGAAGTCAATCTGTGCGGCCTGCCGGCCACGGTCGCCAGCTGGTCGCTGGCCATCATCGGCCTCTCCAACATTTTCGGCAGCCTCGCCGCCGGCTGGTGGGTGGGCCGCTATCGCAGCAAGTACATCCTGTTCTGGATGTATGCCTCGCGCGCGGTGGCCATCCTGATCTATCTCGCCCTGCCGCGCACCGACCTGAACTTTTACCTGTTCGCCGCCGCCATCGGCTTCAGCTGGCTCGCCACCGTGCCGCCGACGGCGCGTTTGGTCAGCAAGCTGTTCGGCACGCGCTATCTGGCCACCCTGTTCGGCCTGACGCTGCTGACCCACCAGATCGGCGGCTTCTTCGGCGCCTGGCTGGGCGGGCTGGCGCTCACCCGGGGCGGCGACTACACATGGATGTGGTACGCCGATACCGTGCTGGCGCTGGCCGCCGCGCTGTTCAACCTGCCGATCCGCGAAGCGCGCATGGACCGATCCTCGCCATGACCGGCGAGCCGATCACCGCGCCGGCGCCGCCGCGCTTTGCCGAGGCGTTGCGCTTCTGGTTCAAGCTCGGCTTCATCAGCTTCGGCGGACCGGCCGGCCAGATTGCGATCATGCACCAGGAACTGGTCGAGCGCCGGCGCTGGATTTCCGAGCAGCGCTTCCTGCATGCGCTCAACTACTGCATGCTGCTGCCCGGCCCCGAGGCTTGCCAGCTCGCCATCTACACCGGCTGGCTGCTGCACGGCGTGCGCGGCGGCTTGATGGCCGGCCTGCTGTTCTTCCTGCCCGCGTTCGTCCTGCTCTCGGCGCTGGCCGGCCTCTACCTGGCCTTCGGCGACCTGCCGCTCGTGCAGGGCGTATTCCAGGGCATCAAGCCGGCCGTGGTGGCGGTGGTGCTGTTCGCCGCCTGGCGCATCGGCGCCCGCGCGATCCGCAACGCGCTGCTGCTGGCGATCGCGGCGCTGGCCTTCGTCGGCATTTTTTTCCTCAAGATCGACTTTCCCTGGATCGTGCTCGGCGCCGGCCTCCTGGGCGCCATCGGCGGCCGGCTGCTGCCGGAGCAGTTCGCCGGCGCGGGCGGTCACGGCAGCCGCCATCAAGATCACGGGCCGGCGCTGATCGACGACCACACGCCGCCGCCGGATCACGCGCGCTTCGCCTGGCACCGGCTGGCAGTGATGCTGGCGGCTTTCCTGTCGATCTGGGCGGCGGCCATGCTGGCGCTGGGCGGCCAGCCCGACCTCTTCCACATGGGCGACTTCTTCACCAAGGCGGCCTTCCTCACCATCGGCGGCGCCTACGCCGTGCTGCCCTACGTTTATCAGGGCGCGGTGGAGCATCACGGCTGGCTCAGCGGCCCGCAGATGATGGACGGCCTGGCGCTGGGCGAGACCACGCCCGGCCCGCTGATCATGATCGTCACCTGGGTCGGCTACGTCGGCGGCGTCACCAAGGCCGTGGCGGCCGATGCGACGGCGGCCGGCGTCGCCGGCGCGGCGGTGGCGACGTTCTTCACCTTCCTGCCCTCCTTCCTGTTCATCCTGGTCGGCGGCCCGCTGATCGAAGCCACGCGCGGCGAACTGAAGTTCACCGCGCCGCTCACCGCCATCACCGCCGCCGTGGTCGGCGTCATCGTCAATCTTGCCGCTTTCTTCGCCTGGCACACCTTCTGGCCGGCGGCCACCGACGCCTCGCCCTTCGCCGGCCCGTTCGACTGGCTGGCGGTGGCGATCGCCGCCGCGGCCTTCGTCGCCTTGTGGCAATACAAGGTGGACATCATGACGGTGATCGGCGCCTGCGCGCTGCTGGGGCTGGCTACATCGTTGCTTCGATGATGCTGCCGGCCGGCGTCGCACCCGAGGCACGGCTGCTGCTGATCGGCCGGGCCCTGCGTGCCTTCGCGGACGGCTACGTCGCCATCCTGCTGCCCGCCTACCTGCTCGCGCTCGGCCTCGGGCAGTGGGAAGTCGGCCTGATCAGCACGGCGACGCTGCTCGGCTCGGCGCTGCTGACGCTCGCGGTCGGCCGGTGGGGGCACCGCTGCCCGCAACGCCGCTTGCTGCTCGCGGCCGCCGGGCTGATGTGCCTGACCGGATGGCTGCTCGCCGGCCTCGCCGGATTCTGGCCGCTGTTGCTGGTAGCGTTCGTCGGCACCATGAACCCGAGCTCCGGCGACGTCAGCGTCTTCCTGCCGCTGGAGCAGGCGCGCCTGGCGGAAACCGCGCACGGCGACGCCCGCACCGCCATTTTCGCCCGCTACACTTTCACGGGCGCGTTGTGCGCCGCCGTCGGCGCGCTGGCCACCGCCGTGCCGGACTGGCTGGCGGCCAACGGCATGGCCTGGCTCGACGCGCTGCGGGCCATGTTCATCCTCTACGGCGCGCTCGGCCTGGCGATATTTTTCCTTTACCGGCGCCTGCCCCCGCCGCCGCCGCACCGGCAGGCGCCGTCGCCCGCGCCGCTCGGCCCTTCGCGCGGCATCGTTTTCCGCCTCGCGGCGCTGTTCTCGCTCGACGCCTTCGCCGGCGGACTGCTGGTGAACACGCTGCTCGCGCTTTGGCTGTTCGAACGCTTCGGCCTTTCGCTGGCCGCCGCCGGCAGCTTCTTCTTCTGGGCCGGCCTGCTAACGGCGGTCTCGCAACTCGCCGCGCCGCGCGTGGCCAGGCGCATCGGCCTGCTCAACACCATGGTGTTCACCCACATTCCGGCCAACGTCAGCCTGATTCTCGCCGCCCTCGCGCCCAGCCTGGAGTGGGCGCTGGCATTGCTGCTGCTGCGCAGCCTGTTGTCGCAGATGGACGTGCCGACGCGCAGCGCCTTCGTCATGGCGGTCGTCACGCCGGCGGAGCGCACCGCCGCCGCCAGTTTCACCGCGGTGCCGCGCAGCCTGGCCGCGGCCGCCAGTCCGGCCATCGGCGGCGCGTTGTTCGCTGCCGGCTGGCTGGCGGCGCCGCTCATCGCTTGCGGCGGCTTGAAGATCGTCTACGACCTGGCGATCTGGCGCGCCTTCCGGCGCGTGCGGCCGGACGGATAAGCCGGCGTCCCGCCACGGCTGACTTTCATCCGCCCCGGGCAACAGGCAACTCGCCGGCGCTCAGGCCCGGTTGCCGGGGTTGCCGATGCGCTGCCACAACCAGCCGCCCGCCCGCGTGCGGCCGGTCACGACGTACTCGAGCACGTTGGCATTGCGCAACGTCAGCTCCAGTTGGCGCTGCGCGCCGGGTTGGCCCGCGAACAGCAGCATGTCGCCGGCGTGGAGCTGCGTGTCGGCACCGGGCAGCATGATCGGTCCGCCATTCCTGTCGAGCAGCAACGGCAGCAGCGCGAGCCGGCTGTCGCGGTCGGCGTTGTCGCGCAAAATCTCCGCCAGCGCGATGCGCTCGCAGGCCATGAGCCGGCGATGGACGGCCGGCGCGTCGGCGATATTCAGGCGCACGCCCCACACGCTCGGCACGCGCCCGGCGCCGAGTTCCTCGAGCCGCGCCGCCAGCGCCCCGCACCAGGACTCGTCCCGCTGGCGGACGCCGTCGAGGAAGCGCGTCAGCAGCGGCGTAGTGAGGATGGCGATGCATTCCTGGGCGATGATGCGGCTCGGCACCATGCAGAAGTCGTTGCGAAAGGCCTCGAACAGCACGCCGCTGGCGGTCTGGTTCTGGCGCGTAACCACGAACAGCCTGGCATTGAGTTCCTTGGCGGTGACCGCGATCGACAGGTTGTTGATGTCGTTGTCGCTGCCGGCGACGATGCCGTCCGCGGTGGCCACGCCGGCTTCGAGCAGCGTCGCCGCTTCGGTGCCGAGGCCGAGCACGGCCGGCAACCCGCCCGTGTCGACGGGTTCGGGATCGATCACGGTGAGCGCGATGCCGGTCGGCGCCAGTTGCTGCGCGATGGCCCGGCCGAAGCGGCCGTAGCCGCAAACAATCCAGCGGCCGCGCGGCGGCCGATGCGGCTGCGGCGTTTCCGAGCCGGGCAGGCCGGTGAGGATTTCGATCAGCCGGTAGCGCTGCGGCGCCGCCACGGCCAGCGCCAGGTACTCGGCGAAGCGCTCGAAGGGATTGATGATGTGGTCGGTGCCGAACGACGCCATGTTGGCGCCGAACAGCGGCGTTCGCACGCGTGCCAGCACGGGCTGGCTCGGATTCATCAGGCGCGCGGCGATGGCGATGCCGAGGTTGGCCTGCTCGTCGTCGGTAAGCGCCAGCACGCCGCGGCACTTGGGGTGGCGAAGCCCGGCGAGCAGCAGGTTGTCCGGCTGGCTGGCGTCGGCCGCCAGCGCCGGCACGTCGGTTTCGAAGTCGCCGAGGTCGAGCTCCTGCACGCGCAGCGCGTCCTTTTCCACGATCACGAACTTGCGGCCGAGGGTGTCGAGGGTTTCGCTGACCAGGCTGCCGGTTTCGCCCGCGCCGCAGATCAGATAGAAGGGCTCGTGCATGCGCCGCACGCGGCGCACGAAGCGGCCCGTCACCAGCGCGTTCTGCAGGCCCTTGTCCTGGAGGCAGGCCAGCAGCGAAACGATGACGAACGACCAGCTGACCACCAGCAGGTAGATGCAGGCGGTGACCCATAGCCGCTGCGCGTCCGAGAAGCCGCTGGCCGGTTCGGTGTAGCCGATGGTGGTGGCGGTGTAGGTGATGAAGTAGAAGGCGTGGAAGAAATCCAGCGGCGGCGCCGGCTGGCCGCTGGTGTCGACGCTGGGAATCAGCGTCAGGCCCAGCACGGCGACGGCATGGCTGAAGATGACGAAGATCAGCGGCGCCCGCATGCGCCGCAGCACCTGGAAAAAGATGCTGTTCACCGCGGCTCCGCGTTCAGCGGCGCATCATGACGGTTTCGGCGATCAGGATGGCCACGGACACGATATTGGCGAACAGCGCGCCGCCCGACAGCGACACGACGCTGGCCGTCATTTCGGCCGTCATGCCGATGCCGGAAGCATACATCGCCACGGCCCAGGTGATCGCCGCCGCCAGCAGCTGCAGGTCGGCGACCAGGCTGGTGGCGAGATGGATGGCGCCGATCTGGGTGCGGTCGCCGAACTTGAGCACGGTGGCGATGAGGTTCACGACGATCGCCGCGAACAGCTCGTAGACGTTGTGCAGTTCCGGCCGGTCGATGTCGCCGATGAAGAAACCGAAGTTGAGCGTCGCCGCCAGCACGATGAAGAAACCGAAAACGACTTTCTCCAGATTCATTCATTTCTCCTAAAAACGCGCATGCCTCAAGGGTTCGGCGCGACGCGGGCAGCCTAGCGGTAGCGCCGCAGGTAAAGCGATTCGAAGGCGGACTTGGCGGTGTGCATCAGGCCCAGCGGCGGCAGCGCCATGCTGCCCGATTCGGTGCGCCGGACCAGCATGCCGGCATCCAGGCTGTCGACGATGCACACCAGTTCGGGCTTGAACGTCGCCGTCGGCGGCCGCCCTGCCAGCTCGGCGACGAGATTCTCGGCGGCCGTCGCCGCCTGCATGTCGGCCATGTGCGCCTGCTTGGGCAGCCAGTCCGGACCGGGGAAACTGCCGGCGTCGCCGGCCACGTAGAGGCGCTCGCGCCCTTCGACGCGGCAATGGGCGTCGGCCTGGAGCAGGCCGCCCGGCGAACGCGGCAGGTCGGTGTCGTCGAACCAGGCGTTGCCCGTCAGGCCGGGCATGAAGACGATGAGATCGGCGGCGAAATCGCCGCCTTCGGTCCTGACCTTGCCCGACTCGAAGCCGACCAGCTTGTGCCCGAGCCGCGTGACGATGTTCCGCCGCGCCATCTCGCCCATCAACCTTTGCACCGCTTGCTCGCCGAGCCGGTTGCCCGGTTTGGTCATCGGATTGAAGAACACCAGTTCGATGCGCTCGCGCCGCCCCTCGCGGCGCAACTGCGTGTCGATGCCGAACAGGAACTCGAAAATCGGCCCGCCGCGCATGGCCGTCGGCTCGTTCGGGTTGCCGGCGAAGCCGAGCGCGACGGTGCCGCGCTCGAGCGCCGCCAGCGACTGGCGCAGCTTCTCCACCGGGGCGATGCCTTCGCAGGGCAGGATGGCCTGCTCGATGCCCGGCAGCTTCTTGATGAAGCGGCCGCCGCAAGCGACGATCAGGCCGTCGTTGTCGAGCGTGCCGTCGCTGGTGCGCAGGCGGCGGCCGCCCGCCTCGATGCCGGTGGCCTGGGCCGCCCGGAAAACCAGCCGGTGCCGGCGCAGGAATCGATCGAGCGGCACCACCAGGTCGGCGGCCCGGCGTTGTCCGGACGGCAGCCAGATCAGGCTGGGCAGATAGATCAGTTCCGGGCGCGGCGCGACCAGGGTGATCTCGGCGCCGGCATCGCGCTGGCGCAACCGCCGCGCCGCCGCCAGGGCGGCGAAGCTGGCGCCGATGATGGTGATCCTGTTCATGGGTGGCATGATAAGCGAGTGGCGCGTGGAATGCGCCGGCCAACTCAGGGCTGGACGAAAAAGCGGTGGCGCAGTTCCTCGAGTCCCAGCATGCCGAGCAGTTCGTTGAGCCGCTCAGCCGCTCGCCGGCGCGGCAGGTTTTGGTAGCGGGCGATGATCAGCTCGTTCTTGAGCGAATGTTCCCAGCCGACCAGTTCGGTAACGCCGACCTGATAGCCATGAGCCTCGAGCTGCAGGCAGCGCAGCACGTTGGTGACATGGCTGCCGAATTCGCGGGTATGGATGGCATGCCGCCAGATCTCCGTCAACGGATTGGCCAGCGCCCGGCCTTTGTGCCGGCGCAGGGTGGCCGCCACCTCGGCCTGGCAGCAGGGCACCAGCACGATGAAGCTGGCCTGTTTGGCCAGCGCGAAGCGGATGGCGTCGTCGGTGGCGGTATCGCAGGCATGCAGGGCGGTGACCAGGTCCACGCGCGCGGGCAAACGATCCGAGACGATCGATTCCGCCACCGACAGGTGATGGAACGACATGCCGGCGAAGCCCAGCCGCGACGCCAGGACGCGCGAGCTGGCGACCAGCTCCGCGCGCGTCTCGATGCCGTGCAGGCGGGCCGCGGGCGCCCGGTCCTTGCAGAACAGGTCGTAGAGAATGAAGCCCAGGTAGGACTTGCCGGCACCATGGTCGGCCAGGCTGATATCGGCGTGATCGGCGCGCAGTTCTTCCAGCAAGGGCTCGATGAACTGGAACAGATGATTCACTTGTTTGAGCTTGCGCCGGCTGTCCTGATTCATCTTGCCGTCGCGCGTCAGGATGTGCAGTTCTTTCAGCAACTCGACGGACTGGCCGGGGCGGATCTCGGTGGTAGTGACCTGCATGACGATGCGAGCAAACCTGCGTGCGAACAGGGTACGCACTGTACGCGTCCACACACCCAAAGTCAGCCGTGGCAACACGCCGACCGGGGCCGTTGCGACGGAATGTTTCTTAAGGAGCCGGGCAAATAGCCGATAATTCAGCGTAGTTTCTGGAAATAGGCCAGAGGATGTCATCAGATCAGGGGCCTCGCCACCGTCCCTCGGAAGTTACCGCACAGTCGCGACGCGTCGCGGCATTACTGGCGCTCGGGGTGATCGCGGTCAACGCCGTGATCATCGCCATCGGCGTGCGCGGGCTGTTGCACAGTCGCGAACAGACCGTGGCGCAGGTGCGGGAAACCACGGCCACCCTGGCGACGCTGCTGGACGGCGAACTCACCAGCACTTTCGGCCGGATCGAGCTGTCCCTGCACACCATCGCCGATGCCATGGAAGGCATGCTGCGCGATGGCCGGGTCAACGAGACCGAACTGGAGCGCCTGCTCGCCATCCACGGCAGCCATCATCCGGAAATCGACGCCTTCCGCGTCAGCGATGCCGAAGGACAGGTGCTCTGGGGCAAGGACGTCGATCGCGCCACGCCGATTTCCCACGCCGGCCGGGACTTCTTCATCGCGCATCAGGCGGCGCCGGGGCAGAACATGATCGTCACCGAGCCGGTCTTCGGCAAGCTATCCAAGGTCTGGGCCATCGCCCTGTCGCGATCGTATCGTCGCCCCGACGGCTCCTTTGGCGGCGTGGTCACGGCGGCGGCGCCGGTCCAGCAGCTCGCCGAGCACTTGTCGTGGGTCAATCTCGGTCCACATGGCACGGCCGTGCTGCGGCACGAAAACCGCGCCTTGGTGGCGCGCTTTCCGCCGGTCGACGGCCCGGGCGGGCAAATCGGCGACAAGAACACTTCGAAGGAGTTCGCCGAATTCATCGCCACCGGCGTCGCCCATGGCATGTTCCATACGCGCAAGGCGCCGGACGGTTACGAGCGCACCTACGCCATCCGGCGGCTCGACCACCTGCCCCTCGCGGTAGCCGTCGGCATGGCGCCGCAGGACTATTTCGGGGCCTGGCACGGGGAATTCCGCAACACGGTCGTGGTGCTCGGCATGTTCCTCATCGGCAGCCTCATCGCCGCTTGGCAACTGCACCGCCACTGGCTGCGCCTGATCGTCGCGCAGGCGGCGCGCCGCGAAAGCGAGGAGCGCCTGCGTTTCGCCCTGCAGACGGCGCGCCAGGGCTGGTTCGACCTCGACATACCGACCGGCAAGGTGGTCGCGAGCCCCGAGTATGCCGCCATGCTCGGCTATCGCCCCGACGAGTTCACCTCCACCTACCAGCAATTTTTGGACGCCGTGCATCCCGAGGATCGCGCCCGGGTACACACCGCCATTCACAACGGGATGGCGACGGATCAACCGCTGGAGCAAACCTATCGGCGGTCGACCAAGGCCGGTGACTGGGTGTGGATATCGACCGTCGGCCGCGTCATCGAACGCGACGACGACGGCAAGGCCGTGCGCGCGATCGGTGTACACGTGGACGTCAGCGAGCAGAAGCGGAACGGCGAGGAGCTGGAGCAGTATCGCCGGCACCTGGAAGAGCTGGTGGCGGATCGGACGGCCGAGCTGTCGGCGGCCAAGGAAGCGGCGGAAGGGGCGAACGTCGCCAAGAGCGCCTTCCTCGCCAACATGAGCCACGAGATCCGCACGCCGCTCAACGCCATCACCGGCATGACCCACCTGATCCGCCGAGGCGGCGTCACGCCCCGGCAGGAGGAACGGCTGGCCAAGATCGAAGTCGCCGGCCAGCACCTGCTCGACATCATCAACGCCATCCTCGACCTGTCGAAGATCGAAGCCGGCAAGTTCGCCCTCGAACACGGCCAGGTGGATCTCGACGCCCTGCTGCGCAACGTCGGCGCCATGATCCAGGAAAAGGCCCAGGCCAAGGGCATCGCCCTCGTCATCGACAGCCAGGTGACCGGTTACCGCCTGATCGGCGACGCCCCCCGGCTGCAACAGGCCCTGCTCAATTACGCCAGCAACGCCGTCAAGTTTACCGAGCGGGGGCGCATCGTCCTGCGCGTGCGGATCGAGGACGAGGACGACCAGAGCGCCCGGGTACGCTTCGACGTCGAGGACAGCGGCATCGGCATCGCCCCCGACGTCCTGCCCCGGCTGTTCTCCGCCTTCGAGCAGGCCGACAACTCGATCACCCGGCAATACGGCGGCACCGGCCTGGGCCTGGCCATTGCCCGCAAGTTCGCGCAGATCATGGGCGGCGACGCGGGGGCGACCAGCACCCCCGGCCAAGGCAGCACCTTCTGGTTCACCGTCCGGCTGGACAAGGGGGGTTCGGGAGCCGCGGCGGCGCCGGTCATCGTGCATTCGGCCGAAGCCCGGTTGCGCGCGAGCTGTCCGGGCCGGCGCATCCTGCTGGCCGAGGACGAACTGATCAATCGCGAAGTGGCGGTGGCCTTGCTCGACGACGCCGGACTGGTGGTGGACGTGGCCGAGGACGGCCAACAGGCGCTCGACATGGCGCGCGACAACGACTACGACTTGATCCTGATGGACATGCAGATGCCGAAACTGGACGGACTGATGGCGACGCAGCGGATCCGCGCGCTGCCGGGTCGGGCCGCCCTGCCCATCGTGGCGATGACGGCCAACGCCTTCGCCGAGGACCGCGCCCGCTGCCTGGCCGCCGGCATGAACGACTTCATCGCCAAGCCCGTCGATCCCGAGCTCCTCTTCGCCGTCCTGCTCAAGTGGCTCGAGCAGGCGCCCGCCCAATCCGACCAATCCGACTGAAAAACCCGCCTCAGTACGCTTGCCCCCGCGCGCCCTGAAAGTCAGGCGCGGCGGCACGCCGGCCCGGACCGCACGCCGATCAGCGGGCGGGTACGAGCCGGCTCAGCATCGCCGCCAGGTCGTCGGCGCGAATCGGCTTGGCCAGGTAATCGTCCATGCCCGCCTCGAGGCAGGCTTCGCGGTCGCCCTGCATGGCGTTGGCCGTCATCGCCGCAATCGGCACCCGGGGCCGGCCCTGGTCCGTCTCGAACTGGCGAATGCGCTGCGTCGCTTCGATGCCGCCCATCACCGGCATTTGCATGTCCATGAGGACGACATCGAAGTGTTCGCCCGAGGTGACCGCATCGACCGCCTCCTGGCCATTGACCGCCAGGGTGACCTGGTGGCCCCATTTGCCGAGCAGGCTGGTGGCGAGCTTCTGGTTCACCGGATGATCCTCGACCAACAGGACGTCGAGCGCGCCCGGCGCGGCGGCAATGGGCGGACGCGCGGCGGCGGTGTCCGCCGGCTCGGCCAGCTCGACCGGCAGCGGCAAAGTGAAATGAAAGACGCTGCCGACCCCCGGCGTGCTTTCAACCGTCAGCTGCCCGCCCATCAGCTCGACCAGCCGGTGCGTGATGGTCAGGCCCAGCCCGGTACCGCCGTACTTGCGGGTCGTCGAGGCATCGGCCTGCGCGAACGCGTCGAAGATGTGCGTCAGCTTGTCGGCGGAAATGCCGATGCCGGTGTCGCGCACCGAACAGACGAGCAGGTGGCCGGCAGCGGCCGACGAAGCCGACGCGACGCGCACGACGATTTCGCCGCGCTCGGTGAACTTGATGGCATTGCCGACCAGATTGAACAGGATCTGCTGCAAGCGGCCCGCGTCGCCGATCACGCGCGACGGCACGTCCGGCTGGACGTCGGAGACGATGTCGAGACGCTTGTCCCGAGCCGTCAACACCAGCGGCGTGAGCGCATCGCCAATCGTCTGGCGCAGGTCGAAGCCGATATGTTCGATCTGCAGCTTGCCCGCCTCGATCTTCGAAAAATCGAGAATGTCGTTGATCACGGTCAGCAGCAGGCCGGCCGACGCGCGAACGACTTTCAGGTATTCGTCGCGCTCGGCCTTGACCCGGCTTTCGAGCGCCAGGTCGGCCATGCCGATGATGCCGTTCATCGGCGTGCGGATTTCGTGGCTCATGTTGGCCAGGAACATGCTCTTGGCGCGGCTGGCGGCTTCAGCCGCTTCCTTGGCGACCTTCAGGTCCGCGGTGCGCTCCTCGACCATGGTTTCGAGATGATGCCGGTAGCGATCGAGTTCCCCTTCCGCCATGATCCGCTTGGTGACGTCGCGGCCCACCGACAAGTGCACGGGTTCGCCGTCCACGAGCATCTGGGACGAGCGAACTTCCAGCCAGCGCCGGTTGCCCTGCAAGCCCTGAGCCTCGCAGCGCATGGCGCCTTTGCCGCCGGCCAGCACGCGCGCGTGCAAGGCGCCCAATTCGGCGCGAAACGGCGGCGTAACGAAGTCCACGATCGGCCGGTCGATCAGCTGCCCCATATCGCGGGCGCCCAGAAGCGCCATGGCCGCCGGATTGGCGCCCAACAGCCGACCCTGTCGGTCGATGGTGATCACGCCGTCGTTGATCGACGCCAGCGTGTCTTCGGCGCGGCGCCGCTCGACGTCCAGGGCATGGGTCGTCCGGCGCAAAGCGCGCAGGGGCAAGACCCGCAGGACCACGAAAATGGCGGCCCCCAGCCCCAGGCCCAGCAGCGCCGCAATCACGGTGCCGGTCACCAGACCGTCGAGCGGCGCGCTGACTTCGACCCGGCCCACCCGCCGCCCGGCGTCGTACAGTGGATAGGCGCGCATCAACGCGGGACCGGTCGGCTCGCGGCCATGGCTGACGACAACGCCGCCCGCGGCGTCGATCACGCGCAGCCATTCATTGGGAAGCGGCGCCGGCTCGCGCGACACCAGGCCCTGGATGTGGTTCTCCGCGTAGGTCCAGGCATCGGGCGTGCTGGCGACCAATTCGGCCAGGGCCGCGGCCTTGACCTGCGCCTTGAACTCGAGCTGCGATCGCAGTTCGCGCAGCGAAATCGCCGCGAAGCCCGCCGGCAAGCCGAGGATGACGATGCCGGCGACGACGGCGGCCAGACGGGTAACGATCCGTGCAACGCGCTCATCGGATGCGGGCAAGTCCGCCATGCCGGAATCCCTAGGGCAACCAGTGGCCGTTGCGCGCCAGGATGTCGCCGGCCGCCGGGCTACGCAGGAAAACCAGGAAATCGCGCACCGCTGCCGCAGGCTCCGCCTTGGTCAGCGCGTAGAAATGCTTGGCGAGCGGATAGCTGCCCGCAGCGCCGTTGGCCGGCGTGGGCTCGACGCCGTCGAGCGCCAGCGCGCGCAACGGTCGTCCTTCCGAGAGGATCAGCGCGAGCGTGGTCACCCCGATGGCGCCGGGAACGGTCTCGATCTTGTCTGCGGTTTCCTGGTCGGTGACGGCGAAGGGCAAACCGGGACGCCGCTCGGCCGCGGTCAGCGCCTTTTCCAGCGCGGGCCCGAGCGCCTTGATCTGGCGCGTGTTGTCGTCGCCGGGCTGACGCAGCACCGGCCGGATGGCCGTGCCATCGGGCCAGCGCGCCAGCGTGCCGTCGTAGAGGGCGGCGAGCTGTTCGCGGGTCACGCCGCTGACCTTGGCTTTGGCCGCCACGGCCAGCACCGTCGGCGACCGCGCGTATTCGGTGACGGCGATCCCCGTCGCCAGCTCCTCGGCCGTCAGGGGGCGCGAGGACAGACCGATCTCGATGGCGCCGCGCGGCACCGCCTTGATCGCGCCGCCGCTGCCGATGCTGGGCAGGAGGATGATCTTGAGCCCGGGGTGCTGGTGCATGTACGCCTCGCCGAGCAGACGCATGGTGCCGATGGCATTGCCGGTGCCGCCGATGCGGATTTCCTTGGCCAGCGCGCCCTGGCCGGCCAAGAGGCCGCAGGCGATCACCAGGGAGGCCAGCAGCGCTCGCCTCGAGCGAAATCGGATCATGGCGTCGTACCACATGGCGTCGTACCAAAGAGATAGGGCAATGAAACCGCCGTGCTTCAATGTTATCGGTTTGCACGGGCCCTTGCTTGAGGGCGCGCGCAACGGCCGATGGCCAGGGACCGGAAAGTCAGCCGCCCCGGAACGCCGCGCTAGGGTTTCTGCTTGGCGGCCAGCGCCGCCTTGAGCCCAGCGAACGGCGAATGGGTGGCCAGGCCGGCGCGCGGGTCCGACGATCCGCCGCCGCCCGCCAGCTCGAGCTGCTTTTGATGTTCGTTGTCGTGGCAGTAAAGGCACAACAACTCCCAATTGCTGCCGTCGGGCGGATTGTGGTGGTGGTTGTGGTCGCGGTGATGCACCGTCAGTTCGCGCAGATTGGCGTGCGTGAATTCGCGCGCGCAGCGTCCGCAGATCCACGGATAGATCTTCAGGGCCTGCTCGCGATAGCCCTGCTCGCGCTTTTCCGCCGCCCGGCGCGCTTCGGCGACCACGCGATCGAGCCGGTCTGAATTGTTCGGCTTCATGGTGTCCAATAAGGTGAACGCTGAAAGTCAGCCGTGGCGGAGCGCCGGCAAAATCGGTTCATCGCTTGTGAATCACATGCTCGGCGTAGGCGTTGAGCTCGCCGAGCATCTGGGGCAGCGTCCGGTCGTCGACACCGCCCGCATAGACGTTGCGGAAGGCGACCGCGACTTCGTGAGCGCCGATGTCCTCCAGGCGCTGGACGCCGTCGGGCGTGTAGGCCTCGCGGCCGCTGACCTGGATGTGGAAGGGCAGCTTGTCGCGGCCGTACTCGGCACGCCAGGCGTTGAGCTTGCCGATCATGGTCGCCAGTTCTTCGAGCGTGTTGCCGGCGCTGATCCAGCCGTCGCCGAGCCGGGCGGCGCGCTTGAGGGCGACGTCGGCGTGGCCGCCGATCAGGATGGGCACCGGCTGCGTCGGCACCGGGCACATCTTGATCGCCGGCAGCTGGTAGAACTCGCCCGCGTAGCCGAAATAGTCACCGCCGCAGAGGCCGCGGATGATCTCGATCATCTCGTCCATCCGCTTGCCGCGCCCTTCCCAGGGTTGGCCGCAGACGTCGAAGTCTTCCTGCCAGGGGCTGAGGCCGACGCCGAAGGCGAAGCGGTTGCCGGTCATCACCGCGACGCTGGTCAGCGACTTGGCAACGAGGACGGGATGCCGCACCGGCAGCTTCATCACCGAGGTCGAGAACTTCAGCGTGCGCGTCACCGCCGCCATCCAGGGCACGGCGCTGAACGGTTCGAGGAAGGGCACGCGGTCGAGGAATTCGCGCGAGCCGTCGGCGTTGTAAGGATACCGGGAGTCGGCCTCCCGGGGATAGCAGATGCTGTCGGGCAGCGTGAACGCATCGTAGCCGGCCGCCTCGGCCGCCTGGGCCAGCTCCGGATAGAAGGCCGGATCGCACATGCTGGCGTGATAAGCGAACTTCATGGACTCTCTCCCCGTGACGAATTACGCGAACTTCTCGATCACCTGCCCGGCGTAGCGCTTGATCGCCTCCCGCTTGATCGCCAGCGGCGGCTGTTGCTGCATGATGGTGCCGACGCCCATTTCAGCCAGGATGCCGGGCGAACTCCAGGGCGTCACCTGCAGGTCGGTGACGCCCAAGTCCTCGAGACGGCGGATGTCGTCCACCGTTTCGGCGTCGGGACAATGCATCATGATGTCGAACGGCTCGCGCTCCCGGCCGAATTCGCGGCGATAGCCGTTCAGCTCGGCCAGCATCCCTTCGACCTGATCCAGGTTATGTATCACGCTGACCCAGCCGTCGCCCAGGCGCGCGGCCCGGCGCAGCGCCGGCGGCGTGGTGCCGCCGACGTAGATCGGAATGCGCTGCTTCGGCACCGGCGCCATGATCAGCCGATCGAAATCGAAATACTTGCCGTGGAATTCCTGCATGCCGCCCTGCATCAGCAGGCGGATCACCTGAATCGCCTCGTCCTGGCGGGCGCCCCGGGTCTTCATGTCCACGCCCAGCCATTTGAACTCTTCCGGCATCCATGCCAGGCCGACGCCGAGCGCGACGCGGTCGTTGGCGATGGCCGCCACCGAGCACAAACTCTTCGCCTCCAGCAACGGCTGGCGAATCGCCAGCCGCAGGACCGAGGGCAGGAAGCGAATGCGCTTGGTCACGGTGGCCATCGCGGCGATGGCCACCCAGGGATCGAGGACCGGCATGTCCAGCGGCCAGAAGCGGGTGCCGTCGGGCGTGTAGGGATAGGGAACGGAAATATTCTCGGGGAAAAACGGCGCATCGGCGACCTGGATGCTGTCCCAGCCGCATTCGTCGGCCGTCCGGGCGATCTCCAGGTGTTCCGCCGGATCGACCATGAACAGGTGAAAACCGAATCTCATCGCGCGCCTCCTCGCTCCAATAACCTCGCGGGCCCGGGCCCCTCGCGCCAAGGATACCGAAAGTCAGCCGCGGTGGAACGCCAAACTGACCCGGGTCAGGCAGCTACGCCGATGATGACGCTGGACGCCTTGAACACGGCGGTTGCCTTGCCGCCGACCGCCAGGGCGAGATTCGAGGCGCTTTCGTTGGTGACGATCGCGGCGATCGCGCCACCGCCGGGCAGGTCGATGACCACTTCGGCATTCACCGCGCCCGCCTGAACGCGGGAAACCGTGCCGGCCAGCCGATTGCGCGCGGAGAGCCTCGCGCCACCGTCGTCGATCATGATGATCACGGACGGCGCCTTGACCAGGGCGAACGCCTCGCTGCCGACTTCCAGGCCGAGATTGACGGTGCTTTCGTGGGTGATGATGGCGATGATCTTCTGTGCGCCGACGATCTCCAATTCGATTTCGTCGTTGACCGCGCCGGTCCGGATGTTCCGCACCGTGCCGAGAAACTGGTTGCGCGCGCTGGTTCTCATGCTCATGCGTCCGATCACCAGCAAGTCCTCCTCGAGACCGCCGGCCTCCTTGCTCAGTTGATCGACGAAGCGCCGGTGCGCCCGTTCGATCAGGCGGAAGCTGGCGACCAGCCGTTCACCGCGCGCGGTCAGCCGCGTCGAGCCGCCCCCTTTGCCGCCCGCCATTCTTTCCACCAGCGGCTGGCGGGCCAGGTTGTTCATGTGGTCGATGGCATCCCAGGCGGCCTTGTAACTCATCTTCATCGACTTGGCGGCCTGGGTGATCGAACCGTGCTCGGCGATTCTGGCGAGCAGTTCGATGCGTCCGGGGCCACCGAGGTTCTGGTCGCCCACGGTCATCCACAACTGCCCTTTCAGGGCGATATTGTCGTTGCGCGCCATGGTTCGTCTTCTCCCTGCGTGATCGAAGAAAGGCAATAGGGATGATTCTCGCATTCATTGCCCGCCGGCGGAACGTCTTCTCAGCCCATCCAGTTCCCTCGCGGAGAGATCGGCGACGCATCGCCCGGCGGTTCGCCAGCGGCGCTGGTTAGCTTTCATCGCCGTCTCGCTTCCTCCAGCCCCCGGTCAACTTCCTTGGAGCAATCGACCAGGAGTTGCCGCGCATCCTGAAATATCGGGCGACGGGACTACGTGCCACATCCCCAGTTGGACGTTTCATTTGCACGTTTCGCATGGCACGCGGGACGCCGGACTTAACGAAGGCGGCGCCGGACATCGTCGATCACTGTCGGTTGCGCCGGATCGAAGCCGGTGTCGGCGCCCGTCATGCGGTAGAAGAACTCGAAGTAACCAATAAGAGGTATCTCGGGAAAAACATCCTTCAGGTACCAGATTTCTCCCCAGGCGTTGTGACCCAGCATGACGTCCGGAATGAAACCGGATTTCCTGAGTTTGAGCGCAAGCCGCGCCACCGCCTGGCCGTTGATGATGGCCGTTTCGGTGTCGCGCAAGTAGTGATGCTGCTTCTCGGTGAGCGGCCGGTGCGGTCGATAGACGATCGTTTGGACGCCGGGTAGGGAAACGCCGTTTCGTTGCGTCAGGAAGACGACCTGATTGCGAGGATCCGCCGCCAAGGACTGGGCCAAGTGGCGGTACTGGCCGGGAAAATTCTGGTGCGCGAAAAGGAACTTCATGGTGAAGGCCTCAAGAGTATCGCCGTATGACAATACTATATGCCCGATTGGAAGTATCGCCCCACAATAAGATGATGCCGCCAGAATTTCGAAGCGGCAATTCCATCGATTCCTTTTGTCATATTGACTTCGCATGATCCGCCGAATATCCTGTGGGAATATGCTTCAAGACCTGCGGTCACGTGGGCGGACTCCTCCCCCTGAAAAAGATTCCGCTTTCGGCATCGCCACGCCGATGGGAGCGTTTAACCTGGGGAACGGCGCAATGAAACAGGCGGCACCACAAAGCAAGCGAGCAAAAGCGTGGCGCGTGGCGCCATCCCTCGCTTCGCTCGGGGCCGTCACTGCGTGGCGTCCTGCGCCCCTCGGGCTGCTCAACCCTCGTGGCACGCCGATCTGACGTGGCCGAACATCGCCTGAGCCTTCGTCGCCCTGATGGATCTGAGGTCGCATTGCTCTACCGACCGCATACGTCGGAGCTACGCTGGGCCGATGCGGATGAGCGGATCGATCTTTCTTCTGTCGGATTCCGCTATGACG
>JAGVUA010000082.1 GCA_019136545.1 Betaproteobacteria bacterium
CCAAGTGCCTGTGCTTCGACTCGACCTTGGCAATGCCGCTGTTCCGTCCCCGCGCAGTGCGACCATTGAGATCGGACTTGTACGCACCCCAAATCTGACGCAAGCGTTCCCGCGTAACCTCGCCCGCCACTGCTTTCTTAGCCAGTTCTGAAAACTCTTGGATTGGCGCAACCCTATCAATCTTTGCCAGGAGCTCGATGCACTCGGCGCTGACCCGACGAGGGAGTTGCTCGATGGTCGGAAGTGCCTCGTACCTTTGTGCGAGCCTCACGTAGTCGCGATACGCCGAGAATGCTCTCCAGAGACTGGATTCCGTAAGCTCAAGCCTTGGCGCCAGATCCCGCACCCATTGCGTCAGCGACTGTCCGTCGTACTGCAATCGACGCACAGACACGACGAACCCAATCTGCATCCACGACAACCTCCCACCGCCTAGAAGCAGTTCGAGAAATTGACTGAACTCGGGATCTCCCCAATTTGAACGCATAGCGACACTATATACATTAGCGCGCTAGAGTACAAGAAGCACAATCATTCCATTTCGAGCTGCTACTTCACTCGGTCGTAAGTGTCTGTAAAGGAGGGAAGCTGTGCTGCTGTGCGCCGCTACGCGAACGTGGCGCTAATAAGGGGAGCAGGAAAGAAAAAAGGGTTTCCAGCTTGTGACTGGAAACCCTTTTGTAGTCTTGGTCGGGGCGGCGGGATTCGAACTCGCGACCCCTTGCACCCCATGCAAGTGCGCTACCAGGCTGCGCTACGCCCCGACGCGCGAATTGTAGCAGAAGGGCTGGCTGGGATAGGCGTCAAACGCGCAGCAAGGCGATGATTCCCGCCAGTTCGGCACGCAGGGAAGTCACCGGGGCCGGCATATTGGCGGAAACGGATACGCGCTCATCCTTGATCGAAGCATCATCGAGGCGATTGCGCGCACCGCTGATGGTGAAGCCTTCGTCATAGAGCAATTGTCTGATACGGCGCACCAGCAAGACCTCGTGATGCTGGTAATAGCGCCGATTGCCGCGCCGCTTGACCGGCTTGAGCTGATTGAATTCCTGCTCCCAATAGCGCAGCACGTGCGGCTTGACGCCGCACAGCTCGCTTACTTCGCCAATCGTAAAGTACCGCTTGGCCGGAATTGGCGGCAGTTCATCCCTGTGATTGCTGGCCATTCAACTGCGCCTTATCGACGGTCGCCTTGAGTTTCTGGCTGGCGTGGAAAGTCACCACGCGGCGCGCCGTAATGGGAATTTCTTCCCCGGTTTTGGGATTCCGCCCAGGGCGCTGCGGTTTGTCCCGCAGCTGAAAATTGCCAAAGCCCGACAGTTTGACGCCATCGCCGGTTTGCAGAGCGCCTCTCACTTCTTCGAAGAACGCTTCCACCATGTCCTTCGCTTCGCGTTTATTCAAGCCGACCTTGTCAAACAGCATGTCGGCCAGTTCAGCCTTCGTCAGCGTCATTACTCCGCTCTCCTTGATACTTTTTGCAAGCGCAACAGCATTCCTAGCTACGCAGAGCGCCCCCGAATTGCTCGACCGCAACTCCGATGAGTTTGGCGACAACCGCCTCCACGTCCTGATCCTCGAGCGTCCGTTCAGTATCTTGCATAACTATCCGGAATGCAACGCTTTTTTGGCCATCCGGCAACCCCTTTCCTTGGTATACGTCGAACAAGCGGATTTCTTGAACGATGTCCGGCGCCACCGAACGGAAAGCGCTCAACAGCGGTGCGAACGGCTGCTCCTTGGCCACGGTCATGGCCAGGTCGCGCGTGACCGCCGGGAAGCGCGAGACCTCCCGATAGACCGGCATCGGCTGCGCCAGCCAGGCGGCCAAGTCGATTTCGAAGACCACTGGCGGGCTACCAAGTTCATACTTCTGCACCCATTGCGGATGCAATTCGCCGACGAAACCGATCGGCGTGCCGCCAAGACTGACTTTCGCCGCGCGGCCCGGATGCAGCGCCGGATGCGCGAGTTGCTCGAACGCAAGCGCCTGACCGGCGAACAGCGCCTCCAGGTCGCCCTTGATATCGAAGAAGTCGACATGGCGCGTCGGCACGCCCCACTGCTCAGGCACAACAGGGCCGGCCCAAAGACCGCCGATGCGCAGCGGCTGATCGAAGCCCGCCACCGGTTGACCTGCGCCATCCCGGCGGAAAATGCGGCCGATCTCGAAGATGCGGACGCGTTCGGTCTGGCGCTTGCGGTTGGCGGCCAGTACGGCGACCAGACCGCCGAGCAGCGTCGTACGCATGACGCCCATCTGGCTGGCGATGGGATTGGCGAGCGTGACCGGATTCGCATTGCCGGCGAAATCCGCTTCCCAGGCCGCTTCGACGAAGCTGAAGGTAACGACTTCGAAATAGCCGCGCTCGGCCAGCAGATGGCGCACCGCCATCGGCCCGCGCCGGGCTTCCGGCAGCGGCAGCATGGCCGACTGCGCGGTGGGCGGCGGCGCCGGGATGTTGTCGTAACCGTGCAGACGGGCGATCTCCTCGATCAGGTCCTCTTCGATCTCCATGTCGAAGCGATGCGAAGGCGGCGTGACGATGAAGTCGTCACCTTGCCGTTCCACCTTCGTGCCCAATCCCGCGAGCAGCTTGCCGATCTGGTCGGCGGAAAGCGGAATGCCGAGCACCTTGACGGTGCGCGCGCTGCGCAGCCGCACCGGCGCCCGCTTCGGCAGATGCTCCGGCGAAACGGCCTCGGTGACCGGCCCCACCCGAGTGGATGGGCCGCCGCAGATATCGACGATCAGCTGCGTCGCGCGCTCGATGGCGCGGCGCTGCAACTCGAAATCGACGCCGCGCTCGTAGCGGTGCGAGGCGTCGGACGAGAAGCCGAGCGCACGCGCCTTGCCGGCGATGGCGGTCGGCGTAAAGAAGGCGGACTCCAGGAACAGGTCGGTGGTGGCGTCGTTGATGCCCGAGTGTTCGCCGCCCATGATGCCGGCCAGCGCCAGCGGCTTCTGTTCGTCGGCGATCAGCGCCGTGTCGGCGGTGGGCGTGACGGTCTGTTCATTCAGGAGCAGCAGTTGTTCGCCGGCCTTCGGCATGCGCACGTGGATGGCGCCCGCCAGTTGCGCATCGTCGAAGGCGTGCAGCGGCTGGCCGAGTTCCAGCATCACGTAGTTGGTAACGTCGACCAGCGCCGAAATCGAGCGGATGCCGCAGCGCTCGATGCGCTGCTTCATCCAGTCGGGCGTCGGCGCCTTGGCGTTCACGCCGCGGACGATGCGGCCGCAGTAGCGCGGGCAGGCCTCGGGCGCGTCGAGAACGATGCCGCGCGTGTCGTCAATGGTCTTGGCCACCGGATCGATGGCTGGCAGCGTGAGCGGCGCGCCGGTCAGCGCCGCGACTTCGCGGGCGATGCCGATCAACGACTGGCAGTCGGCGCGGTTGGGCGTCAGCTTGAGGGTGATCAGCGTGTCGTCGAGATTCAGATACTCGCGGATGTCGGCGCCGATCGGCGCGTCGTCGGGCAACGCCATCAGGCCACCGTGGTCGTCGGAAAGGCCCAGTTCGCGCTGCGAGCAGAGCATGCCGAAGCTTTCGATGCCGCGCACCTTGGCCTTCCTGATCTCGATACCGGGCAGCTTGGCGCCGACCAGGGCGCAGGGCACGCGCATGTCCGGCGCGACGTTGGGCGCGCCGCAAACGATCTGCAACTGGCCGTGCGCACCCGCATCGACCTTGCAGAGCTTGAGCTTGTCGGCGTCGGGATGCTTTTCGACCGACAGCACGCGAGCAACCACCACGTTCGAAAAGTCAGCCGCGGCGGCACGCCGCTCCTCGACTTCGAGACCGGCCATGGTCAGCAGGTGGCAGAGCTCGTCGGTCGACAGCGGCGGATTGACGAGGGCGCGCAGCCAGGATTCGGGGAATTGCATGGTCTATTGGAACTGCCTTATTGAAACTGACTCAAGAAGCGCAAATCGCCTTCGAAGAACAGGCGCAAGTCGTTGATGCCGTAGCGGAGCATGGTCAGCCGATCCGGGCCCATGCCGAAGGCGAAGCCGGTGTACTTTTCCGGGTCGATGCCGCCGAAACGCAGCACGTTCGGATGCACCATGCCGCAGCCGGCGATCTCCAGCCAGCGGCCTTCGAGGGCGCCCGACATGAAGGCGACGTCGATCTCGGCCGAAGGTTCGGTGAAGGGGAAGAACGAGGGGCGGAAGCGCACCTTGAGGTCGTCGCTCTCGAAGAAGCGGCGCAGGAAGTCGGCGACCACGCCCTTCAAGTCGGCAAAGCTGACGTGCTCGCCTACCCATAGGCCCTCGACCTGGTGGAACATCGGCGAGTGCGTGGCGTCGGAATCGACGCGATAGACGCGGCCCGGCGCGATGATGCGGATCTCGGGCATGGTGTCGAGATGCTTGTAGCGCTCGACGTGCGCCTGCATGTAGCGGATCTGCACCGGGCTGGTGTGCGTGCGCAGCAGCACGTCCTCCTGCACGCGACCCTGCGCGTCGAGCAGGTAGAAGGTGTCGTGCATCGAACGCGCCGGGTGCTTCTCCGGCGTGTTCAGCGCCGTGAAGTTGTGCCAGTCGCCCTCGATCTCCGGACCGTCGGCGACCTCGAAGCCGATCGAGCGGAACAGTTGCTCGATACGCTCCAGGCTGCGCGTGACCGGATGCAGCGCGCCGCGCGACTGGCCGCGGCCGGGCAGCGTGATGTCGAGCGACTCGGACGCCAGTTGGGCTTCGAGTTGACTCTGCTTGAGCGCGTCGCGGCGTGCCGCCAGGGCTGACTCCACGGCCTGCTTGGCGATGTTGATGGCGGCGCCGGCGCGCTTTTTTTCCTCGGGCGGCAGCTTGCCCAGGCCCTTGAGCAATACCGTCAGCGAACCGTCCTTGCCGAGATAGCGGGCCTTGGCCTCTTCGAGCTTCGCCGGTTCGGTAGCGGCGCCGAAGTCGGCGGTCGCCTGCGCTACGAGTTGTTCGAGATTATCCATGCGGAATTGAAAAAGGGAGGCCCCCGGTCGCCCGAGGCCTCCCTCCTGCTCGCGTCAGTTGAAATTACGCGCCGAGTTTGGCCTTGGCCTGGTTCGCCAGCGCGGCGAACGCCGGCTTGTCGAACACGGCCAGGTCGGCCAGCACTTTGCGATCGACCTCGATGGCGGCCTTCTTGAGACCGTTCATCAGGGTGCTGTACTTCATCCCGAGCTCGCGGGCAGCCGCGTTGATCCGGACGATCCAGAGCGCGCGGAACTGGCGCTTGCGCTGCCGGCGGTCGCGATACTGGTACTGGCCCGCCTTCATCACCGCCTCTTTGGCGATGCGATAGACGGAGGAACGACGGCCCCGGTAACCCTTGGCCTGAGCGAGAACCTTCTTGTGGCGCGCGCGCGCCGTTACACCGCGTTTGACTCGTGGCATCTCGGCTTCTCCTTAGGCGTTGGGCAGCATGGCGCGGACGGCTTTGACGTCCGACTCATGCACCGCGTGAACGCCGCGCAACTGGCGCTTGGACTTGGTGGTCTTTTTGGTGAGGATGTGGCGCTTGAACGCCGTCGAGCGCTTGACGCTGCCGCTGCCGCGCACGCGGAAGCGCTTGGCGGCGCCGCTCTTGGTCTTCATCTTCGGCATGGCCGAGACTCCTTTCTGACACGGTGCCGGGTGGCTGCCGATTCGACAGCGCTTGGACAACCCGCAACCGCTTCTTTGCTGCTTACGACTACAACTCAGTGCTTCACTTGCTTCTTGGTCGGCGCCAGCACCATGATCAGCTGTCGCCCTTCCATCTTCGGAAACTGCTCCACCAGCGCCACGTCGGTCAGGTCGCCCTTGATGCGCTCCAGCACGCGCATGCCGAACTCCTGATGCGCCATCTCGCGCCCCCGGAACCGCAAGGTAATCTTAGCTTTGTCGCCTTCGCCCAGAAACTTGATGAGATTGCGCAGCTTGATCTGGTAGTCATTCTCGTCGGTGCCGGGACGAAACTTGACTTCCTTGACCTGCACCTGTTTCTGCTTCAGCTTCGCCTCGTGCGCCCGCTTGGCTTCCTGGTATTTGAACTTGCCGAAGTCCATCATCTTGCAGACCGGCGGCTTGGCCAGCGGGGCGATTTCCACGAGATCCAGTTCGGCCTCTTCGGCCATCTGCAGCGCGGCACGGATATTCACGATGCCTAACTGCTCACCCTCGGCGCCTACCAGGCGCACTTCCGGGGCCGTAATCTCGTCGTTGATGCGCTGCGTTTTCTCCTGAGCGATGGTGTTTCTCTCCCAAAAAATAAAAAATCAGGCCGCCGCGCCCCTACTCTGCTTCTCCCTCAGCAGGCGCTCCAACAAGGCTTCAGGGGACATTTGCCCGAGATCCTGATTGCCCCGGGCATCACGTGAACGCAAGGCGACCAACCCGGCGGCCTTTTCCTTGTCGCCGACGACGACGAGATAAGGCCGCTTCAACAAGCTATGTTCGCGAATTTTATAGTTAATTTTCTCACCGCGCAAATCCAGGTCGACGCGCAAGCCGGCAGCCCGCAGCTTTTCCGCCACAGTCGTCGCGTAATCTTCCTGGTGTTCGGAGATGCTCATGACGACCACCTGCACCGGCGCGAGCCACAATGGCAGAGCGCCGGCATAGTTTTCGATCAGGATGCCGATGAAGCGCTCCAGCGAGCCGAGAATCGCCCGGTGCAACATCACCGGCGTATGGCGCGCGTTATCCTCGCCGACGTACTCGGCGCCGAGCCGGGCCGGCATGGAAAAATCGACCTGCATGGTGCCGCACTGCCACGAGCGGCCGATGGCGTCCTTGATGTGGAACTCGATCTTCGGCCCGTAGAACGCGCCTTCGCCGGGCAGTTCTTCCCATGCCAGGTTACTGGCCTTGAGCGCAGCGCGCAGCGCGTGTTCCGCCTTATCCCAGAGCTCGTCGGCGCCGACGCGGCTTTCGGGCCGCAGCGCCAGCTTGACGGCGACATCCTTGAAGCCGAAGTCGGCGTAGACCTGGCGCACCAGTGCGTTGAAGGCCGTCACCTCGGGCTGGATCTGGTCCTCGGTGCAGAAGATATGGCCGTCGTCCTGCGTGAAGCCGCGCACGCGCATGACGCCGTGCAGCGCGCCCGAGGGCTCGTTGCGGTGGCAGGAGCCGAACTCGCCGTAGCGCAGCGGCAGGTCGCGGTAGGAGCGCACGTCGGTATTGAAGATCTGCACGTGGCCGGGGCAGTTCATCGGCTTGATCGCGTAGTCGCGGCTCTC
Source organism: Betaproteobacteria bacterium (assembly GCA_019136545.1). Taxonomy (GTDB): domain Bacteria; phylum Pseudomonadota; class Gammaproteobacteria; order Burkholderiales; family Rhodocyclaceae; genus Fen-999. Next base: position 7,204 of record JAGVUA010000082.1, read on the forward strand.
CGACTCGGTAGTGAACATGTTGGCCTTGTAGTGCTCCCAGTGGCCGGACTTCTCCCACAGCGTGCGGTCGAGGATCTGCGGGCAGCGCACTTCCTGATAACCGTTGTCGCGATAGACGCGGCGCATGTACTGCTCGATCTCCTGCCAGACCGTCCAGCCCTGCGGGTGCCAGAAGACGAGGCCCGGCGCCTCTTCCTGAAGATGGAACAGGTCGAGTTGGCGGCCGAGCTTGCGGTGGTCGCGCTTCTCGGCTTCCTCGAGCATGTGCAGGTAGGCGTCGAGCTCCTCCTTTTTCGCCCAGGCCGTTCCGTAAACGCGCTGGAGCTGGGCGTTCTTCGAGTCGCCGCGCCAGTAGGCGCCGGCCACCTTCATCAGCTTGAAGTGCTTCAGCTTCCCCGTAGAGGGCACGTGCGGACCGCGGCAGAGGTCGATGAAATCGCCCTCGCGGTAAAGCGAAACGTCCTCACCGGCGGGAATGGCGGCAATAAGCTCGGCTTTGTAGTGCTCGCCGATCGATTTGAAGAAGTCGACCGCCTGGTCGCGCGGCCAGACTTCGCGCGTCACCGGGAAGTCCCGCTTCGCCAGTTCGGTCATGCGTTTTTCGATCGCGGCAAGATCCTCCGGCGTCAGCGGCCGACAGGCAAAATCGTAGTAGAAGCCGTTCTCGATTACCGGGCCGATGGTCACCTGCGCCTCGGGAATCAGCTCCTTGAGGGCGTAGGCCAGCAGGTGCGCGGTCGAATGACGGATGATCTCGACGCCGTCGGCATCCTTGTCGGTGATGATGGCCAGCGCCGCGTCGGTGTCGATGCGCTGGGAGGTATCGACCAGCTTGCCGTCGAGGCGTCCCGCCAAGGCTGACTTTGCCAGCCCGGGGCCGATCGACGCCGCCACCTCGGCGACCGTCACCGCCTGTGGATACTCTCGCCTTGCGCCATCGGGAAGCGTAACTACCGGCATTGCTCGACTCCAATAAAGAAGAACAGGGCCCCCGATCGCTCAGGCGCCCTGTTCGGATGTCTGTTGGGCTTGGCCCGGCCCGAATCGGCGCGGCCGCCACGCGGGCGGATTCTGCCATAAGTAGCCGCCGTGCACAACAGCGGCCGCCGGGCGCGGTCCCGGGCGGCGCTGGCGGATTGTCGCTTGCCGAGAGACAACATGATGCTGGCGCGGCCTCTTATCGAGCATCTATCGAGTTGCTAACCTAAACCGCAATGCATCTCACCAACAGTTTCGTCAAGGCCAAGAGCCCATGCACGGCCGGGTTCCGCTGGCTGCTGCGCCATTATCGCGAAGGCGGCGACTATCAGCGACTCCTCGACGCACTGGTCGCCGAAGGCCGCATCGGCGACGCGTGCTGGCTGATCACCCAGTTCGGTCCGACGAACGCGGTGCTGGTGACCGACTCCCTCGATGTCGATTCGCTCGTTTTCTCCGGATCGGTCGAAGTGCGAGGCAACATCGAAGCGACGACGCTGATCAGGGTCGGCCGTTCCATTCGCGCCAGCGGTAGCGTACGCGCCGGCGAAGCCATTGTCGCCGGCGACGAAATCCGCGTCGACGGAAATGTCCGCAGCGACGGCCAGATCGAAGCTGGCGGCAGCATCCGGGCGGGTTGGGGCATAGAAGCCGAACGAGACATCGCCTGCGGCGGCGAAATCCGCGCCGCCTGGACGCTGCGAGCGGGCGGCGCGCTCAAGCTTGAAGGCAATGCCTTCGCCAGGCGGGATATCGTTGTCGGGGAATCGCTTCAATGCGCCAAGGGCGTTCATGCCCTAGGCGACATCGTTGCCGGGGCGTTGCGCGCAGATCATGGCGTCCGAGCAGGCGGTTCGATCCTCTGCGCCGGACATCTAGAAGCCGGCTGGGGAATCCTCGCCGGCCAACGCATCGTCGCCGAGGGCGCGATCAAGGCCGGGGAAAGCATTAATGCCGGCGACGACATTCGCGCCGGCGGCGGCTATGGGATCTTCGCCGGCCTGAACGTCAGATCGGACAGCTGGGATTGCTGCGCCCGCGTCACGGCAAGGACCAAGCCGACCGGGCTGATGAGCGGTTCGTGGGACGATCGATTGCCGGGCTCCGAACAGGCGGCCGGATTCGAGTAGCGCAGAGCGGGCGGAGCGGCTCCATCGGATCGGTCAAGTCGAGCATCACGACATCGAATCCACGTCGCATCTCAAGCGGCCTGGCCGCCCGGTGACGTGTTCATCGGCACGTAGCGGTCCAGCCATATCCAGTACAAGGCCTGGCGGTCCGTCAGCGTGGCCAGGTCGGCGCCGTAGCCGAGCAGCCTGCGCAGAGGCGCCTCGGCGCGCAACACGCTGACGCTGGAACGGACATGCTCCTCCAGCAGCAGCGCCTCGCGTTCGAGAAGGTCGTCCCGCACGGTTTCCCGATAACGAGGCGGGACGCGAACCCGCAGCAGCATGAGCGGCTCGTAGGGACGATTGCCGAGCGACATGTAGCGAATCCTCAAAGGCTGCAGGACCAGTTCCTCGCGATACAGGTCGCGCAACAGCGCCACCGGCCTGGCCAATGTTTCCTCGTTCTGCGCGCGTATGTACAGGCCGCCGTGCGTCGCTTCGTAGGCGACAAGATCGGAAGTCGACAACATGCTCATGACCTGGCGCGCAAAGCCGATCTGGAAAACGCTTGACGCCAGCTGCGCCAGTTGTTCGATGGGGAACTCGCTATGGATCATGGATGCCGTCGATGCTCATTCGACTGGAATGCCGCCGAAATATCTCATTCCGCGGGCGCCACGGTCCGTTCGACGCACAGCCGGCGCACCCGCCCGTCGGGAAACGGCCAGTCGATGCTCTGGCCCGCACGCAGGCCGAGCAGGGCGACGCCAACCGGCGCCAGCACGGAAACTTTGCCGCTCGACGGATCCGATTCCTCCGGGAAAACCAGTTGCACTTTCCGCCGTTCGCCCATGCCTTCGACCACATAGGTGACGACCGAATGCATCCTCACAACGTCGTCAGGCACCCGTTCCACCGGGACGACAGTGGCGCGACTCAGTTCCTCGACCAGGACGTCGGCGCTTTCGAGCGCCGAAAGCCGCGCGTAATCCCGATCCACGATTACCAGTTCATCGTTTTTCATCATCATTATCCCGGCGCACAAACGAAAAGCCCCGCCACGCATGGCAGGGACACGCCGCAATCATAGGCATCGGTAGCCCGGAGAATAAGTAAGCTGAATTGAATATCACTGTTTCCACTCAGGCTACAATTCAGCGCCATGCACGATCTCAATCTGATGGCCGTTTACGCGCATGTCGTCGAGGGTGGCAGCTTCTCGGCCGCCGCTCGTCGCCTTGGAATGTCGCGCTCCGCCGTCAGCAAGGCGGTCGCCAAACTGGAAAAGGCGCTCGGCGCGCGCCTGCTCAACCGCAGCACTCGCCACCTGAGCGTCACCGAGGTGGGAGCGGCGTTCGCCGAACATTGCAGCCGCATTCTCGACGAGGCCACCCGGGCTGAGCAGGCGGTGAGCAGCCTTCATGCCCAACCGCGCGGCGTGTTGAAGGTGGTGGCCTCGGTGGCCTTCGGCACGCTGCACGTCGCCCCAGCACTGGCGGATTTTCTCGACCGCTACCCGGAACTCGACATCGATATGACGATCGCCGACCGCCCGGTCGACCTCGCCGAAGAGGGTTACGACGTTGTCGTGCGCGTGGCGCGCGAACTACCGCCGAATCTCGTCGCGCGCCGCTTGGCGCCGGTACGACGCAAGCTGTGTGCGACACCCGAGTATTTCGAAAAGCACGGCGTGCCGCACATCCCGCAGGATTTGGCCCGTCACAACTGCCTGGACTACACGCACTCCGGAGAGCAGGGGCTATGGCGCTTTACGGGCCCGGAAGGCGATATCGCCATTCCCGTCGCCGGAAGGCTGCGCATCAACGACGACGAAGCCCTCTCGCAGGCGGTGCTCGGCGGGTTGGGCCTTGCGCTGCTCCCCACTTTCATCATCGGCAGAGATTTGCAGGCTGGACGACTACGCGCGGCCCTTTCGGAGTACATCCCAGTCGAGCGTCACGTTTACGCGCTCTACCTGCCCACCCGTCATTTACCCGCCAAGGTGCGCGCCTTCATCGACTTTCTGCTGGAAAAATTCGGCTCCGACCCGGCCTACTGGGATAGGGAATGATGGTCGGCGCATCGAGCATCAAACCGAGCTCCGAAAAAAACAAGGCCCCGCAGATGCGGGGCCTTGTCGTACCAGGCATTCTGGTAGGCGCGATTGGACTCGAACCAACGACCCCCACCATGTCAAGGTGGTGCTCTAACCAGCTGAGCTACGCGCCTGCAAAGAGCGGCGGATTCTAGCCGAACGTTTTCCGCAGCGCAACGGCCATGTGCCGGTCCTAGCGAACAACGATGCCGGCCGCCTCGGCATCCTCGTCGGTCATGGCCGGCAGGCCGCCTTCGGCCAGAACGTGCCGCCAGTCTGCGCCACGCAGCGGAACGCGGGATGCCGCCGCCGATGCAAATGCCGAGAATCTCGGCGCCGGCGCGGCCTGAAGCAGCCCGTCCGCCTCGAAGTACGTGCCTCGGGCCTTGAGCTGCGGGTCGCTCGCCACCTCGTCCGGATCGAGCACGGGCGCGAAGCAGGCATCGCTGCCTTCAAACACTTCGCACCAGTGATTGCGGTTCGCAGTCGCAAAGATCTCGGCCATGCGTTGCCGGCCTCGGGGCCAGGTTGCCGGATCGTAAGGCCGAGCAAAAGCTTCGTCTTCATCGGCACCCAGTCGCCTGAGCAACTCGATGTTGAATTGCGGCTCGATGGCGCCGACCGTGACGAACTTGTCGTCGGCGCACCGATAGCTGCCGTACCAGAACGGCCCATCCAGCAAGCCGGCACCGCGCGCGGCCGGCATCGCGCCGGCGGCGCGCAGCGACAGCAGAAGGTTCATGAGACTGGCGCTGCCATCGACGATGGCCGCATCCACCACCTGGCCTTCGCCGGTGGCGCGCGCATGCAGGACGCCGGCGACCAGCCCCAAGGCAAGGTAGAGCGCCCCGCCGCCGAGATCGCCCACCAGGGTCGGGGGCGCCAGGGGCGCCGTGCCCGCCTGACCGGAATACCAGAGTGCGCCGGACCGCGCGATGTAATTGATGTCGTGGCCGGCGCGCTGCGCCAGCGGGCCGCTCTGGCCCCAGCCGGTCATGCGGCCATAGACCAGTGCTGGTCGGCGCGCCAAGAGCACGTCCGGTCCCAGGCCCAGGCGTTCCATGACGCCCGGCCGCATGCCCTCGATCAGGGCGTCACACGTGTTGGCAAGCTCGAGAACGAGATCGACCGCTCGAGGGTTTTTCAAGTCGAGACAAATCGAACGCTTGCCCCGATTGAGAATGGCGTTCTTGCCCAGGTCCAGCGGATCGCCGGCTCGGGCCGGGCGTTCGATCAGGATGACGTCCGCACCGAGGTCCGCCAGCAGCATGCCGGCAAACGGCCCCGGGCCGATGCCGGCGAACTCCAGCATCCTGATTCCGGAAAGCGGTCCTTTGGCGCGCATGGTGGCCTATTCAAGCACGATACCGGCGCCCATCGTCGCTCGTTGGCGCCGAGGCGGGATCAATCAGGCGACGACGGCCCGCCTCCCGGGCGCCGAATCGCATGCCGCCAGCGTTTGGGACGGCAACTCGCCGAACATCTTGCGGTACGCGTTGGCAAACGCACTGCCATGGAAGAACCCCCAACGGGCCGCCATGTCGCCGATCTTGCAACTGCCGGGAGACGCCTGGCGCAGGGCATCATGCACGCGGCGCAAGCGCTTTTGCCTGAGATAGGTCATCGGCCCGACGCCGAAGCGCTCGAGAAATCCGTATTGCAGAGTCCTCATCGACACGCCGGCGGCCCGGACAAGATCGGCCATGCCGATGTCCTCGTCGCAACGCGCCTCGATCACGGCAAGCGCCTTGCCGATATAGGCGGGTGGCGGCGGAAACGCCTGGGCTGCCTCCATGCTCTCGCCTTGGGCGGCGATGAGCGACAGCAGGAGCGTCTGTTCGAGAAACTGGGTCGTCAGACCGCGCCGGAATGCCGACTCCGGGTCGATGCTTTCCTGGGCGATGACACCCAGCGCGTTGGCGAAACTACGGCCCGCGCCATCGGCAAGCCGCATCAGCGGCCGCAACCGGATGTTGCTGGCGTCGGCCGCGGGGTAGACGTCGCGCGCCAGCGCGCGCAGCCTCTCGGCGGGAACCGACAAGACCAGGCTGGTGCAATCCTCGCTCCAGTAGGTGTCCAGGCTATCGCGCGGCGAGTAGACCAACGCGGTACCGGGGTCGGCGACGACTTCGCCCGCCGCCGTGTTGCCGACCAGGCGGCCTCGCAGGGGAACCATCACCTGATAGGAGGATATCGGTGCCGACGTGGCCACCAGCGCGACGCCGTGACTGACGCCAAACAAATGCCCGAGCCCCATGGAGACGTGGCTGATGCGGATGTCGACGGCGTGACGATCGCCACGCAACTGAAAACGACGCGGTTCGACGAGGCTGCCGACGGTGCACTCGGCAAGCGAAGGATCGACGCAACGAATCTTCGTCGCCTTGCCGAGCGGGAAGCCCCGCACACCGGGAAGTACTTGCGACATGCCTCTCCTCCATAGTCCGCCGGGGCTTTCTATCGCGAGCGGAGCGACATGTCGATGATCCGGAGCGCAACCCGCCCTGCCCTGCGGTGCACTCCGGCAGGCAGCGCCCGGATCAACTATGGCCGAGGTAGCTGTGGAACACGCCCTTCGGATCGTATTGACGGCGCAACTGTTGCAAGCGCTGCCAGTTGGCTTCGCTGAAACACTGCCGGTAACGATCCGGATCGCCGCGACCGTCGATTTCGTTCACGTAATGGCCGATGGCGAAAGGATCGATCAGCGGCAGGAAGCCCCGGAGCCAGGCGAAATTGCGCGCATCGTCCTGCTCGTCATCCCAGATCGCGTAAGGTCCGACGAAGGTGTCCGCCACCCAGGAAAAACAAGCGTCCGCCTGATTGCGTATTCTCAGGTTCATGGCCGTGAGGACATGGCAATCCTTGGTCGGTGCGGCGCGGAAATGCTGCGCCAAGGCATGCAGCGCCTTGCTGGCGTCGTTCGTGAAGATGTTATCGACGGCGTAACGGGCGCAACGGCCGGCCGGGTCGTTCAGACTGAAATAGCGGTCGTAGAGCCCTTCATACGCAAAAGGCTGGTATTCCATCTTGACGAGGCATTTGCTTGCCAGCTCCGACTGCGCAAAGGGCAGCAGCGCCTCGCGGGCTTTCTGTTCGCTGTCCTCGAAGGCGAAGGCGGTGAAGAAACATATCTTCGACTTTTCGGGCGGCGCGTCGGCCGGCACTTCCGGATGATGCATCAGGACCAGGATAGGCTCGATCCGGCTGACATCGTGCTTTTTCCGGACAGATTCGATCGCCGCCGTAACGGTGTCGAGCGCAGCCAGCGGAAAGATGTACGAACTGGCCATGATCGACTTGGGCGCCGGATAGAGCTGGAGATCCAGGCGGGTCACGACGCCGAAGAAACCTGGCCCCGAGCCGCGCACCGCCCAGTAAAGGTCGGGGTTTTCGGTTGGGGTGGCGCGCTGCATGCGGCCATCGGCCGTCACGACGTCGGCACCGAGGATGGAGTGCGTGGCCATGCCGCCGAACTGGGGCCAGTTCCAGCCCATGCCGCCGCCCATGGTGAAGCCCGAGAGTCCGACCGACGGGCAATGGGGCACCGGAAAGGCCAAGCCCTTGGCGCGCGCGGCCTGGATGAGTTCGAGGCTCCTGACGCCGGGTTGTATCGAGGCGGTCCGCTTGGCTTCGTCGATCCGGACCTGGTCCATCGACGAGACGTCGATGGCCATGCCGCCGTCGCGCAGACACGAGCCATTGGAGTTGTGGCCGCCGCTGCGTATCGCCACCTTCAGGCCGCCCTTGGCCGCGTGGTTGACCGCGGCGATGACATCCTGATCGGACTTTGCCTGTACGATCAGATCGGGATAACGCTTCGGTTTCGACATGTGCCAGACCATGGCCTGGCGCCAGATTTCGTAGTCCGCGTCCTGGCGCTGGATGACCTTGCCCGCCACGCCCGGAATCGACAGCCTAGGCGGCTTGTCGGCGGCGAGCACGCGCGGCGCGCGGAGCGCATTGACGGCCCCCAGGGCGGTCATGCCGGCCAGCTGCTTGAGCGTGCGGCGACGAAACGGCTGATGCATGTTCATAGGCAAGCTCCTGTTCAGTCGACCGCCTCGAAATAGGCGGCAAGATTGGCGATCTCGGCGTCGCTGAGAGGCTTGGCCATCGGCCCCATGGCCGGGTCCTTGCGCTCGCCCGAGCGAAAGGCCTTGAGCGACTTTTCGAGGTAGGAAGCCTTCTGGCCGCGCAGGTTCGGGTATTGCGGCGCCTTGCCGATGCCGTCCGCACCGTGACAGGCGACACAGCGGCCTACCACGGCAACGGCGGCGGCGGGATCGCCTGCCGCCAAAGTCAGCGTTGGCGAGACGCCGAGCAAACCGACCAACAGCCAACCACCAATCACGTCGAGTCTAATGATCATCGAGATGGGTTCCTTCTTTTCCAAAGAGTGGCAACGCGCCCATCACGGGCGCAGGATCGCCTTGACCACCTTGCCGTTTTCCGAATCCCGCACCGCCTGGTCGATCTCGTCGAAGGCATAGAAGCCGACGATCTTCTCGAGCGGCAGGCTGCCCTGGCGATAGAGATCGACCAGCTTGGGAATGAAATGGTCCGGCACGCTCTGGCCTTCGATAATGCCGACGACGCTGCGTCCGAACATGATGCTGTTCATGTCGAAGGTCACTTCCGTGCCCATCGGCGCGGCGCCGACCAGTCCACACAGGCCCGGCACGGTGAGGCAATCGACCGCCTGGCGGAACACCGCCGGGATCGCCGTCGTTTCCAGCGAAAAGTCCGCGCCGCCGCCGAGTTTCTGGATTTCCTCGACGACATTGCAGCGCTTGGGGTCGAACGCATGGGTGGCGCCCAGTTCGCGCGCCAGGGCGAGCCGGGCTGGATTGATGTCGACGGCGATGATGGTGGTGCAGCCCACCGCTTTCGCCGCCATCAGCGCCGAAAGGCCCACCGAGCCGCAGCCGAAGATGGCGATGCTCGATCCGGCCGCCGGCTTGAAGGTGTTCAGCACCGCGCCGGCGCCCGTCTGGATGCCGCAGCCCAGCGGACCGAGCAGTTCCAGCGGCACGTCGGTGGCCACTTTCACGGTATTCGCCTCGCTGGCGATGGCGTAGGCGGCGAAAGACGACTGGTTGAAGAAGTTGCCGAAGATCGGCACGCCCTGATGATGAATGGTCGGCGAGCCATCGCTGCGCGCACCGCCGAAGTTGCAGCCGAAGATGTTCGGACAGTGCGTCGGATCGCCGCGCTTGCAGGCGACGCATTGCCCGCAGGCACGGAAGGTCAGCACCACGTGATCCCCGGGCTGCACCTTGCCGACGCGGGCGCCGACGCGCTCGACCACTCCCGAGCCTTCATGGCCGAACACGGCGGGGAAACTCACCGGGTACAGTTGATCGCGGCAGATCAGGTCCGTGTGACAGACGCCGACACCGACAATGCGCACGAGCACTTCGTCATCGCGCAACTCGGCGAGCTCCACTTCCGTCACCTGGAACTTGCCCGATTTTTCGCTGACCACCGCGGCTTTGGTCTTCATGCTGATTCCTTTCCCTGACGACTGGCGTTTCGAATGCGGCCTGAGGCACCCACCGTCCGATCTAGCTGACCGGCAACTGAACGGTGATCCATTTCCATTCGGTGAATGTGTCGATATCGATATCGGTCCCTTCGCGGCCGAAACCGCTGTCGCCGATGCCGCCGAACGGCACGTGGGGCTCGTCGGCGATGGTCGGCGCGTTGATGTGCACCATGCCGGTGCGCACGCGCTGGGTGAATTGCAGCGCCTTGGTGATGTCGCGCGTGAAGATCGCCGCGCTCAAGCCGAAATTGGTGTCGTTGGCCCGCGCCACCGCCTCTTCGAAATCCGCGATCGGATAGACCGAGGTGACCGGCCCGAAAGTCTCTTCCCGGCAGACGGTCATCGCCTCCGTCACGCCGGTGAGGATGGTGGGACGGCAACGATTGCCAATCCAGTCGCCCCCGGTCAGAACCTTGGCGCCTTTGGCCTTGGCATCCTCGATGTGGCGCCGCACGCGCTGGCGCTGACGCTCCGAGATGATCGGCCCGACCCAGGTGTTCGGATCGCGCAGGTCGCCCATGCCGAGGGATTCGGCCTTGGCCTGGTAGCGACGGCAAAACTCGGCTTCGACACTGCGCTCGACGAAAATCCGGCTCGAGGCCATGCAAGCCTGACCCTGGAAAAAGAACTGGCTGAAAGCCGCGGCCTCGACTGCGGCGTCGAGATCCGCGTCCGCCAAAACCACCATCGGGTTCTTGCCGCCCAGCTCCAGCACCACGCGGCGCATCAACGGTCCGCACAGGCCGGCGATATGTTTGCCGATGCGGCTGGAACCGGTGAACATGACGACCTTCACCAGCGGATGGGTGGTCAATGCGTCGCCGATCTTGTCGCCAAAGCCGGTGATGACGTTGAACGCGCCGGCCGGCACGCCAGCCTCGTGATAGAGGTCGGCGAGACGGTTGGCCACCATCGGCGCCTCTTCGGACGTCAGCAGCACCACCGTGTTGCCCGTGGCCAAGGGCGTCGAGCTGAGCTTGACGTTCTTCAGCAAAGGCACGTTGAACGGCGAGATGCTCGCGATCACGCCCAGCGGCTCGCGCACCGACATGCTGAACCGGCCCGGCGTATCCGACGGAATCGTCTGGCCGGTGACCCGCCGGGCCACGCCGGCCGCCGCCCGCAAACAGTTGATCGCGTACTGAACTTCGAAATGCGCCTTGCCGAAAGGCGAGCCGACTTCATCGACCAGGATGTTCACGAAGTCGTCGCGGTATTTCTCGAACAGGCCCGCCGCCTTCGACAGCCAGGCTTCGCGGTCGGCAGCCAGCCTGTTCCTGTTCTCGTCGAACGCCGTCTGGGCGGCCTGAACGGCGCGATCGATGTCCGCCGCGCTCGCTTCGGCGATGCGGGCGAATGGCTGGTCGTTCTCGGGATTGCGGTCGATGAAGTACTGTCCCGTCGAGGGCGGAACCCGCGCCCCGCCAATCCACAGATCCACGCCCCCCTCGGCGCTTCCTTTCCCGGTTGCCTGAGTCATCATTGCTCTCCTAACGGTGGGTCATCTTCTTATACCGGCGAGGCGGGAAACGCGGAATATCGCTCCCGCAGCCCGCTCGAACCATCGCGATCCACTATAGCAACAGCCGATGCATGACCGTTATCGACCCAGCGCAAGCGATGGCAGATTCGCGCAAACCGTTTCAGCCGACCGCGCATCCGCAACGGCAAACCGCAAAGTCAGCCGTGGCGCAACGCCGATTCCGGACTTCGCGGTCCGCCTAGCCCAACCCGAGCAACCGCTGTCCGACATCGCCTGCAGCACCCAGCTCCGCAGCGGTGCCGGAGTAGGCGATGCTGCCCTTGCTCATGACGTGAATCCTGTCGGCGACGCTCATGGCCAAGCCGAGGTTCTGTTCAACCAGCAGCACGCCGACACCTTCTTCGCGCAAGACGCGCAAGGCCTTGGCCACGTCGCGTACCAGCAGCGGCGACAATCCCTCCGTCGGCTCGTCGAGCATGAGCACGCGCGGATTGCCGACCAGGGCGCGGGCGATAGCCACCATGGCCTGCTCCCCGCCCGACAACATGCTCCCCCGATGGTCCAGGCGCTCGGCCAGACGGGGGAAGAGCGCCAGCACCCGCGCCAGGGTCCAACCGGCGGGGCCCGGCCCGGGAGTACGGGCGCCCACCGTCAGGTGCTCGCGCACCGTCAGCGAACGGAAAAGTCGCCGGCCTTGCGGCACGAGTCCGAGGCCGAGACGAGCGCGCGACTCCGGCGCAAGTTGGGTGATGTCCCGCTCAGCCAGCCGAATGCTGCCGCGCCGAACCGGATTGAGGCCCATCAGGGCGCGCATCAGCGTGGTCTTGCCGACGCCGTTGCGGCCGAGCACCACGTTTATCGTCCCGCCCGCCACGGTGAGCGAGACGCCGTGGAGCACCGCCGCTTCACCATAGCCGGCATGCAGATCGATGATTTCGAGCCGGTCAGGCATGCCCGGCCCCGAAATAGATCTCGGCGACACGCGGGTCGCGCCGAATGTCCTCCGGTTCGCCCGAGGCCAGCAAGCGCCCTTGTTGCAGCACGATGACCCGGTCCGCCAGCCGCAGCGCCATGTCGACGTCATGCTCGATCAGCATCACCGTCACGTCCCGCGACAATTGCCGGACCATGGCCTCGACCGCCGCCGTCTCCTCGCCAGAAAGTCCGGCCGCCGGCTCGTCGAGCAGCAACAGCCGCGGCCGTCGCGCCAGCGCCAGCACCAGCTCGACCCGGCGCTGCTCGCCGTAGGACAAATGGCGCGTCTCCTGGTCGGCCTTGGCGTCGAGCTGCCATGCCGCCAGCAGCTCGATCGCGCGGCGGCGCGTGCCGGCATAGGCGCCCATGGCACGATGCATGACAAAGCGATGCGGCTCGCCCGCCTGCACCGCCAACATCGCGCTTTCCAGCACGGTCAGGCGCGGAAACAAAGTAGCGATCTGGAAGGTGCGGCCGAGCCCGAGCCCGACGCGGCGCGCGACGCTCGTCCCGGTCACATCCTGACCGAACAGGGCAATGCGGCCGCGCGTCGGTCTTTGCATGCCCGAAATCACGTTGAACAAGGTGGTTTTGCCGGCGCCATTGGGACCGAGAATCACCAATCGCTCGCCCGCCTCGACGGCCATGCTCAGGTCGTCGAGCGCGCACAAGCCGCCAAACTGCAGGGACAGCCCCGTCACCTCGAGCGCGGTCACGGTGTCGCCCTGGCGCGGCGGCGCAAAACGCCGGCCAGCCCGTCCGGCGCGAACAAGGTCACCAGCACGTAGATGGCCCCGAGCACCATGACCCAGCGTTCGGTCATGCCGCTGACGATGCTTTCAAGCGCCACGATGAGAAAGGCACCGATCACCGGCCCCAGTACGGTGCCGGCGCCCCCGAGGATGACCATGATCAGCGCCGTCGCCGAATAGTTGACGCTCAGGTACGAAGGACCGACGAAGCCGTTCTGCCAGGCCAGCAAGGCGCCGGCAACGCCCGCGATGAGCCCGGCAAGGATGCAGGCCACGTACTGGTAGGACCAAACGTGGTACCCCAGGGCGCCCATGCGGCGCTCGTTCTCGCGGATGCCCACCAGGACGCGGCCAAAGGGCGAATCCACCAGCCGCCGGATGGCCCAGATCATCGCGGCGAAAACCGCGAACACGAAATAGTAGAAGCCGACATCGCCCGACAGATCCCACAGCAAGATCCCTTCGGGTCGATGAATGCCGGGAAGGCCGTCGTCGGCACCGGTAAAGGCGCGCCAACCGTAGGCGATGCCCCAGACGACTTGGGCCAGCGCCAGCGTGATCATGAGCAGGTAGGCGCCTTTGGCGCGCAGGACCAGCAAGCCGAAAACGGCCGCCAGCGCCGATGTCGCGGCGCACGCGACACCGAGCTGCCACCAGAGGTTGGACACGCCGGCCAGCGACAGCTTGGCGACCGCGTAGGCGCCCATCCCGAAATAGGCGGCATGCCCCAGCGATGCCAGGCCGGCATAACCCAGTATGAGATTCAAGCTCGAGGCGAACAGCGCGAATATCATCATCCGCGCTGCAACGCCCTGAACGTATGAGTCGGCCGCCAAGGGCACCGTCGCCAGCGCCAGCAGCAGGATCAGAAGGAGCCGCATGCCTGGCTTGGAGCGGGCGCCGTCCGCCGCAGCATCGTTACCGTCGATCATGGCTCGCGGCCGAACAGGCCCGTCGGCCGCACGGCGAGAATCAGCGCCATGGGCGCGAACAGCGTGAACAAGGCGAAATCCGGCACGAGCGCCTTGCCCAGGGTATCGACCAGCCCGACGATGATGGCGCCGACAAACGCGCCCGGCAAGCTGCCGAGTCCGCCGATGATGACCACCACGAACGACAGCAGCAGCACCTCGAGTTCCGTTCCGACATGCACGCCAACGATGGGGCCGCCGACGATGCCGCCCAGAGCCGCCAACGCCGTGCCAGTAGCGAATGCGCCGCTGGAGAGCAGCGACACATTGATGCCCAGGCTGCGCGCGGTTTCCACGTCGTCGGCGACGGCGCGAACCATCGCGCCGACACGCGTGCGCGCCTGAAGATACCAAAGCAGCGCACCGACCAGCACGCCGACGGCGATGACAAACAGCCGGTAAGCGGGGAAAGCCACTCCGGCGACACGAACCGGCCCCGTCAGCCAGTCGGGACGCGCCAGCGTCTGCGGCGTCCCGCCCCATGCCCACAAGGCAAAGTCGCCCAGGATCAGCATGAGGCCGAAGGTCATCAATGCCTGGGGCAACTCGTCTCCGGCAATCCGACGCAACAAGTAGCGCTCGATCAGGATGCCTATAAAGACCGTGGCGGCGATTCCGCAGACAGCGGCAAGCCAGAGACTGCCCGAGTATCCAGCCACCTGAATGGCCAGCCAAGCGGCGATCGCGTAGAAGGCGCCGTGGGCGAGGTTGAGTATCCTCATGACGCCGTAGATCAACGCCAAGCCTGCGGAAGAAATGAACAACAGCATTCCGAAAGACAGTCCGACCAGGAGCTGATAGATCCAGAAGCTCATTCGCCGCTGCTCAGTCCGGGCGGACGTTCCTGGCGACATCCAATATCTGGTAAGCCGGTTTGCCGCCCTTGGCAACCACCTTGACGAAGTAGTAGTCGAGATACGGATACCGTTTTGCCGGATCAAAACGCAGGCGTCCCTGCGGCGTCCGGATGTCCACCGACTTCATGGCCGGCAGCAGGGTCGCGGGATCGCTTCTGCCTCCGGTTGCCTTGAGCGCGGCTTCGACGATCTGGACTATCGTATAGCCAAGCGCCTCGTAGTACCCCGCTGGCGGCTTGCCGTACTCTCGACGGTAGTCCTCGACGAAGCGCGTGTTCTCGGGGATGTCGAGATCCTCAAAATAGTGCGTGACCGCCACCGTGCCGACGGCCGCCTCGCCCATTGCCGGCAGCAGCATGCCATCCACCGTGCTGATCGGCGCCAGCAAGGGCATGCTGTCGCGCTGACCGAACTCGTGGCGCGTCTTCACCAGCTTGATGGCGTCGGCACCCGGCACCGCCGAAAAAATCGCCGTCCCTTCCGGCAAACCGCCGACGAAAGGGGCCCAGTCCACGGTGCCCAGCGGCACATAGACCTCCTTGCGCACGGTGCCGCCGCCCGCGGCGAAACCGCTGCGAAATCCTTCGGATACACGGGTGCCGAAACTGTACTTGGAACTGACGATCACGGCGTTCTTGTAGCCGAGTTTCGCCGCAGCGAATTCGCCCATCATGCGGCCGAGCTGGGCGGAATTCCAGCTCGGCACCAGAATATTGGCCGGCTTGACGTTCTCCGGGGTCTGGCCGACGAGCGGCAAGACCGGCACGCCCTTGCGGCCGAAATAGTCCTGCGTCGCCGCCATCACATGGCCGAGAAATGGACCGATCACCAAGTCGACGCGATCGCGCTCGATCAACTTCTGCGCTTTCGACAGACCTGTATTCGGATCGCCCGCATCGTCCTCGATGACCAGTTCGACCTTGCGGCCGGCGATCTGATAACCCACCTGCTTGAGACGCAATTTCAGGCCATTGATTTGCCCGGCATTGACGTCGGCCACGCTCCCCGTCAGCGACGCCAGCACGCCGATCTTGAACGGTGCCGTTCCCTGGCCGTGCGCGGCCAGAGGCACCACGAACGCCATGATCATCATGGCGACAAACCCCAAACCCAACGAGCGGCGTTGCGACGATCGGTCCATTGTCATGTTTCGGCGTGATTGAAGCTCTCGACTCCCCAAGCCGGGACGGCCGGGATCAGGCGCTATCTTACCGGTGAGACCACCCAGTGGTTGAGCTGCCGTCGGAAAGAAAAATGCCGGCCATGGCTATCGCCATGCGCCGGCACTAGAACCGGAAACCGCCAGATGCGCGGAATCGCGGTAGTGGAGAAATGCAGAGCCTATGCTGATACCGATTAGCGTCCCGCTGCCTGGAGCTTCTCGAGCGTGAAGTCCTTCGCCGCAACCCCCGGCGTATTGACTTTCCATGCCTTCAGGTCGGTCAAAAAGACCGTCGCATGGTTACGCTGAAAATCGATGATGGCGCCGCCACTGGTCAGGATGACCGGCGAGCCGTCTTCGGCCTTGGACGGGTAGGAATGAAACTGCATATGCTTCCAGAATTCACCCTTCCGGTTGTAGGCCTCGCCCCAATAGATACGGGGATACTTGGTTTCCATGTACAGCACCTTCTTGCTGTAAGGATGCTCCGGTGGCGTGATGGCTTCGATAACGTAAACCTCGCGAGG
>JAGVUA010000094.1 GCA_019136545.1 Betaproteobacteria bacterium
CCGACTGCCTTCTGGAATGGTTCTCGAAAAACCAGAAAATTATATCAGCTTAGCGACCGGTCGCTCAATCCTGTTGCGGTTTTTTCCGGTTTAAGGGCTGGATTGCAAGCGATTTGATCAATGCCTGCACTTCCTGCGGTCCCAGTTCGCGGCAACACGATCGTTTCAGGTTCGGCGGCAATTGCATCGGACCATAACGAACCCGCATGAGCCGACTGACGGTCAGTCCGACGGTTTCAAACATCCGGCGCACTTCGCGATTGCGTCCTTCCGAAAGGCTTACGGTGAACCAGCGGTTGGCGCCCTCGCCGCCAGCCTCGAGAAAGCGATTGAAGCGCGCCAGGCCGTCTTCCAGTTCCACGCCAGCCCGCAACCGGTCGATGGCCTCGGCGCTGGGCTCGCCCAGCACCCGCACGGCGTATTCGCGTTCGAGTTCGTAACTGGGGTGCATCAGTTTGTTGGCCAATTCGCCGCTGCTGGTAAACAGCATCAGCCCGCAGGAGTTGAAATCGAGGCGACCGACGGCAATCCAGCGGCCGTTGTTGATGCGCGGCAGTTTTTCGAAAACGCTCGGCCGTCCTTCCGGATCGTCCCGGGAGACGATTTCGCCCTCCGGCTTGTGATAGAGCAGCACGCGCGGCAACCGCGTGTCGCCGGTCTTCATCTGCACCAGGCGGCCGTTGAGTCTGACTTTGTCGCCCGGGGCGACACGCTGACCGACGTGGGCCGTCTCGCCATTCACGGTGATCCGCCCCGAGGCGATCCACTCCTCGATTTCGCGCCGCGCGCCGTGGCCGGCGTCGGCGAGCGCCTTTTGCAGCTTGACGGTCTGCGCCGGTTCGGCGGAGCGCGAGGCAGCCCGCGCTTCGCCTCGCGCCCGGCGCGAGTTGCCCTCAGGCTTGCTCGGCGGGCGTAGCGGACTGTTCTTCCGCCGTGCCGGTTTCGGCGACGCGGTTGGTTTCATCGGTTTGTTCGGCAAGATCCATCACCCGTTCAATTTCTGTCAGCGGCGGCAGTTCGGACAGGCTGCGCAGACTCAGGTCGTCGAGAAACTTTTTGGTCGTGGCGTAAAGCGCGGGGCGCCCCGGCGCATCGCGATGGCCGACCACATCCACCCAGCCGCGCGCCTCGAGCGTCTTCAGCACGTTCGGCGACACCGCCACGCCGCGAATGTCTTCGATATCGCCGCGGCTCACCGGTTGTCGATAGGCGATGATGGCCAGCGTTTCCATGACCGCCCGCGAATAACGCGGCGGTTTTTCGTTCCTGAGCCGGTCGAGAAAAACCTGGTATTCCGGACGGGTCTGAAAACGCCAGCCGGTCGCCAGCTGGGTCAGTTCGATTCCTCGGCCCGACCAGTCGCGGCGCAGGTCGTCGAGCAGCGTGCGCCAGGTGTCATCGTCGAACTCCTGGTCGAACAGTTTCTTCAGTTCGGCCAGCGGCATCGGCTCGCTGGCGGCCAGCAAGGCCGCCTCGAGCACGATCTTGAAATCTTCAGGCTTGTACAGCGAGATCGTCGACATCACAGCACTTCACGTAAATGGGCGCCAGCGCTTCGCTCTGGGTAATTTCGATCAGCTTTTCGCGGGCCAGCTCGAGGACAGCGAGAAAGCTTACCACCAGGCTGGCGACCGTCGAATGGCCGGCGGCAACCTCGAACAAGTCTTCGAATACCACGTAGCCGCGGCCGCGCAGGCCGCGCAGGATGCTGCCCATGTATTCGCGCACGGACAGCTCCTCGCGCCGGACCTTGTGGTGCGCCTTCATTTTTGCCTGCTTCATGAGCGCCAGCCAGGCGACCTGAAGGTCGTGCAGCGACACTTCCGGCAAGCGCTCTGCGACCTGGTCGCTGATCCAGACGCTCACCCACTGATAATCGCGATTGGCTTGAGGCAAGGCGTCGATGCGCAGCGCCGCCAGCTTCATGCGTTCGTATTCCAGCAGCCGGCGGACCAGCTCGGCGCGGGGATCCTCGGGTTCGCCAGCGTCCGTCTTGGCAGGACGCGGCAGCAGCATGCGCGACTTGATTTCCAGCAGCATCGCCGCCATCAGGAGGTACTCGGCCGCCAGCTCCAGGTTGCGCTTGCGCATGGCTTCGACATACTCGAGGTATTGCCGGGTCAGCGGCGCCATCGGAATGTCGAGGATATTGACGTTGGCCTTGCGGATCAGGTAGAGGAGAAGATCGAGCGGGCCTTCGAAGGCGTCGAGGTAGATTTCCAGGGCATCGGGTGGAATGTACAAGTCGCGCGGCAGCGTTCGCAGCGTTTCGCCATATACCTTGGGGAAGTGCGACTCGTTTTCGTGCGCTGCCGCGGTGCCGGGATCGGTCATGAATAATCCACGCCGATGGCTTCCCGGACGTCGCGCATTGTTTCCTGAGTCAGCTTCCGCGCTTTTTCGCAGCCGTCGGCGATGATGTTCCGCACCAGTTGCGGGTCCTCCTCGTACATGCGGGCGCGTTCGCGCATCGGCTCCTGTTCCTTGAGCACGGCGTCGATGATCGGCTGCTTGCATTCCAGGCAGCCGATCCCCGCCGATTTGCAGCCCTGCTGGACCCAGGATTTGACGTCGTCGCCCGAATAAATAAGGTGGAACTGCCAGACCGGGCATTTTTCAGGATCGCCCGGGTCAGTACGGCGCACCCGCTGGGGGTCCGTCTGCATGGTGCGGATTTTCTTGCGGATCGATTCTTCGTCTTCGCGCAGGGTGATGGCGTTGCCGTAGGATTTGGACATTTTCTGGCCATCGAGCCCCGGCATGCGCGATGCCTCGGTCAGCAGCGCATCCGGCTCGACCAGAATCATCTTGCCGCCGCCTTCCAGATAGCCGAACAGACGCTCCTTGTCGCCGAGCGAAAGATTCTGGGTTTCGTTGAGCAGCACATGCGCCTGGTCGAGCGCTGCCTGCTCGCCCCGCTCCTGATAACGGGTGCGCAGTTCCTCATAGCGCTTGGCACGCTTGCTGCCCAGTTTCTTTACCGACTCGCGCGCCTTGTCCTCGAAACCCGGTTCTCTCCCGTAGAGGTGATTGAAGCGACGGGCGATTTCCCGTGTGAATTCGATGTGCGGCACCTGATCCTCGCCGACCGGCACCCTGTCGGCCCGGTAGATCAGGATATCCGCCGCCTGAAGGAGCGGATAGCCCAGGAAGCCGTAGGTCGTCAGGTCCTTGTGGGTCATTTTTTCCTGCTGATCCTTGTAGGTCGGCACGCGCTCCAGCCAGCCCAGCGGCGTCATCATCGACATCAGCAGGTGCAGTTCGGCATGTTCGGGAATGCGCGACTGGATGAACAAGGTTGCCTGCGACGGATCGACGCCCGCCGCCAGCCAGTCGACCACCATGTCCCAAGTATTCTGGGCGATGGTTCCCGGTTCGTCGTAGGCCGTGGTCAGCGCGTGCCAGTCGGCCACGAAGAACAGACAGGGATATTCGTGCTGCAGCTTGACCCAGTTGGCGAGGACGCCATGGTAGTGGCCGAGGTGGAGTCGGCCGGTCGGCCGCATGCCCGAAAGCACTCTTTCCGCATACATGTCAAAGACCCAACAATGATTTGAGAAACATCAGGAACAGGCCGAGCAAAGGCCCGAGTATGGTTTCCAGTATCCCGGTGAACAATAGCCCCAGCAGAATGAACATGCCGTAGGGCTCCAACTGGGCGAATTTCCAAGCGGCGCGATGGGGCAGCAGGCTGACGGCGATGCGTCCGCCGTCGAGCGGCGGCAGCGGCAGCAGGTTGAGCAGCATCAGGACCGCATTGATGTTAACGCCGACACGGGCCATTTCCGCCATGGCCGCAGAGTAAGCATGCGGCGGCATGTCGACACTGACTTTGAGCAGCAGCCCCCAGGCGATTGCCATCAGAAAATTGACGCCCGGCCCCGCAGCCGCCACCCAGAACATGTCCTTCTTGGGATTGCGCAAGCGTTCGAAATTGACTGGAACGGGCTTGGCCCAGCCGAACAGGAAATTGCCGGCCGACAGCAGCAGGATGACCGCCGGCACGATGACGGTGCCGATCGGATCGATATGGCGCAGCGGGTTGAGGCTGATACGCCCGGCCTGGAAAGCCGTCAGGTCGCCGAAATGGCGCGCCGCATAGCCGTGCGCGGCTTCATGGAGCGTGATGGCGAAAATGATCGGCAATGCCGAAATCGCCAGCGTTTGGATGGCATTCATGGAGGGAGCGGATTCTAGCAGGCTGCTATTCGAGACCAAACGGCGCCAAGGCGCCGCGACCGACGCGGATGACCTCCGGCGCACCGCCGGCAAGATTGATCACGGTGGTGGCCGCGGCCTTGTGTTCGTCTGCAACGCCGCCATCGATAATCAGTTCGAGCTGGCCGCCGATCCGCTCGTCGATCGCATCGGCGTTGCTGGGCGGATCAACATCGTCCGGCAGCAACAGCGTCGAACTCAACAGCGGCTCGTCGAGTTCAGCCAGCAGCGCCAGGGCCACCGGATGGTCGGGAATCCGCAGGCCGATGGTTTTGCGCTTGGGATGCAGGACGCGCCGCGGCAATTCCTTGCTGCCTTCGAGAATGAAGGTGTAACTGCCGGGCGTATTGGCCTTGAGCAGGCGATACTGGGCATTATCGACCTTGGCATATGTGGCGATCTCCGACAGGTCGCGGCACATGAGGGTGAAATGATGCCGCTCATCGACGCCGCGGATGCGCCGAATGCGGTCGAGCAAGGCGGCATCGCCGAGATGGCCACCCAAGGCATAGGCGGAATCGGTGGGAAAGGCCGCCAAGCCACCGGCCCGGATGATTTCGGCGGCGCGACGAATCAGCCTC
>JAGVUA010000055.1 GCA_019136545.1 Betaproteobacteria bacterium
ATGACGCCGGCGCCGATAACGCCCAGCCGCTTGGGCACCGCATCGAGCGAAAGCGCGCCGACGTTGTCGCAGATCACCTTGTTGTCCACCGGTATGCCGTCGAGATGACGCGGCCGCGAGCCGGTGGCGACGACGACGTTGCGGGCATCGACGATCTCGCTGCCGTCCTTGCCCGCGACTTCGACCTGCCATAGATCGTTGTCGCGACCGACGAAGCGGCCGTGGCCGGGCAACAGCGTCACCTTGTTCTTCTTGAACAGGCCCCGGATGCCGGCGGTCAACTGGGTGACGATGTTGTCCTTGCGGCGGATCATGGTGCCGACGTCGATCTTCAGGCTGTCGAGACCGATGCCATGCATGACGAACGAATGGCCGGCCTGGTCGTAGAGTTCGGACGACTGCAGCAGCGCCTTGGACGGGATACAGCCGACATTGAGGCAGGTGCCGCCGAGGCGCACTTCGCCCTTAGGATCGGCGTAGCTGTCGCGCTCGATGCACGCCGTCGACAAGCCGAGCTGGGCCGCCCGAATCGCCGCCACGTAGCCGCCGGGACCGCCGCCGATCACCAGTACGTCGAATTGCTTATTGGCCATGGTCGTCGTTTCCTCAGAGATCGAGCAGCAGGCGCGCCGGGTCCTCCAGCGCTTCCTTCATGGCCACCAAGCCGAGCACCGCCTCGCGTCCGTCGATGATGCGGTGGTCGTAGGACATGGCGAGGTAATTGATCGGCCGAATGACGATCTGGCCGTTCTCCACCACCGGCCGGTCCTTGGTGGCATGGATGCCGAGGATGGCCGACTGCGGCGGGTTGATGATCGGCGTCGACAGCATCGAGCCGAACACGCCGCCGTTGGAGATCGAGAAGGTGCCGCCGGTGAGCTCCTCCAGCGACAGCTTGCCGTCCTTGGCCTTGACGCCGAACTCGGCGATCTTTTGCTCGATCTGCGCCAGCGACATGCGGTCGGCGTCGCGCAGGATCGGCACGACCAGGCCGCGCGGGCTGCCGACGGCAATGCCGATGTCGAAATAGCCGTGATAGACGATGTCGTTGCCGTCCACCGAGGCATTGAGGATCGGGTACTTCTTCAGCGCGTGCACCGCCGCCTTGACGAAGAAGCTCATGAAGCCCAACTTGACGCCGTGCTCCTTCTCGAACTTGTCCTTGTACCGGTTGCGCAGGTCCATCACCGGTGCCATGTTCACCTCGTTGAACGTGGTGAGGATGGCGTTGGTCGATTGCGACTGCACCAGCCGCTCGGCGACGCGTGCGCGCAGGCGCGACATGGCGACGCGCTGCTCGGGCCGTTCGGCGATGATGTCCTCGGCGTCGATCACCGTCGGCTGAGGCAGCGACTGCGCGGGTGCCGAAGTCAGTGGCGGCGACACGCCGACCGCCGGCGCCGCGGGGACGGGCCGGGCAGTGCCGGTAACGTCTTCCTTGAGAACGCGGCCGCCGGGGCCCGTGCCCTTGACGTCGCCGGCGGCAAGCCCCTTCTCTTCCATCAGCTTGCGCGCGGCCGGGCCGACGGCAGGCGCCGCCTCGGCCTTGGCTGGGGCAACGCTTGGCGCGGCCGCCGCCTTGGCTTCCGCTTTCGCCGCCGGCGCAGCGCCGGCGCTGACTTTCGCCTCGGTGTCGATCTGGGCGATCACGTCGCCCGAGGCCACCGATTCGCCATTGCCCTTGACGATCTTCACCAGCACGCCGGCATCCGGCGCCGGCAGTTCGAGCACGACCTTGTCGGTCTCGATGTCGATCAGGTTTTCGTCGCGCGCGACGGCTTCGCCTTCCTTGCGGTGCCAGGACACCAGCGTGGCTTCGGACACCGATTCCGACAACTGCGGAACTTTGACGTCGATGATCATGGTTTCTCTCTCTATTTAGTTCGCGCGGCCCGCACCACCCAGGGCGGCATCGATGACTTCCTTCTGCTGGATAGCGTGCTTGGCCGCATAGCCGACCGCGGGCGATGCCGACGCCGGCCGCGCCGCCACCTCGAGCGTCTGCCCCTTGCCGAGGACGCGCATCAAGGTGTGGTGCTTGGCGTACCAGGCGCCCTGGTTGAGCGGCTCTTCCTGGCACCAGACGATCTGCTTGGCGTTGGGATACTTCGCCAGCTCCTCCGAGAAGCGGCGGTCATCCAGGGGGTAGAGCTGCTCGATGCGCAGGAGCGCGACGTTGTCGAGCTTGCGTTCGCGGCGTGCCGCCAGCAGTTCGTAGTAGATCTTCCCGGCGCAGGCGACGATGCGGGTCACTTTCTTGGCGGCGAGGTCGTCGACTTCGCCGATCACCGTCTGGAAAGTCCCCTTCGCCAGCTCGTCGAGCGAACTGGTCGCGTCCTTGTGGCGCAGCAGGGACTTCGGCGTCATGACGATGAGCGGCTTGCGCTGCTTGCGCAGCATCTGCCGACGCAGCAGGTGGAAGATCTGCGCGGCGTTGGAGGGCTGGCAGACTTCCCAGTTGAACTCGGCCGACAACTGCATGTAGCGTTCGAGCCGCGCCGAAGAATGCTCGGGACCCTGGCCCTCGTAGCCATGCGGCAGCAACATCACGAGACCGCAACCGCGCCCCCACTTCGCCTCGCCCGAGCTGAGGAACTGGTCGATGACGACCTGGGCACCGTTGGCAAAATCGCCGAATTGCGCCTCCCAGACCACCAGTTCGTTCGGCGCGGCGGTGGCGAAGCCGTACTCGAACGCCAGCACGGCCTCCTCGGACAGCACGGAGTCGAAGCAGTGAAACCAGCCCTGCTTCTCCTGGAGCTGCTGGAGCGGCCAATAGGTGCCCTCGTCCCATTTCTCGCGCTTCTGGTCGTGCAGGGCGGCATGCCGGTGGAAGAAGGTGCCGCGGCCGACGTCCTCGCCGGAAATGCGCACGTTGTAGCCGGCCGCCAGCAGGGTGGCATACGCCATGGTCTCGCCCATGCCCCAGTCGACCGGCAACTTGCCGGCGCCCATCTGCCGGCGGTCATCGATGATCTTCTGGACGCGCGAATGCAGGCTGAAGTGATCTGGAATCGTCGTGACGCGCTCGGCCAGGCGTTGCAGCTCCTTCTTCGGCACCGTGGTGTCGCACTTTTCGGTGTAGGGTACATCCACGTGCGGCCGCCAGTCGATGGCGTACTTGCTCTGGTAATCGGAGATCACCGGATCGATCAGGTGCCGGCCTTCGTCCAGGGCGGTCCGATAGTCCTTGATCATCCGCTCGCCGTCGTCGGCGCCGATGACGCCCTGGGCCGCAAGCTTCTCGGCGTAAAGCTTGCGCGTGCCGGGATGTGCATTGACCTTCTTGTACATCAGCGGCTGCGTCACCATCGGTTCGTCCTGCTCGTTGTGGCCGAGCTTGCGGAAGCAGACGATGTCGATGACCACATCCTTGCCGAACTCCTGGCGGAACTCCATCGCCAGTTGGGTGACGAAGGCCACCGCGTCGGGATCATCGCCGTTGACGTGGAAAATGGGCGCCTCGACCATCTTGAAGATATCGGTGCAATAAAGCGAGGAGCGATAGTCGCGCAGGTCCGAGGTGGTGAAGCCGATCTGGTTGTTCACCACCAGATGCACGGTGCCCCCCGTGCCGTAGCCGCGCGTCTGGGAGAAGTTCAGCATCTCCTGGTTCACGCCCTGGCCGGCGACGGCGGCATCGCCGTGGATCAGCACCGGCACCACCTCCCGGCGCCCGGTGGCGCCGCGTCTCACCTGGCGCGAGTACACCGAGCCGCAAACCACCGGATTGACGATCTCGAGGTGCGAGGGATTGAAGGCCAGGGTCAGGTGCATCGGCCGCGCCGGTGTCGCCACGTCCGAGGAATAACCCAGGTGGTACTTCACATCGCCGGCGGACAAGGCTTGCGCCTTTTTGCCTTCGAACTCCTCGAACAGCATTTTCGGCTGTTTGCCGAGCGTATTCACCAGCACATTGAGACGACCCCGGTGCGCCATGCCGATCACCATCTCCTCGACACCGACGATGCCGCCGGTGCGGATCAACTGGTCCATGGCCACGATCAGCGATTCGCTGCCCTCCAACGAAAAACGCTTCTGGCCGACATAGCGAGTATGGAGGTAACGCTCCAGCGTCTCGGCGGCGGTCAGCCGCTCAAGGAAACGCTTCCTGTCGTCCGGCCCGTAGACCGGCGTGGCGCGGCCCTTCTCCAGCCGCGACTGCAGCCAGCGCTTCTGCGCCACCTCGGTCAAATGCATGTATTCGGCGCCCACCGACCCGCAATAGGTCTGCCGCACGGCCTCGAGAATCTCGCGCAGCGTGGCCGACTCGCCGACGGCCTCGAAGGAGCCCGTATGGAAGACATGGCCCAGATCGGCTTCGGTAAAGCCGTAGTAGGAAGGGTCGAGTTCGGCGACGGTGGGCCGCTCCTGGCGCTTCAGCGGATCGAGTTGCGCCCAGCGGTTGCCCAGGAAGCGGTAGGCATTGATCAACTGCAACACCTTGACCTGCTTTTCGGCGTTCTGTTTGCTGGCGCGGGCGGGTGTCGCCAGAATGCCTTCCTTGGCACGCTGTGCGAAGGAGGCGATCACCGGCGCATGCGGCACGTCGGGCGCCGTGGTGTTGCCGACGCCCGGCAACGCGCCCAGTTTGTCGAAATAATCGCGCCAGGCCGGCTCGACGGCAGCCGGATTGTCCAGGTAGCGTTCGTAGAGTTCCTCGATGAACGGCGCATTGGCACCGAACAGGTAGGAATTCGCCAATGTTTGTCTCATCATCTTGTCGTCACCTCTGCTGGTCGGAGCCAGGCCCGGCGAGGGTGGCGCGCCACCCTCCCGGATCGCCGATCATCTCGTGCCACTGGGCAATCCAGCCGATGGTGCGGGCCATGGCGAAAATGCCGGTGAACAGTTGCGTCGGAATGCCCAACGCCCGCTGGACGATGCCGGAGTAGAAGTCGACGTTCGGATAGAGCTTCTTCTCGATGAAGTATTCGTCCTCGAGGGCGATGCGCTCGAGCTCCAGGGCCAGCTTGAACAGGCGATCGTCATGCAGGCCGAGTTCATTGAGCACTTCGTGGCAAGTCTCGCGCATCAGCTTGGCGCGCGGATCGAAGTTCTTGTAGACCCGATGGCCGAAGCCCATCAGCTTGAAGCCGTCGTTCTTGTCCTTGGCGCGCTTGATGTACTCCGGCACGCGCGAGACATCGCCGATCTCCTCGAGCATTTTCAGGCAGGCCTCGTTGGCGCCGCCGTGCGCCGGTCCCCACAGACAGGCAATGCCGGCAGCGATGCAGGCGAAGGGATTGGCGCCGGAAGAACCGGCCAGGCGCACCGTCGAGGTCGAGGCATTCTGCTCGTGGTCGGCATGCAGAATCAAAATGCGATCGAGCGCGCGCGACAGCACCGGATTCGGGACGAAGTCTTCACACGGATTGGCAAACATCATGTACAGAAAGTTGGTCGCGTAGTCGTAACTGTTCTTCGGGTACATGAACGGCGAGCCGCTGTTGTAGCGATAAGCCATAGCGACAATGGTCGGCATTTTGGCGATCAGGCGAATGGCCGCCACCATGCGGTGCTCCGGATTGTTGATATCCAGCGAATCGTGATAGAAGGCCGACAGGCCACCGACCACGCCGACCAGCACGGCCATCGGATGTGCGTCGCGCCGGAAGCCGCTATAAAAGCGGGTCAGCTGGTCGTGCACCATGGTGTGCTTGCGGACGCGGCTAACCCAGTCGTCGTACTGCATCTGGTTGGGCAACTCACCGTTCTTGAGCAGATAACAGACTTCCAGAAAGTTGCACTTTGCGGCCAATTGCTCGATCGGGTAGCCGCGATAGAACAGCTCGCCCTTGTCGCCGTCGATATAGGTAATCGACGACTTGCACGACGCGGTGGACATGTAGCCCGGATCGAACGTAAAGGTGCCGGTCTTGCCGTACAGCGGCCGAACGTCGATCACATCTGGACCGATGCTGCCGGAATACACGGGAAGTTCGACAGCCTTGCCATCGACGTTCAGCGTTGCCATGCGTTGTGTGTCCATATCAAGAGCCCCTGTCAGATCGTCCTTCGTTGTTTACCGGTTCCGCCACCGCGTCAAGTCTGACGCAGCCGCTCGACCATGCCCTTGGTGCGCGGGTCGTCCGTCTCGGCCTGCCCGCTCACCAGGTACCAAAGCTCGTGATCCTCCATCGCTAGCAGATCCTCGAGCACTGCTTCATCGTCTTCGCTCAACTCGCCAGCATTATGCCAAAAGCGTTCGAAAACGATGTCCAGCTCCAGCAGCGCGCGCCGACAGTGCCAACGCAAACGTTCGCGCCGGGCGCGCCGCTGTTCGTCCATGGCTTACACCGCCCTGCGCACCATCATGTCCTTGATCTTGCCGATGGCCTTGGTCGGATTCAATCCTTTGGGGCAGACATCGACGCAGTTCATGATGGTGTGACAGCGAAACAGCCGGTAAGGATCCTCGAGGTTGTCGAGACGCTCGCCAGTTGCCTGGTCGCGCGTGTCGGCGAGGAAACGATAGGCGGCCAGCAGACCCGCTGGGCCGACGAACTTGTCCGGGTTCCACCAGAACGACGGGCAGGATGTCGAGCAGCAGGCGCAGAGAATGCACTCGTAAAGGCCGTTCAACTCCTCGCGGTCCTCCGGCGACTGCAGTCGCTCGCGCTCGGGCGGCGGATCGTTGTTGACGAGATAGGGCTTGATCGAGTGGTACTGCTTGAAGAACTGCGTCATGTCGACGATCAGGTCGCGAATCACCGGCAACCCGGGCAGCGGCCGCAGCACGATGGGCTTGCCTGCCGGAAAATCGGCCAGGTCGGCCAGGCAGGCCAAGCCGTTCTTGCCGTTGATGTTCATCGCGTCAGAACCGCAAACGCCTTCGCGGCAGGAACGGCGGAAGGCGATCGAGTCATCCTTGGCCTTCAGCTTCACCAGCGCATCGAGCAGCTTGCGGTCGGTGGCATCGACCTCGACGGCGATGTCCTGCATGTAAGGTTTCTGGTCCTTGTCCGGATCGTAGCGGTAGATCTTGAATTGGAGCGTGCGCATGGTCATGTCCGGTTCCTCAGTAGGCGCGCTTCTTCAGGGCAATGGTGTCGACGGAGAGCGGCGTCAGGGTCACCGCCTTGTAGTCGAGGCGATTGCCTTCCTTGTACCACAGCGTGTGCTTCAACCAATGGGCGTCATCCCGACCGTCCGGATGCTCGGGCGTATCGGTCGCGTCATCGCGTACGTGGGCGCCGCGCGACTCCTTGCGCGCCTCGGCGGAAATCATGGTCGCCACCGCCACTTCGACCAGGTTTTCCAGTTCCAGCGCCTCGACCCGAGCGGTGTTGAACACCTTCGACTTGTCGGCGATCTCGAGGCGGCGCACGTCCTTCTCGACATCGAGAATCTTCCGCACGCCATCCTTGAGCTTGTCGGCAAAGCGAAACACGCCGCAGTGGTTCTGCATGGTCCGCTGCATCGCCAACCGGGTCTCGTAGACGTTCGCGCCGCCCTTCTGGTTATCGAGCCGATCGATGCGCCCGAGGCTCCTGTCGATCTCGGCCTGCGGCAGCGGCTTGTGCGCCTTGGCGGATTTCTTCAACTCGTCGACCGCCGTTTCTCCCGCCGACTTGCCGAACACCAGCAGGTCGAGCAGCGAGTTGGTGCCCAGGCGGTTGGCGCCATGCACGGAGGCGCAGGCGCACTCGCCGGCGGCATAGAAGCCCGGCACCACCACTGCTTTGGCGTTGCCTTGCGGCACCACCACCTGGCCGTGATAGTTGGTGGGAATACCGCCCATCTGGTAGTGGCAGGTCGGTACCACGGGAATCGGCTCCTTGATCGGATCGACACCGG
>JAGVUA010000159.1 GCA_019136545.1 Betaproteobacteria bacterium
GAAATCATGCGGGCTACCTGTGCTGTCGCCCCTGCCGCGGACATCGAAACGCAGCGCCGGATAACCGGCCGCAGCAAGCGCGCGGGCAAGCAGGACGAATTGCCGGTGGCTGCCGACGCGCGTCTGCGGCCCGCCGACGATGATGACGACGCCGATGCCGGCCGGGTGAGCGGGCCGCGCGAGGATGCCGAGCAGGGTCTCGTTGGCGCAATCGAAGCGAACGGGTTCTTCGGAGAAGTTCACGATTGCAGCGCCGCCAATGTCGCCGCCAGCAGGGCCGGCGCTTCTTCGATTTCCGTGGTCTGCCAGAATGCCGGACCGGCAACGACTTGCGCCTGAACCGGGTGCCCGGCGGCTTGCCATTGCTCGATTCGCTTGACCGACGCGGGCGAAAGGGAGGCCTCGGAGCGGCTGGACATTTCCAGCCACACGGTGCGTGCGACATTGGGGCTCGGGTGTAGCTCGGCGGCTTCCAAGCCATGCGCCAGCGCCGGCGAGAGCAGATAGCCGGCGATTTCCGGGGACTGACTTTCGGCAAGCTGTCGCTTGATCGACGCCATGACGCCCTTGGCGTCCCCGTCGAGCATTTCGCCGGCGACCTTGAGGCGCAGAAACTGCTGCAAGAACGACTTGCCGGCAACGAGCGGTTGCCAGAACAGCAGGCTTGTCGGTTCGCCGGTCGCGCGCGCGGCCTCGGCGGCAATCAAGCAGCCGGCGCGCAGCCCCCAGAGCCAGAGAGCGGCCTCGCAGCGCGCGCGCAGCCAGGCACGGGCGGCGTGCACGTCCTGAAGCCAGCTATCCCAGGTGGCGTCGCCGAAGTCCCCCGAACTGTCGCCGCAACCGTGCAGATCGATCTGCAGCACGGCGTAGCCGTTCGCCGCGAGCATGCGCGATTGCAAGGCGGCCATGCGGCGCGCCTTGTTCATTTCCTCGGCGAAGGGGTGAAGATACAGAAGCGCGCCCTTGGCGTTGCCTGCGGGCGGGTAATACAGGCAGAAGCGCCGGGCGCCAGGATCGTCGGCGACCGGCAGGAAGAAGGCTTCGGGCGGCGCCATCGCCGGAGCAGGGAAATCAGCCGGCGAGCTTGGCTTCCACGAATTCAATCAGGGAGCCGACGGTGGCGAAGGTGGCGCCATCGATTTCGTCGTCGTCGGCGATGAAGCCGAAGCGTTCTTCCATGCCCGTAATCAGGCCGACGACCGCCATGGAATCCAGTTCCGGAATGGCGCCCAGCAGCGGCGTATCGCGGGTGAACGCGCTGGTGCGGCCATTGAGGCTCAGCAGTTCGTCGAGCAGGGCGAGGACTTCATTCTGGATATTCACGCGAGCTCCAGGCATCGTCTATGGTCGGAAACGGGCCCGATTATAGGGGCAATCGGCGATAATCAGCGCCTGGAGATGCTATAGGCGGCATTGTCGCCGCGTACATTCATTGATGACCCCTATGCGCGATTCCTCGCTTCTTCACGAACTGATTTCGCTTTCCGCCGCGCGTGATCCCCTTGCGCCCGCACTGACTTACGGCAAGCACTCGCTGCGTTACGGCGAGGTGCAAGATTGGGTCGATCGCTTCGCCAGCGGCCTGATCGGATTGGGGCTGCAACGGGGCGAGCGTGTCGCCATCTACCTGGAAAAGCGATTCGAAACCGTGGTGGCCAGCTTTGGCGCGCCGGCGGCAGGCGGCGTGTTCGTGCCGCTCAACCCCTTGCTCAAGCCCGAGCAGGTCGGTTACATCCTGCGCGATTGCAACGTTCGCGTGCTTGTGACATCGAACGAACGGCTGGCGCTGCTCCAGCCGGTGCTGGGCGCCTGCCGCGATCTGCGCCAGGTGGTGACCCTCGATGCGGCGCAGCCGCAACCGGCGGCCGCCGATGGCCCGGCGTGCGCTCCGTGGAGCGAGTTGCTGGCTTCACCCGGTCGCGCCGGGCACCGGGTGATCGATACCGACATGGCGGCGATCCTGTATACCTCGGGCAGCACCGGCAAGCCCAAGGGTGTCGTGTTGTCCCATCGCAACATGGTTGCCGGCGCCAAGAGCGTGGCGTCCTATCTCGACAACCGCCCTTCGGACACGCTGCTGGCGGCGCTGCCGCTTTCTTTCGATGCCGGCTTCAGCCAGCTGACGACCGCGTTTCACGCCGGTGCGCGGGTGGTGCTGCTGAATTATTTGCTGCCGCGCGACGTGCTCAAGGCGCTGGAGCGCGAGAAGGTGACCGGCCTGACGGCCGTGCCGCCCCTCTACATCCAGTTGTCCCAGCTCGAGTGGCCGGCTTCGATCACGGAACATCTGCGCTACTTCGCCAATACCGGCGGCCGCATGCCGCGCGAGACGCTGACGGCGCTTCGCGAGCGGGTGCCGAAAACCATGCCCTTCCTGATGTATGGCCTGACGGAGGCGTTCCGGTCTACGTTCCTGCCGCCCGAGGAAGTCGATCGGCGCCCCGACTCGATCGGCAAGGCTATCCCGAACGCCGAGATCCTGGTGCTGCGCGAGGACGGTACGCCCTGCGCGCCGCAGGAACCGGGCGAACTGGTCCATCGCGGTGCGCTGGTCGGCATGGGCTACTGGAACGATCCGGAGAAGACCGCCGAGCGCTACAAGCCTTTGCCGCTGCATGCGCCGGGCCGCGAAGCGGGACTGGTGTTGCCCGAACTGGCGGTGTTCTCGGGCGACACCGTGCGCATGGACGAAGAAGGGTTTCTCTACTTCGTGGGTCGCCGCGACGAGATGATGAAGACCTCCGGCTACCGGGTGAGCCCGACCGAAGTGGAGGAAATCCTCTATGAAACCCGGTTGGTCGGGGAATGCGTTGCCTTTGGCGTGGACCACCCGGCGCTCGGCCAGGCCATTCAAGTCATCGCCACGGCGACGCCCGGCGGGCAGGTCGATGTCGAAGCCCTGCTCGCCGAGTGCCGCGCCCGCATGCCGGCCTACATGGTGCCCGCGGGCATCAGCGTTCGCGAAGGGCCGCTGCCGCGCAATCCCAACGGCAAGATCGACCGGAAGACGTTGTCAACGGAATGGAACGATGCTCATGAGCGCTGAGAAACTTGTTCCCGCGCATGCGCCCATGAACCAGTTCGCGGTTGTGGATGAGGAATTGTCGGTCGGCGGCCTGCCGTTGTCGCGCCT
Source organism: Betaproteobacteria bacterium (assembly GCA_019136545.1). Taxonomy (GTDB): domain Bacteria; phylum Pseudomonadota; class Gammaproteobacteria; order Burkholderiales; family Rhodocyclaceae; genus Fen-999. The sequence goes on from JAGVUA010000159.1 coordinate 3,134, forward strand.
TGCCGCCCGGGTGGGGCGCACGCCTTTCTACGCCTACGATCGCGGCCTGCTGTCGGCGCGCGTGGCGGCACTGCGCGCTGCGCTGCCGCCGGCCGTCAAGCTGCATTACGCCATGAAGGCGAATCCCATGCCGGCCTTGGTCTGCCACATGGCCGCCCTGGTCGACGGCATCGACGTCGCTTCGGGCGGTGAGCTCAAAGTGGCGCTGGATGCGGGCGCCGACGCGCGCGAGATCAGCTTCGCCGGCCCGGGCAAGAGCCTGGGCGAGTTGCGTCAGGCGGTCGCGGCCGGAATCCTGGTGAATGTCGAATCCTTCCGCGAGATCGGCGAGTTGGCGACGATTTCGCAGGATCTCGGGCTGCCGGCACGCGTCGCAGTGCGGGTGAACCCCGACTTCGAGCTGAAATCGTCGGGAATGAAAATGGGCGGCGGGCCGAAGCAGTTCGGCATCGACGCCGAACGGGTGCCGGAGGCCTTGGCCGAAATTGGCCGGAACGGTTTGGCTTTCGAGGGCTTTCACCTGTTCGCCGGGTCGCAAAATCTGAAAGCCGAGGCCATCGTCGAGGCCCAGCAAAAGTCAGTCGCGGCGGCGCGCCGGTTTGCCGAGCATGCGCCCACCCCCGTGCGATTCCTGAACCTGGGCGGCGGCTTCGGCATCCCTTACTTCCCTGGCGAGCAACGGCTCGATCTCGCGCCGATCGGCGCCAATCTCGCAGAACTGGCCGGGAGCATCCGGGACGACCTGCCGGAGGCCTCGATCGTCATCGAACTGGGCCGTTACCTGGTCGGCGAGGCCGGCATTTACGTCACGCGCGTCGTCGACCGCAAGATTTCGCGCGGGCAGGTGTTCCTGGTCACCGACGGCGGACTGAACCACCATCTGTCGGCTTCCGGCAACTTTGGCCAGGTGATCCGCAAGAATTATCCGGTGGCCATTGGCAACAGGATGGATGGGGCGGCACGGGAGACGGCCTCAGTGGTCGGCCCGCTGTGCACGCCGCTCGATCTGCTGGCGGACAAGATGGAACTGGCCAAGGCCGAGCCGGGCGACCTGGTGGCGGTCTTCCAATCCGGTGCCTACGGCGTCAGCGCCAGTCCGCAGGCATTTCTGGGGCATCCGGCAGTGACTGAAGTGCTGGTCTGACCGGGAAGGCTGCCGAGTTCTTGCGGAGCCGTCGCAAGGCGCATGCGGTCGAGAAGCGGAGTTCGTGGGATAATCTAAGTCGGATAATTTGACACTTTTTGTTTTTTGATGACACGGACCCTGAATTTTTGGATCCATTGGCGAACCTTGATCGAAGTCCTGGCGGACTTCTCGTTCATCGTCATCGTCATCGTCACGGCGGTGAAATGGGTAGGCGCCGGCTTGCCGGTCGACATGAAGCTGGTGCTGATCTACGCGCTGATCCTGTCGGTGATCATGCTGCCGATCAATGCCTGGCTGGGCCTTTACCAACGCATCCATTACCGCACGCTGTACGACAGCCGGGCCCGGGCGGTGCTTTCCCTGCACTTGG
>JAGVUA010000087.1 GCA_019136545.1 Betaproteobacteria bacterium
CAGATCAACACCACGACGAGCAGCACGGCCAGGCCGCCGAAACGCCTGCCCGCCCTGGGCGGCGGGCCGCCCGGGCGCCGGGCGGCGCCGACAGCACCCGCCTCGATGCGGGCGGCGGCATTCTCCAGCCGCTGCGCGGCCGCCACCATGCCGCGGCCGGCTTCGCCGGCCTTGGCCAGGTCGGCGCGCACGCCCTGCACCAGGCCGCCCAGCTGCTCCAGATCCGCATCCAGCTCGGTGTGGCACAGGCGCTGCGTGTCCTGCAACTCGCCGTGTTCCCGCTGCGCCCGCTCCAGCCGCTCCAGCAGGTCGGCGAAGTCGGCCATCAAGACCTTGACGGCCGCGTCGCGGGCGGTGGTCGGCGCGTTCATTTCTTGCCGATGCCGATGATCTTCCAGACTTCGGCCAGATTCTCCTGCGCGGTTTGCGCCAGGTCCTTGTTCATCTGGCCGTCCACCGCCTCTTCCATGCCCGAAAGATCGCCCGCTGCGCGGGCCTCGGTGCGCTTCGCGCGCCAATCGGTCTTGTCCTCGGCCAGTTCGCGGATGGTCTTGCCCGAACCCTTCACGCGGTCGTACAGCTCGTTGCTGACGACCACGGCCTCGGGCTTGTAGGCGGCCCGGTTGCCGGTGGATTCGAGGTAGCCGTAGATCTGGCTGTAGGCGTCGACCAGGGACACGCCATCATTGGCGAACTGGTTGAAGACGACCCGAATGCGCTTGGGGTCAAACCCGCGCTCGGCGAGCCATTCCAGCGTGGAGATCGTGTCGCGCTGCTGCTTTTCCTGGGGCACCACGGGCACGACGATCAAATCGATCTCGTGAACGGCGCTTTTGAATTTCTTCATTTCCGCCATGAACCGGGTGACGTTGGACGCGCCCACATCGAGAATCACGTCGCCTTCGGCCATCATCAGCTCACGGAATATTTCTCGAAAGCTGGAGGCCTCGATTTCCTCGACTTCGATGCCTTGAATCGTATCGGCGTCGGAGGAATTGACCGACTCGACAGAAATGATTTTGGCGCCAGGCCGCATTGCTGCGAAAAGATGAACGGCCAGTGTGCTCTTGCCGACGTTACCGGACAGATTGATGAGTGCAATGTTCATGGTTTGTTCTTGCGTTTGATAAGTTTGCTGAAATCCTGGCGGCTGACAGCGCGTGCGCGGCGTAATTCATCAGACGCCGAGGTGAAACCGGGTTTTGCCGTTGCATCCGATTCGGACATTTTCAATTCGACGGGTCTTTTCTCCAGCTTTCCGAAAATCAGTGGCGACAGGCCCCCAGGCGCTGGTTGCGAAACTGGAGGTCTGGCCGCCAGGCGCGCGTGATGCTTGCGCATCTCGCGCGCGTACAGGTTCTCGTAGTAGGCGGGCGTCAGATCCAGACCACCGGAGGTGATCGCCACGTGGATCTGGGCATGGGAGAACCCATCCTGTCTAGCCGCATTGATCTGGTGCAGCGCCTTGGCCAGGATCGCGGCCTTCTTCTTCAGGCCCAGTTCGACGGCTCCGGCCACAGCTGCGCGGACACGGCCGAGGGCCGAGGTGGATTCGCCTGTATCGATCACTTTTGCTCTGGAAATGCTAAGAAAACGCTCTGATTGTAGTCCATGAGTTAGAGTCCAGTCCTGAAAAGTGCTCTGGAAATGCTCGGAATATGCTCTGGAAGACTGGGCGTGCCCCCCTTCGGGGGTCGTTCCCTTGCAGGTTTCGCTATCGCTCATCGCCTTCGGCGACCGCTGCGCGGCCTTCCAGGCAACTCACGCGGGGGAGGGCGAAGGGGGTGCTCCAAACGACCGGCAGTGAGGTGCTGGAGGCCGCTGCTGGGGCGTTCCAGGGCCACGCCCCAGACCCCTGGCCCACATGAGCGAGATCGACCGGCGCGCCTGAGCCGCCTGTGCACAAGCCAGGGCTCCGCATGGATATATATGCACAAGCCTGCCCAGCGACGCCCTACGGCGTCGCTGGGCCCCGGCTTGCGCACATACCCACGCTGCGCACCTGCCTTGCACACAGGGGGACGCCTACGGCCTGACGCGCTTCGCTTGCCACAGCCCGCACCAATGAAGGTGCGGGCTGGAACAGCCGGTGCCCCTGAACTGGCCTCGGTGCCTGATCTAAGCGTCGCAGAGGAAACCGAGCGCGCCAGACGAGCCTGGCACTCGACCTGGCCCGCACTTTTCGCGCCCTTGCTGCATTCCCCGGCGCTTCGCGCTGCCCTCAGACGCCCGCGACCCGGCGATGCCGGGTCGCAACCCTGGCGCGCCAGGGTTCTACACACCATACGCACCACAGGTGCCAGGTGTAAAGCGTTGTCGTGATTGGATATGTTGGGTATACTGGAGGCGTGGTTAGGTGTACTAACAGCGCATGAGTCTATATTTCATGCGGTTTTCCAGGTATACCGATAAAAAGGAAGGTGCATGTCCCGACTCGTTCAGTTCAAGCTCTCGGCGCAGGATTCAGAGAGGGCGTTCGAGGCCCTGGAGCGTTCCCCGGCGCGGAACCTCAACATGCTGGCCAAGGAGGTCTTCCTGCAGTTCCTGGCCAATCAGGATGGCCAAGCCGGGCACTTGTCTGGCATCGCCCAGCAGCTCGAAGAGATCAGGGCGCAGCAGCAGGAAATCGTCGACATGCAGCGCGCAGCCGATCCCGACACGCAGCTCAGCATGGTGGCCGCGCTCTTCCTTCTGATGTACCGATCGGTCAATGTGAATGCCCGTGCCGAACTGGATGAGATATTCAATTCCGATGCCGTCATCAACTACCTGAAACAGGAAGGTTGATATGGCACGGGCGAATAGAACTCCAGACGACGCCCTGCGAGGATGGCTGGTGGTTACCACCTTGCTTCTGGTTTTGGCAGGGTGGATAGCCGGTTTTCTGCTGTACTACCGGGTTCCCAAGTCCATGATCATCAAGGGCGTCTGGTTTGGAATCCTGGCCACGCCCTCCAATCCGGTTTTATGGGTCGGGCCGTTCATAGGACTAATGCTGGGGGTGGCCTTGTTCATCTACGGGGCCATTCGATGGACGACGAAATTCGGCGGCGCAGAATATATGCGCCATTTGCGCGGTCCGCGCATGGAAAACCAGTACGCGCTGCGCTCAAGGACCAAAAGCGGAAGCGGGCAATTGAGGTTCATGGACACGCCGGTGCCGCGGGACGTGGAGAGCACGCATTTTCTGGCGGGCGGCTCCACCGGAACGGGTAAAAGCCAGTGCATTGCCGAGTACATCGAAAGCGAGCAGGAGCGCGGCGAACGAACCATTTGCATCGACCCGGACGGCGGTTTCATGCGGCACTTCTTCCGGCCCGGCGACGTGATCCTCAACCCCTTCGACGCGCGCGGGCAGGGCTGGTCGGTGTTCAACGAGATCCGCTCATCTTTCGATTGCGAGCAGTACGCCATCAGCATGATCCCGCGCAGCCCATCGACGGAGCAGGAATCATGGAACTCCATGGCCCGGACCATCGTTTCCGAAACGCTGCATGTGCTCATCCGGAACAACGAGCTTTCCACCGACAGGCTGGTGCATTGGCTGACTTCTGCGAGCAACCGCGACCTGCAGACGCTGCTGGCCGGCACGCCGGCGGAGGGCTGCTTCCACGGCGCCGAGGAAACCCTGGCGTCCATCCGCGTGGTGCTGACGCAGTACGTGACACCCCACAAATACCTGGCCTCGGGCAGCTTCTCCTTCCGGGACTTCATCGAGAACAGCGAGGGCAACGTTTGGGTGACCTGGCGGCAGGACCAGCTGCAGGCACTCAAGCCGCTGATTTCCTGCTGGACGGACGTGATCTGCGCGGCCGTGCTGTCCATGAGCGACGACCGTGACCGCGGCCTGCACCTGATCCTGGACGAACTGGACTCGCTGGAGAAGCTGAACTACCTTGTGGACGCGGCCACGAAGGGGCGCAAGAAAGGGCTGCGCATCCTGGCCGGCATCCAGAGCCTGGCGCAGCTGCGGCGAACCTATGGCGACGACGACGCCCTCACGCTGCGCAATTCGCTGCGGTCGGTTGCCCTGTTCGGTGTCGCCGAGATGGACACCTACACGGCGGAGGAATTCAGCCGCGGCCTGGGCGAACAGACGGTGATTCGGCGCAACGACAGCGTTTCGGTCGGCGGCCGAGGCGGCTCGCGCGGCACCACCGGCACCAGGCAAGACACCGAGCGTGTCGTGTCGCCTGCAGAGATCCACCTTCTGCCCAACCTGACCGGCTATCTCAAGTTCGCCGGCAACTACCCCATCGCCCGCGTCAAGCTGCAGTACAAGGCCCGGCCCGACGTGATCGACCCCATGGTGATGGCCGAGCAGTACAGCAAGCCCATCCGCGGTTCCGCCGGCATCTTCGCCGGCGCATGAGGAGCGTCCCATGCTGAGCTTCCAAGCCGTCACTTCCAGCAAGCAGGCTGCGCACTATTTCGAGTCGGCAGACGACTACTACGAAAAAGAGGGCCACCGTGGCGAATGGCTCGGCAAGGGAGCCGAGGAGCTTGGGCTCACGCAGCAGCTGCAGGTGGATCGAGAGAGCTTCAAGGACATTCTGGACGGCAAGCTGCCCAACGGCGTGCGCGTGCGCTTCTCCGACCTGCGCTCGGATGACCGCAAGGGCATGGACTACACGTTTTCCGCGCCCAAGAGCGTCAGCCTACAGGCGCTGATCGCTGGCGATGCCGGCGTCACGGCTGCGCACGATCGGGCCGTCAAGCGCGCCGTGCAGCAACTGGAGAAGCTGGCCCACGCGCGCATCAAGGAGCAGGGGCAGAGCTACCGCGTGCGCACCGGCGTGATCGTCGCGGCTGCGTTCCGGCACGAGTTGTCGCGCGCCCAGGACCCGCAGCTGCACACCCACGTGATCGTCGCCAACCTCACCAAGCGCCCGGACGGCCAATGGCGCGCGATGAGCAACGAGGACATCCAGCACAGCATCAAGGCCCTGGGCGCCTACTACCGCACGGCGCTGGCCGAGGAACTGCGGGCGAGCGGCTATGGGCTGAGGGAGACGCAGAAAGGCTACTGGGAACTGGCCCACATTTCCGACGAGTTGATCCAGCACTACAGCACCCGGGCCCGGCAGATCGAGGAGGCCTTCGAGGCTCGCGGCGTGAACCGCGACACGGCCAACACCGCACTGGCACAGTCCGTGACCTTGATGACGCGCGACAAGAAGTCGGAAGTGGATCGCACCTTGCTGCGCGAGGAGTGGATCGAGAGCGCACGAGCAGCAGGCCTCAGCATGGATGCGCTGCTGGCCGCCAAGGAAAACAGCACGGCGCCGGACGTGGCCCGCCTGCGTGCCGACCCGGCGATGAAGGAGGGGGCGGCCGCGGCCCTGAACTTCGCAGTCGAGCACCTGAGCGAGCGTCAAGGGCTATTCACGCGCAAAGAACTGGTTGAACTGTCCATGTCCAAGGCTGCGACCACATCCACCATCAGCGCCGTCATGGCCGAGGTGGAAGCGGCCGAGAACGACGGCCGCCTGGTGCGCGAGTTGCCGCTGTACCAGACGGCACGCTCGCTCAACCAGGCCAAGAAGAACGAGGACGACAAGCAGGCCTCGCATTTCATGGACGTGCCCGAGACCGCCAAGCTCACGCGCACGACATGGATCGGGGCCACGATGCACGCGCGCGGGCTGAATGAGGAACAGGCCACCATCGAGGTGGACCGTGCCATCCAGAAAGGGGCGCTGGTGCTGGCCGAAGCGCGTTATACGACGCCGCAGGCCCAGGCCATCGAGCGCAGCATCCTTGCCATCGAGCGCGACGGGCGCGGCGCCCTGCAGCCGATCCTGAGCGACGAGGGCCTGGCGGCGCGGCTGGCCGCGAGCGACCTGAACCAGGGCCAGCGCGAGGCGGTGGAAATGATCCTCGGCACCACGAACCGCTTCGTGGCGGTGCAGGGCTATGCCGGCACCGGCAAAAGCCATATGCTGGAGCGCACCATCAACGAAATCACCCAAGACGCGACCCAGCAATCCCTGGCCGCCGGATTCGACGTGGTGGGCCTGGCGCCCTACGGCACCCAGGTGGCGGCCCTGCGCGAACTAGGCGTGGAGTCCAACACGCTGGCCAGCTTCCTGGCCAGCCGGAAGGCGCAGGCGGCCTTGAGCGAGAAATCGGTCGTGCTCTTGGACGAGGCCGGCGTCGTGCCCGCTCATCAGCTGGCCCAGGCGATGCGGATCGTGGAGAAGGCCGGCGCGCGCATGGTCATGCTGGGCGACCGCAAGCAGACGGGCGCGGTGGAGGCCGGCAAGCCCTTTGCGCAGCTGCAGGACGCCGGCATGCTGCAGGCTCAGCTGCGAGAAATCCAGCGGCAGCGCAATCCGGAAATCAAGGCCGCCGTGCTCAATGCCGCGAACGACCAGACCAACAAGGCCGTCACGCGGCTGCTGGGCAGCATCCGCGAGGTGCCGGAAGAGCAGGATCGCTATCAGGCCATTGCCTCCGACTTCACCGCGCTGTCCCCCCAGGAACGCGAGGCGACCCTGATCGTGGCCGGCACCAACGAGGCGCGCCACAGCATCAACGAGATGGTGCGCAAACGCATGCGCCTGGAGGGAGGCCTCAAGTACACCGTGCTGGAGAACGTGGACGCCACGCGCGCCCAACTCAAGCAGCCGGCCACCTACGCCCCGGATCTGGTGGTGAGCTATCACCGCGAGGGGCAGAACATCCAGCGCGGCGTGGACTACGCAGTGGTGGGCGTGGAAGGCGATCAAGTGGTGCTGCGCGGCAGCGACGGCCAGAACGTCACGGTCAAGCCCGCCCAGCACTTCTCGGCCACGCTGCACAAGAAGTACGACATCGAGATCGCGCCCGGCGATCTGCTCAAGATCACCAAGAGCGACAAGCAGCTCGGCCTGCTCAACGGCGACCGGGTGCGGGTGCAGGCTGTGAGCGCCGAGGCCGTTACCGTCAAGACGGAGCGCGGCACCATCGTGGCCATCCCGGCGCAGCGTCCCATGAACCTGCAGCACGGCTACGCCACCACGATCCATTCCTCTCAGGGCCTGACTTCCAACCGCGTGCTGATCGAGGCCAACACACGCTCGCTAACCACCAACCGGGCCGCGTTCTACGTGGCCATCTCGCGGCCACGCTACGAACTGAAGCTCTACACGGACCGGGCCGCCGAGTTGCGCGGCGCCGTGGCGCGGGTGCCGAAGAAGTTCGCGGCGCTGGAGTTGAGAACGGCGCACAGCGAGGCGCATATCGCCGAGCAGAAACATCGCCAGATCTCTATTAGTCGCTTGAGAAACTTGTCGAATGATTTGCAACGGCGTAACCCTAATCCACAGCCGGCGCAAGCAAATCGCAGCGTGGCTTTAGGAAGAACACTAAGATGAGGTAGCGGTGATCCAGCGCGGATTGCCCGATCGGGAGTCTCCAATGACAAGCTCGTGGCGCGAAATGACATTGGCAGCGGCTTTGGCAATAGGTTTCTCAGCGCACGCACACAACTGCGATCCGCTTGTATTTCTGTCTTTGAAGGTCGGCAGTAAAACTATAGCGGTCACAGAAGCGCAACTATCAGCGCTGCCGCAGCGGGTCATCGTTACGTCCACCAATTGGGCAAAAAAGGGCTCCTACAAGGGGCCGTATTTGAACGATGTCGTTGGCTTGGCCGGCAGAGGTAGCGTGCAAAAACTGACTGTATACACCTGGGATCATTTCAAAGTCGATATTCCATTTTCTGATTTAGCAAAGTATGGCGTTATCTTGGCGACAAGCCTTGATGACAAACGGCTGAAACTGGATGATTGGGGGCCAATGTTTGTCATGTACCCCTATGATGATTATAAAGAGTTGAGGAGGCCTGCAGGTCTCAACAAAATGGCTTGGCAGGTGTGTCGGATAGATATTTTATGAGACGTATATGGTTTTGGGTGTTGCGCTTCTCTTTACTCGTGGCATTCCTTCTCTTCTTCTACTACTTTATTACTAGTAAGCCGCCTGAAAAAATTATCGAAGAACCATATTGGTCGGTGAGTCAGTTCGAGACAAGTTTTTGGCGTTTAAAGGCTGACCTTGCGAGGATGGAGGACGGAGATGTCTTTGTTCAGGCGCAGTCAGAAAACAGCTTATCTGTTTTTCTTTCCAAAATACGTTTGCTAACTCGTGAATCACCATCGCGTACTACGCTGATGACAAATCACGATTTTGCCTTGCACTTTCCTGAGTTGAGTGCCTTGGAGCATGATGTTCGTGCTATCCATGACAGCTATGGTAGCGAAATGACTAAGGGCGAAGCGCTCCAATTACTGGAACGTTTGGATCGTATTGGTCACATGGTTTCCGATATATCAGCCAGCGTCTGGCAGATGCAACTAGCAAGTAGCGACGCTTCTTTCGAAGCTGCCGAAGCTCGTAACAAAACAATAAACCAGCTGATTGCAAGCTTGGCAATCATGGGCGGATTAGCAGTAATAATTTATACCTATTACAATTTGGGTTTGTATCGCAAGAACTGCGAACTTGCCCGGAGCCGCGACGAATTGGCCGAACGCAACCTTCAGCTGGCCCACCAGAAGAAGCTGCTCGAAGTCTCAGTGGCCGAGAAGAATGAGTTCATGGGGATGGTGTCGCATGAACTGAAGTCGCCCTTGCAGACCATTTCCTCATCCGCCGAATCTCTGCTCAGTCCGCTTGATCCGCACAGGCGCAACCGTCTACTGGCGCGCATCCAGCGGGCGACTCTGAGCATGAAATTTCAGATCAACGACCTGCTGACTCTGGCACGCTCCGAGGCTGGCGCGCTGGAGTTCCGCCCGGACGTGTTTTGCGTTCAGGACCTGCTAGAGGAAGTGCTGGATCTGGAATCACAAAACGCCTACGAGAAGGGGTTGCGGCTATCTATCCATGCGCCCATAGAACCCATCTTCGCTACAGCCGACAGCGGCCGCCTGACGCAGATCCTGGGCAATCTCACCAGCAACGCCATCAAGTACACCGAGCACGGGGCAGTGGAACTGTCGCTGGCCGATGTCAATGAACATCAGCTGGTGTTCACTGTGCGGGACACCGGACCCGGCATGCCTTCGGGGTTCGCGCCACTGGAGATCCAACCGTTCAAGCGCTATGGCGTCTTGCAGGGCGGCGATGGCGCCGGCATCGGCCTCAAGATCGCCTACTCGCTCGCTGAGTACCTGTCCGGGCAGCTGACCTACGACAGTAGTGAGGAGGGCACTTGCTTCAGGCTGACCATTCCGGCACTGCTGCAGACGGACGACCCGCGGCCTTCACCAGCCGAATCGAAGCAGCGCTGGCTCTTGGTGGATGACAACCTCGAACTGCTGGCTTCGCTGCACAGTGAATGCCAAGTGCTAGGCATCGAGGCCGACATCGCACCGTCGCCGGCGATCGCCGCGAACATGATGGCCGTCAATTACTACGATCTGGCCCTTATCGATGTGAACATGCCGGGCCGGCGCGGCGACGAACTCGCGCGTGACTTCAGGCGCGGCAGTTCCATGGCAAATCCCCGGTGCCTGCTGTACGGCATGAGCGCCCTGCATCATGGACCCTCGCCGATTCGCTCGCCCTTTGACAAGCTGCTCGACAAGCCCATCCGCATCAAGTCGCTGCTTGCCGGCCTCACACGCCCAGCGTCAGGTTCGCCATCAGAACGCCGGCTGTGATCGGTTTCTGGCAGACGAAGAAGTGGTAGCGCTTCTGCGCCTGCTCGACGGCGCTGCTGTCGGCCTTTCCCCCGGCGCCCATTTCCCCAGTCAGCAGCACGATGCGCGCTTGCCTGGAGATGCGGCGCAGTTCAGCAAGGACGGTTTCCGCCGTGTCCTTGCCAAGCCACCAGTCCAGAACAAAGGCGTCGTACTCGTGGCCAGACTCTAGGTCGGCCAGCAGCGCGCGCGGTGACGTATAGGCCTTGCTGGTGCATCCCTCGTCGGCCAGCATGTCGGCAAGGCTAGCGGCCGTGTCGGCAACGTCGTCCAACACGGCCACGCGAAGCGGTGTCTGCCCGTCCTGGCCGTGAACCAGTTCGATGACCTTGATCGCTTCGAAGGAGAAAGGCACCTTATCGACCGTCATCACGAGCAGGCCGCCATCGGTGTTGAACGCCGCCCACATATCGCCGCGATCGGGCGGGCCGTCACCCAGGCGAACCATCACAGGCGCCTTGTGCTTGTCGTTTACCAATTGCGCAGCGAAGGTCTTGCCCATCACGCCGCGGATCATGCTCAACATGGACTCGCCGTAGTGCTCGCCCATGCGAGCCAAGTCATCCCAGGTCCATGCTGACGTTCCGGTGACCCGGTGGTGGGCGGCTGCGCGCGATAAGCCCAGAACCTCGATTACCGCCGTCACGTAGTGGCGGCGGTCCACCTTGTGGCGCGCCAGAAGCGCGCGAACGATCTCGGCAGCCGATGGCGCCGATCCGGTCCCTTGTGTCTGGCTGTCCTCTTGAGCAGGCATGCGCTGTCCCTGTGTTGTGTCAAACAAAATTTATGATAAGCTTATGTATCGTTGAACAATACAATTAGTGCGATTTGTATTGTATTTCGTTACACGGTGCGCCCAATCTGTCGGATTGTGCATTCCTTCCATGACCGGAGATGTAAGTGATTGACTTGCCGCCTGATCTCGCGCAGTGCGCTCCCCAAGTATCCCCGGTGTTGATGCAGGCCCTGGTCCGCACCGAATCGGCGTGGAACCCGTATGCCATTGGGCCTGATGCCGGCCAGCGCGCAATTGCCCAGCCGCAAACACTGGATGAAGCGGTCAAGACTGTAAAGCAACTTCAGGCGGCGGGAGCCAAATTCAGCGTGGGTTTGGCGCAGATTCATATCAGCAATGTCACCGGCCGGGGAATGACCTGGGAACAGGCATTCGACCCCTGCAGCAATTTAAGGATGGGACAGACCATCCTTTTTGAATATTACGGCAAGGCAATTAAAGAGGGTTACAGCGGGGTCGATGCGGTTTGGGCCGCGCTTCGCGGCTACAACTCGGGCGGCGTGCATAGAAAGGTCAGCGATAAATACGCTGAAAAGATATTCACGTATATGCAGGCCCAGCAGGCGTGGGTACGGACTTCCAAAGCCGCCAGAAGCACGCCGGCAAGCACCGATCCGCGATTTAACCAACTTGCCCGGTCCGTTCAGATCGACATTTCTGGCGCAAACGCGCCGCCGGCGCTGCCCGCCGCCATTGCGTCCAATCCCAATTCGCTGCGCGATGGTGAATCCCCTGACATTTTCCAGGCGCAGGAGGTTACCCAGGGATTTTGATGCTTTGCCTTTTCATTGACTCAACAGGAACCAACATGAATTCCCATATCTTGCAAACGAGTGAAAACACGCTGACGAAAATTATGCTGCTCAAGGGCATTCTTCTGATCGGAATCCTGGCTGCCTTGCTGTTCCATCCGGCCGAGGCCCAAACGCTCAAGCAGACGGGCGTTTCCATCTTCAATGCCCTGTACGCCGTCATCGGCGTAGTCGGAGCCATCTGCGTGCTGGTCACAGGCATCAACTGGGCGGCGGGCAACTTCCTCGGCGCCCACGATCCCAAGCGGCTCTTCTTCCAAGTGCTCGCGGGCACGGCCATCGCCTTCGCCTCGGTGGCCATCGTGCAGTTCATCAAGGAAGCCGTGGGCGGCAACGGCAGCATCGGGAACCTGTGAACCATGGCCGGTGGAAGCAACAAGCACGTCGATGAACCCTTGGAAAGGGTCCTCGTGTACCAGGGGCCGCAAACCAAGGCGATGCAGTTCTATGTGCCCTTGACGGTGTTTGCCGTGGAGTGCGTCGCCCTGCTGGTCTTCTTCCGATTCTTTCAGTTTTGGGCGCTCTTGTTCGTGCTCCCCATTCACTTGCTGCTGATGCTGAAAACGGCCAGCGATCAATGGTGGGTGGAGAACCTTGTCTGCAATATCAAGTACAGGTATTTCGCCAGGAACAAGGGCTTGCGGGGAAAGAACGTGGTGACATTCACCCCGCATGCCACGCGACGGGAATTGAGGGCGGAGCTTGGCCCCCAGCTGAAAACCAAGAGGCGCAAGCATGCTCAATGACCGAGTGGATGCCAAGGAAGTCAGCGACGCTTCCCAGCTGCCCTACAGCCAGCAGATCAGCCAGACCATTGTCGTGACCGAAGCTGGCGATTACACGGCGACGCTGCAGGTGCATGGAATCTCGTTCGACACCATGACCAATGCGGAGATCGACGGGCTGAACCGCACCTGGCTCTCCGCCATCCATACCGCGCTGGCCAGCCCGAACCATGCCCTGTGGACGCATATCGTCCGCACGCGGCAAAAGGACGTACTCACCCACAACGAGTACGACAACGAATTCAGCGCAGATTTCGTCAAGGCGTACAACCAGTCCCTCGAAGGCAAGGACTTCTTCACCAACCGCCTCTACCTGTCTCCGGTGTACCGCCTGGCCGGCACCCAGGCCGACCGTTTCGGCCTGCGCTTCGCGTCCAAGAAAAGCGAGGACTACAGGGAACTGCACGAGCAGGCCAAGGAGGCGGCGCAGCGCAGTGTCGCCGTGCTGCAGGCCGCGCTCAAGCGCTACCACACGCGGCAGCTGCAGTCCTACTCCAGGGACGGCGGCCTGCATACCGAGATTGGCGAGTTCTATGCCTGGCTGCTGAACCACCGGCACAGCCAGGTGCAGCTGCGGCCCGCCAATCTATCGCGCAGCCTGCCGCTCGCCACGCTGGACTTCGGAGAGGAGACGGTCAGGATCGTCAACGGCGCCTCGACCACCTATGCGGCCGTGATGGCCATGACTGCGCCGTACACCTGCGAGTCCATCGACGCAAAGGTCCACGAGAAGCTGCTGACGGCCGATTTCGAGTTCGTGCTGAGCCAGTCCTTCACCGCCATTCCGCGAGACGCCGCGGAACGGATGCTCAAGGCGCAGCAGAACCGGATCGAGAGCACGGCCAGCAACGAGATCCAGATCGCCGACATCAAAGCGGCGCTGACGAATCTGCAGGCCAACAAGTTCAAGATGATGGAGCACGAATGGATTCTGGTGATCTACGGCTCCAGCCTGAAGGAGTTGAACCACCACGTCAACGACGCCATCACGTTGATGAACGAGAAAAGCATTCAGATCTCACGCCAGAACGGCGGGGCGCTGATTGCCACCTTCTGGTCGATTTTCCCGGGTGCATTCAAGCACGGCCGGGTGCGCGCCATGCCGATCAGTTCGCTGAACATGGCGAAGTTCTTCCCGCTGCACAACTATCCCACCGGAAACAGAAAAGGAAGCCAGTGGGGCAAGCCCATACTCGTTCTCTCGACCGAATCGCGCAACCCCTATTTCCTCAACCTGCACGTCAGCCGCGACCGGATGGCCGAGCAGGGCATCCAACTCAACATGGACGACGAGGACGATCCTGCCGTGCCCGCGCAGAAGCGGCAGAGAAAAGAGGTGGGCAACTACTACATCATCGGCGGCACGGGCGCGGGCAAGACAACCCTGAAGGTGGCAATGCGCGCGGCCTTGAAGCGGCGCGAGAGCCGGGACAACCGGCCGGTCAAGATTTTCACCCTGGACAAGGACTATGGGGAGGAAATCGTGATGCGGGCCATGGGCGCGCAGTACTTCATTCTGGAGCCGGGCGTTCCATCGGGCATCAACTTTTTCCAGTGGGACGACACCGAGGAAACCCGGGAAATGATCTACGACGTTGCCAAGTGGGCGGCGCAATACGACACGCGCTATGAACTGAAGCCCAGCGAGGCCATTGACCTCAAGAAGGCCATTTCATCGGTCTTCGACCTGCCGAAGGCGGATCGCCGGTTTGGCAGCATCATCCATTACCTGCCCTCGCACGAGACGGAATACAGCCTGCACCAGTTGCTCACGCGCTGGTGCCACAACGAGGACGATCCGCGTGCCAGTCCCTACGGCTGGGTGCTCGACAGCCCGGTGGATCGCCTCAACCTGAACGACAGCAGCGCCTACGGCTTCGATACGACGGCGGTGCTCAAGCTCGGGTACGCCAAGACCCCGCTGATGCGCCTGATCACCGAGAAGATTCTGCGCAGCGCGGCCGGCACGCCGCACGTGATCGACATGGCCGAGGCCTGGGCGCTGCTGGCCGATCCGCTGATGGGCCAGTTCATCGATGACAAATCCAGAACCATCCGCAAGCAGGATGGGATTCTCGGGCTGGATGCGCAAAACGCTGAGGACGTGGCCGAGAGCCACTTGGGCCAGGAGTTCCTGAATCAGTTTCCGACCTCGTTCATTCTGCCCAACAGCAAGGCCAGGGCGGAGGTCTATATCGACAAGCTCGGGTTGACGCCGCGCGAATTCGAACTGGTGCGCACCAGCAGCGCGAGCGACGGATCGGTGCTGGTGAAAAAAGGCAACGAATCCATCATGGCAAAGATGAACCTGACCGGGATGGACAACATGCTGTCGGTGCTTTCGGCCAGCACCGACAACGTGATGATCTGCCGCGAATGCATCCGGGAATTCGGACCCAATCCCCGCGATTGGTTGCCGCGCTTCTATGAAAGAAGGATCTAGATTTTTCAAAGGAGAAACAGCATGGTCAGGCTCAAGAAAATCAATTTGAGGATGTTCGGCATGGCCGCTGCGCTGGCTGTGTCCTCTTCCGTTTATGCCGGCGGTATTCCGGTGATCGACGGAGCGCATATCGCCACCGCCAAGATGAACAACATGGAGCAGATTGCGAAGTGGGTGGTTCAGCTGGAGCGGATGAAAACCGAGCTCGAACAGACCAAGGGGATTTGGGACTCCCTCAAGGACGGGCGCGGCATGGGCAACATCCTGCGCGATGACCTCATCCGCCAGTTCCTGCCCCAGGACTACTGGGCAGTCGCCGAGTCGATCCGCAGAGGAAACGGCAACTGGAACGGCATCAGCGGCCGGGTGGCCGACATCGTGAAGGCCTACCAGTACAAATCCTGCGCCGAACTCAACAAGGACCCAGTGTTGCGCCAGGAATGCGAGCGGCAGTGGCGCAATGCCGCCATGAACAAGGACTTCGGCGACCTGGCCTACAAAAAGGCGGCGGAGAACATCACCAATCTGCAGGAGTTCGTCCGCACCATCAACAGCTCGTCGGATCAGAAGGTCATCGCCGAGATCCAGGCACGCATCAACGTGGAGAACGCGCGGCTGCAGAACGAGCAGATCAAGCTCTCAACCATCGCCAAGATGGAGGAGTCCGAGCGGCAGCTGAAAACCGAGCGCGTCTACAACGGTTTCTCCGCGGGCATGGCGAACTTCAGCCGGCCCAATTTCTGAGGGAATGTGATGCGTCGCTTCCCTCGAATCGCCTGGATGCTGCTAGTGCTCGCGCTGTGCGGCTGCGAGTCCGCAGACGAGAAGGCCGAAAGACTTCGGCTTGAAAACCTCTACGCCCTGGACGACCTCAAGGTGGCCCAGGCCTACAAGAAGGCCGATTTCGCCGGCGCGGCCTATGCCAAGGAATATCTGGAAATCAAACGCGAGTGCGCCAAGGAGGAAATGAAGACGAAGGGCAAATGGTGCGAGAAATATTCGAAGATCGAGAAGCTGTACAACCAGCTTCAATCCGAATCGCTTCGCAGCATGCCACAGGCGCCAAAATTCTAAGGGGCCTGGACCATGGCAACTGGAGTTCTTGACAACGTCTACCTGAAGTTCGATGGCGCCATCACCGGGCTGTATGCCAGCGCTTCGTCGGGTATTTCGAGCTATGTGATTCCGATTGCCTGGATCGTGCTGGCCGTTCTGCTGCTGGTGTGGTGCTATCTCACCATGACGGGCAAAACGTCCATGCCGGTGCTGGACCTCTTTGTCCCGTTCATCGCCTTCATGCTGGTGCTGTACGCGATGGGCAGCGGCTACACGGCGTGGATCGCCGATCCTCTCTACAAGCTGCCCGAGGAACTGGTTTCCGCCGTGGGCCGGGGCAGCGCGACCACGCCGATTCAGGCGCTGGCGCTGTTCGAGGAGAAGTTCATCGGCCTGGCCACCGGCGGCTTCAACCTGCTGGTCGATTACGTCAAGTCCCTGGCCTGGGGCGCGGCCATCCTGCTGGCCATCGTGCTGCTGATCATGATCATCGCCGCCGTCATCATGATGGTGGTCATTTTCTGCGGCCTGGTCTACGCCAAGCTGGGCCTGACCCTGGTTCTGGCGGTCGGGCCGTTCTTCGTCTTCCTGCTCGTTCTCCAGCACACCCGCGACAAGTTTTTCTCGTGGCTGAACACGGCGCTCTTCTTCGTTTTCTATTACGTGCTGTGCTTCCTGTTCATGAATCTCTTCTTCAATTTTCTGGACGCCTACATCAATGCGCTGGCCGGCGTGGCGGCCAACAGCGGAGCGGGCGTCGCCGGAACCATCGCGGACGCCATCCGCAATCAGTTCATGGGCGGCGACATGGCCAAGGCCGGCAATGTGATCGTTCTTTTCATGCCCGTCGTTTTGCTCACGCTGATCATGGCCTTCATGTTCCTGCAGCTCAGCACGATCGCCTCGTCCATGACTTCCGGCGCCGGCGGTGCGGTCGGGCAGGGCGCATCCAGCCTGATCTATTACATGCGCGGTGCATTGCGCTCCAGGGGCGGGGCCAAGAGCGCGCCGGCCAAACCATGAAGGTGGATCTGATGCGTAGATGTTTGGTTCTGACACTGCTGGCCGCGCTTTCGGCCTGCAGCACCTACAAGCCGCCGCCTGGCTGGCCCGATGGACCGGAGCGGCCCATCAACGCGCAGCCGATTCAAAAGCCCGCGGTCGATTGAATGAGGAACGGGTATGAACGACTCGAATGAACAAGCGCAGGAGCGGTATTTCCAGGCGGCGGCCAGCTGGGATGCCGACAGCAGGAACGCCGAGCGCCTGTCCCTCAAGCGGTACAAGGCGCTGGGCATCGGCGCCGTGGTCTTCGCGGCCATCATGGGCGTGGCCGTCACCACGCTGCTGCCGCTCAAGGAGTTCGTGCCCATCATCATCCGTGTGGAGAACGCCACGGGCGCCTATGACGTCAAGCCCGCCGGCGAGAAGCTGGACGTGGGGGAGTCCCGCAACGAGAAGATCGTGATTTCCGACGTGGCCCGCTACATCAAGGCGCGCGAGGGCTTTACGCGCGGCGAGGCCGAGGAAAACTACAAGATGGTCTACCTCATGAGTTGCGGCACGCAGCGGGCCGAGTGGGACCACTACATCAACCCCCAACTCAACAAGAAGAGCCCGGTGCTGATGCTGACCAATCAGGACTCGGACCGCATCACCGTGCAGTCGGTTACCTTCTTGCAGTCGCTGGACGAGGACACTAAGACCGCCCAGGTGCAGTTTGAGAAAACCGTCTCGCGCGGCACCACTCCGCCGCTCAAGTACCGCTACGTCGCCACGCTGGGGGTGCGCTACGACCCCACCAACATCCCCAGCAACCAGCTGAACTTCTATCTCAACCCCTTCGGCTTCTGCACCGAGACCTACCGGCGCGACCAAGTGGGCAACCCGGTGGTGGTCAATGCGCCGGGGACGCCGAATCAGGAATTGAACCAGGTGATGGAGGACTTCCGCCGCGAAACCGATGCGGCGCTGGCCGCCGTGCGCGCCCAGCAGCAGCTGCAGGCCTCGCAGGCGGCCGCAGCTGCGGCTGCGGCCTCTGTCGCGGGTGCGGGCGCGCAGCCCGCGCCTGCGCCTGCGGGCGCCGCCGCTGGTGCGCCTTCCGCCTTGTCCAGCATCGGCACGAACGGGGCCGGCCAGGCGCCGCCGCCGGCGGCTTCCACCGCCCCGCCTGCCACCGCCAACCCGCGCCGACCATGACCATGAAACCGACAACCTTCCTTGTGGCCGCCGTCCTGTCGGCATGGATCGGCACGGTGGCGCACGCCGAAATGGGCGCCCGTTCCTCGAAGCTGGATGGCCGCGTGCAGATCGTGGACTACCACCCCGACGAAGTGATCCGCGTGAACATCGCCGAGGGGGTCCTGACCACTATCGAACTGCCGGCGCAGGACACCATCGATGACTTCGGCATGGGCGACCGGCAGGCCTGGCACGTCAAGTTCAAGAACAACCTCATCTCGATGAAGCCGGCCGGCATCAAGCCGGACACGAACCTCACGGTGTTCACGGCGCGGCGCAACTACCTGTTCACGTTGCAGAGCACCGGCCGCAAGAGCCGCACGGTGGCCTACTGGATGCGGGTGCGTGACTCCGAGGACGACGACAGCACGCCGGAGGGGCGTCGTGCTGCCCAGGCGCGCGCGGAGCAGAAGCGCATCGCCGACGACCTGCGCAACAGCCGCTACGAGGGCCGCCTGAATTCGGACTACTGGATCGCAGGGGCGCAGGAGTTGCAGCCCGCGTCCATGTTCGACAACGGCCGCCAGACCTACATGACCTTCAGCGCGGCCAACGCCATGCCTGCCGCCTTCGTCATCGAGTCGGACGGCACCGAGGCCATCGCCGACTTCCATGTGGAGGGCGACACGATGGTGATCCACCAAGTCGCCTCGCGCATCCTGCTGCGGCGCGGCAATCTGGTGTCGGGCATCACCAACAAGTCGCCCGCCGCCGCCGTGCAGCAGAGCCCGACCGGCACGGCCAGCGACAAGGTCAACCGCTCCGTCAACAGCGAGGAGTCCCGATGAACGCACGCTCCGACTACACCGATCCCGCAGCGCCGAAGCCAGAGCAGGAGCGCGGCGAATTCGTGGACCGGCGGCCGCCGAAGTCGCCGGGGCAGAAGATCGTGATTGCCGGCATCGCGCTGCTGGCCGTGTGCGTGCTCGCCTACGGCGCGCTCAAGCTGGCGGGCTTTTTCTCGGGCGAGAAAAAGCCCGTTGCCCAACTCGAAGAGCAGAAGCGCCCCGATTCCACGCCCGACTTCAACGTCTCCCTGGCCGAGCCGCCCAAGGCGGAACTGCGCTTCATCGAATGCGCCGGGGGCCTCAAGCTGCCCGAGGGCATGGCCTGTCCCGAGACCAAGCCCGAAGCGCAGGCACAGGCGGCGCCCGAGCCGCCCAAGGGGCCGACCGAGGAGGAGATCCTGCAAAAGCGCCGCTTCGAGTCGGAGATCGGCGTGGGCGGCGGCAAGCCGCCACCCGGCGGCGCGGCCAGCGCACGCGCCCGCGCGCCCAATCTCTCGGGCGACACCGGCTTGGGCGGCGCGCTGCTGTCCACCGCCACGGCCAGGACACTGGCCACGGTCAACCGCAACCCCTCGTTCACTCTGGCCAAGGGCACACTTCCGGACTGCACGCTGCTGACGGCCATCAGCACCGACCAGCCGGGCTTTCTCAAGTGCATCCTGTCGCGGCCGGTCTACTCGATGGACGGCAAGGTGGTGTTGATGGAGGCCGGCACGACGTTCGAAGGCGAGTACAGCGCGGGCATGGCGCGCGGCAAGAAGCGCATGTTCGCGGTCTGGAGCCGCGCCATCACGCCCAACTTCGTGGAGGTCACCCTGAACTCGCCCAGCACCGACGCGCTCGGCCGCAGTGGCATGAGTGGGCAGGTCGATCAGCATTTTTTCGAGCGCTTCGGCGGCGCGATGCTGTACTCGCTGTTCTCGGACGGCATGGACTACGTCATGCGGCGCGAGGAGTTGCGCAGCCAGGAGCGTGACGCGCGCAATGCCGCTGCCAACGGCGACAACAACACGGTCTACTACAACAACCAGGGCGGGGCGCTGCGGAACTTGGACCGCACGCGCTCGACCGCCGATCGTGTCGTGGAATCCATGCTGTCGCAAGGCGAGGACATCCAGCCCACGCTCTACAAGAACCAGGGCGAAATCATCAAGATCTACATCGCCCGCGACGTGGACTTTTCCCAAGTCTACGAACTTACGCGCAACCCAAGGAGTTGACGATGTTCCGCGATCCAGTTCACGACCTGGCGGAGCCACGCACGCCCTCGGTGCCGGCCGATCCCCGGCCTTCGGCCGCCGCCACGGCGGCACCGCCCGCAGCGGGCGCCGGCGCGCAGCGCGAGTCCCTTGCCGACCTCGACGGCGGCTGGGGCGGGCGCACCGGCCGCTCGCCTCTGGAGATCCACATCGAGCGATATTTCAGCCGCTGGCTGGAGCGTCCGGGCGTGCAGGAGGTGGCGATCAACCGCCCGGGCGAGGTGGCGCTGTGGGAGGGCGGCTACTGGCACGCACACCTCGATCCCGCGCTCACGCGCGACGTGATCGAGCAGCTGGGCCAGCTGGTGGCCAACCGTTCGCGCAAGCCCTTCAATGCGTCCAACGTCACCTTGTCCACGGCGCTGCCTGACGGCACGCGCCTGGAGATGACCGGGCCACCGGCCACGCTCAACAACCACATCTACGTCAACCTGCGCAAGCACAGCGTGGCCGCCTTCACGCTGGAGCAATTCATCGAGCAGGGGTATTTCGCCAACACGGTCCATATGTTCAACATGAACATGACCGACGAGCAGCGCGCCAGGGCGGGGCGGCAGCTGCTGCCCGAGCAACTGCGGCTGTGGGAACTGGCCCAGGCCGGGCGCTGGCCCGAATTCCTCAAGACGGCCGTGCTGGAGTACCAGAACATCCTCGTGTCGGGCGCGACAGGCAGCGGCAAGACCTCGTTCATTCGCGGGCTGGTCGAACTCATCCCCGCCGAGGAACGCATCCTGACCGTGGAAGACACGCCAGAGATGCCCCTGCCAAACCACCCGCACTGCCAGGCACTGTTCTACCGTCGGGAGGGCACCAGCACCACGGCGGGCGGCTCGGCCAAGGACATGCTGCAGGCGGCCATGCGCAAGACGCCCAAGCGCGTGCTGCTGGCCGAATTGCGCGGCGACGAGACCTACTACTACATCCAGAGCGTCCTGAACTCGGGGCACCCGGGCGGCATGACGACCACCCACGCGAACAGCCCGCGCGAGGCGTTCGTGCGTCTAGCCCTGCTCATCAAGGCTTCGCCGGAAGGCCGGGGGCTGGCGATGGACGAGACGCTGACGCTGCTGCACAGCCTGGTGAACGTGGTGGTGCAGATCGTTTTCAAGCCCGGCGCCGACCGCTACTGCTCGGCCATCTACTACGACCCGATGTACGCATCGACGCTGCTGGCATGACGAAGGCGCTGCTTCAGACAGTCGGCAGGGCGCGAGGGCCCGGCGCGCGCAGGCCCGGGCCGCGCCACGCGCTCGGGCGGCCGCGCCGTGCGAACGCCGCGAACCCGCTGCCGGGCGGCTACCGCAGCGCCCAGGGTGGGACGCCGGCGCGGATGGGCGCCGCGCCCCGTGCGCCGGGCACTCACGCGGCCGGACGCCGCCATGGGCTTCGCCCATACCCAACACCCCAAGGAGCATGAGCATGGCAACGAGACGGCCCGCGCCGAAGTCACCGGCGGAGGAGATGGTGGAGAGCAAGCGCCGCGCGATGCGCGCCGAACTGGCCGAGTCGCTGGGCCACGCGGCTCGGCGTCTGACGTTCGATGATCTGGTGCACCGCGCGCATTCCCCGGCGCAGGCCTCGGCGCGACGCAGTCAGGCCGGCAGCGGGCAGGGGGAGGCGTGGCAGACGCTCGGCCAAGTGCGCCGCGCGGACGCGGCCGGCCCGCAGCCGGCTACGGCCACACCCTATGCCCGGGGCAAGACGCAGCCGCCGCAGCAGGCGGCCGCCGACGCGGCCCGAAAGACCCGAGCGGGCGCGCTGCCCGCCCAGAACCAGACGCAGCCGGCAACCAGGCGCGGCGCGGGGCGTTGAGCCATGCCGCCAGGAATCGGCGAGCGCGGGCGGGAGCATTGACGCCGAGGCGGCCCGAGAGGGTCAAGCATCTAGATCAACCGCCAGAATAAAGCTCCTGGCGCGCGCGGCGCGATTCCGGCGATTCGTTGCGCATCTCATCCATCACCTGCTGACGTGTTTTCGGCGCCTCGGTACTCTTGATGGGCAGCGGGATGCCGCGTTGCAGCAACGCGAGCGAACCATCTTTGCGAGCTGCCTCGACCTCGGCCATCACTTGAGCACGGGTTTTGGTGCTCTTGAAGTGATCAGGGTGTTCGGTGTAGCCCTGCTCATTGGAAGCAGGATGGTACATCGAATCGGCCTGTGCCGCCATGGGCAGCGCCGTTGCCAGGACAACAGCATGCAGTGCGACAAGATGGGTGAATTTCATTGCGAGATCCTTTGCAGTGTGTGATCGAAAATACCTACATGCCCGAGGGCATGCACACAATGTAGAAATCCGCACCGAACGGGAGCAAAACGTGAAGATGACAATTTGGACAGGTAGCGAGAAGCCGGGTAAGGATCGGCACACCTCATGAAGCTTCTTATCGTGGAAGATGAAGCCAAGATCGCGGACTACCTTCGCAAAGGGCTTGCTGAAGAGGGCTACGTGATTGATGTGGCTGCGAATGGCATAGACGGTCTTCATATGGCTTCGCATGGCAACTATGACCTGATCGTCCTCGACACAATGCTTCCGGGGATTGATGGCTTCGGCCTGCTGGCTGCACTGAGGCAGAGCAAGCAAACACCAGTGATCATGTTGACAGCCCGCCATCGGATCGAAGATCGGGTACGAGGACTAAAAACTGGAGCAGACGACTACCTTGTCAAGCCTTTTGCCTTTTCCGAGCTGGTGGCTCGCATTGAAGTGCTTCTTCGTCGCGCGGCCGGAAACACGCCTGTTCCTGACGCACTTGTG
>JAGVUA010000043.1 GCA_019136545.1 Betaproteobacteria bacterium
TGTTGCAGATGGCGAATCGGTATTTGTTCAGACAGAAGTCAGTGGACCGGGGACACTGAGCTTCTCTTGGAAGGTATCGTCGGAGGCAAACTACGATTTTCTCAGCGTCTACGTCGATGATGTGCGCCATGGGAGGATTAGTGGTGAAGTCAACTGGACACGTACCGCGTTGAACATTCCCGAAGGAACCCATGTCGTCAGGTGGATATATAGTAAGGACATCTCCGATGCCGAAGGATTGGACGCGGGGTGGCTGGATAATGTGCAATTTGCGGCTGGACCGATAATTCCGATGTCAGGGTTGTGGGCGATCGACGGCGAAGTCAACGGGCAGCCAGGGCGCGGTTTCAACATCGAAGTGCACAACGGTATCCTCGCGATTACCGTGTTTGCGTACGATCAAGCCGGAAACGATGTTTTCTACCAGGCGGCTGGAGCCTACTCTGGAAATACATTTTCGGGGCCGCTCAACTATTACGCGAATGGCACCAGCTTCGGAGGTCCGCCGCGTTCAGCTGTCCTATCGGGAAGTGCAGGCAGCGTAACCATGACTTTCACTGGTAGCACTCACGGAACAATTGTGTTGCCGGGTGAGACAGCGAAATCATTCAGCAAGTTCTTATGGTAATCAAGGGTAGCAGCGAAGCGCATTTTTGTTCTATTGGAAAGGGGGGCATCATGACATTTAAGAAGAGCCTCGTGAAGTTCTTTGTGACTCTCGCATTGGCGTTATCACTAATGGTGACCCAATCGGTATTGGCATTCATGCCGGCCGGTGGATTATGGGTCATCGATAGTGAGAACAACGGACAGTCGGGAAGAGGATTCCAAATTGAAGTCGAAAATGAGGTTCTGGTATTCACGTATTTCGGATACAGGCTGGATGGTTCAGGTACCTTCTATCTGGCCGCTGGTCCAGTCACCAACAACATATTTTCGGCAACATTGACCGAGTATCAGGGCGGCAATGCACTCGGCGCCGCATATTCGCCCGCACACGCATCGGGATCGCCCGGCAAGGTGACGATCTCATTTTCCAGCGGCAAGCATGGCACCATGACCTTGCCGGGCGAGTCTCCGCAATCGATCTCGAAGTTTGGATTTGGCTACCCGAATGGTCCGGACGGCTTGCTGGGGAAGTGGATGTTCTCGGAAATACTAAGTGGCGTTCCGAATGCGATAGTACGTAGTCTATCGGTTAAGTTAGGGACATCGTCCAGCTACGGAAACGGCATCGTGGCGACTGCGGCAGGGGATTTTGGCTGCGAATTCGGAACGGTCGGTACTCTGGCCGGCATGGTCGTATGTGCGGACGTTCCGCAAACGACTTATTCGGATACCTATGTTTTCAAGTTTTCTGGAGACCGAGGGGTGGGAATTGGTTTCTATGTCATGTCATCGGGGGCCAACTCGCCAGCCTATGAACTTCACGCGTTGAGGATAGCAACCAAGACCGGAAGGGAAACCGGCATCAACGATGGTACGTCCACCTCGTTGCAAGCGATGGCGCGAGCCAAGACAGGTTCATCATCGGCCGACATATCCCTTAAGCAACAGGACGACAAATTACAGGCATCGTCGGCAGTTGAGAGCGTTAAGGCAGCTGACGGCATACAACTGCAACTATGGGCAGCCGAAATACGTGCTGTGCTGATGGCTCAATAGCATCCTTCGATAACGTCCGGACGCCGAGGCGCTAATCGTTTGATTGTGTGGTGCGTGTCCTCCACATCGGTCATCATCGTCAGCCACGATAGCGGCCCCTTGCTGGTCGAGTGCGTGCAATCGGCGCTTGCCTCGTCGTCGCGCATCGAAGTGTTCGTTGCGGACAACGATTCGCACGACGGCAGTATCGAAGCGGTCGAGGCGCTCGCGCGCTTTGATTCCCGCCTGCGGGTGTTGCGCACCGGCGGCAATCTCGGTTTTGCCGCGGCCAACAACCTGGCGTTGCGCCAGGCCCGTGGCGATGACGTCCTGTTCCTGAACCCGGATTGTCTCGTGCGGCCGGACACGGTGGGCAGCATGGCCGCGGTGCTCGACGCGCATCCGGAGGCGGGGATGGCGGGCTGCCTGATCCGGAATCCCGACGGCAGCGAGGAGCCGAGCGACCGGCGGACGCTGCCGACGCCGGCGGGATTGCTCGGGCAGTTGTTGGGATCGGCGCAAGCGCTTGCTTCGCTGCCCGTGGCGCCGGCGCCCGTGGAGGCGATTTCGGGTGCCTTCATGATGGTGCGACGCGCGGACCTCGATCGGATCGGTTCATTCGACGAGGGCTACTTCCTGCACTGGGAAGATCTGGATCTGTGCCAACGCTTCCGCCAGGCCGGCCGCACGATCCTGTTCGTGCCCGGTGTCGAGGTGCTGCATTTCAAGGGCCGATCGAGCCGCCGCCGGCCGCTCTGGGTCGAATGGCAGAAGCACCGCGGGTTGATGCGCTATTTCCGCAAGTTCCACTTCACCGGTTGGCGGGTACTGCTCTACCCGCCCGTCGCGCTGGCCATCGTCGCGCGTTTTCTGCTGCGGGCCGCGCGCCCCGTCCGTCTTGTCGCCGCCGAACCGCCGCTGGCCGTCGAGTCGAGTGCCGGACCTGGCCAGCCGGAGATCTGGGTGTTCGGCGCCACCAGTCTGGTCGGCCGCCACTTGCTGCCGCGCTTGCTGGCGGCCGGATATCGGGTGCGCGCTTTCACGAGAGCGCCGTCGAAGGCCGACATCGGCGTGTCGCCGCGACTGACTTTGGCCGCCTGCGATCTGCGCGATCCGGACAGCCTGCCGACCGACGGCACTCCGGAAGCCGTCATCAATCTGGCGCCGATCTTCACTTTTTCCTGTGCGATACCGGCGCTCGCCCGGCGCGGCGTGCGCAAGGCGATCGCTTTCGGTTCGACCAGCGCGCTCACCAAGGCCGATTCGACCGAGGAAGGAGAGCGGGCCTTGGCCCAGTCGCTGGCGGCAGGCGAGGCGGCCGTGCAACGCGAGTGCGATGCGGTCGGCATGCGCTGGGCGATCTTGCGGCCGACCATGATCTATTCGTTCGGCCACGATCGGAATGTCACGCGCCTGGCGCGCTTCATCGATCGGTTCGGCTTTCTCGTCCTGCCGGGCGAGGGGCGCGGCTTGCGGCAGCCCGTGCATGCCGGCGACCTCGCCGACGCCTGCATCGACTTGCTGGCATCGCCCGACGGCTGGCGCCGAAGCTACGATCTTGGCGGCGGCGAGGTGCTCGGCTATCGGGCCATGATCGAAAGAATCTGCCATCGCCTCGGCCGTCCGGCCCGCGTGGTGCGCCTGCCCGACTGGTTGTCGGGGTCGGCCATCGCTATCGCCCGGCGCTTGCCGGCTTATCGAGACGTCAACCCGGCGATGCTCCGGCGCGTCGACCTCGACATGACTTTTGCGCATGACGAGGCGACACGCGCCTTCGGCTATTCGCCGCGCAGGTTCCTTCCATGAGCTTCGTGCTGCCGGGCCTGGTCGCGGCAGCGGCGACGCTGGCGATTCTTTTCTTGTGGCTGCGCCGGGGCGAGGGCATGCCGCTCGACCACGCCAACAGTCGTTCGCTGCACGTCGGCGCCGTCCCGCGCATCGGCGGCATCGCCATGGCGGGAGGCATCGCGGCGGCGCTGCCGCTGTTGTCCTTTCGGCATGTGCCGGTGCCGATCCTTGTCGCGGCGTCCGGGCTGTTCGTGCTCTCGCTCGCCGACGACCTGCGGCCCTTGCCCGTCGTGCCGCGCTTGTTGGGGCATCTGCTGGCCGCCGGCGTGGCCGTGTGGGGGCTCGGCATGCCCTTGGCCATGGCGCTGCCGGCGGTGCTCGCACTGGCCTGGATGACCAACCTGTACAACTTCATGGACGGTGCCGACGGATTGGCCGGCGGCATGACGGCGATCGGCTTCGCGGCCTATGCCATGGCGGCGGCTTCAGCCGCATCGCCGATTGCGCCGATCTTATTTGCGATCTGCGGTGCGGCCGCGGCCTTCCTCGCTTTCAATTTTCCTCCGGCAAAGGTGTTCATGGGCGATGCCGGCGCCATTCCACTCGGTTTTCTTGCGGGTGCCTTGGGTCTGCTGGGCTGGCAGGACGGTATTTGGCCCGCCTGGTTCCCGGTGCTGGTCTTTTCCCCGTTCATTGTTGATGCCACTGTCACTCTTTGGCGACGCTTGCTCAAGGGCGAGAAAATTTGGCAAGCTCACCGTGAGCATGGCTACCAGCGTTTGATCCTGACGGGCTGGAGTCGTCGCAGGCTGGTGTGGGTGGCGTGGGGGCTGATGGCTGCCACGGCGCTGACGGCCCTGGTTGCGAGGAATGTGTCATCGACGTTGCAAGTTGGCGCGTTGTTGCTTTGGGTAGCGATTTACACGGGAGCGTGGAAAGTGATCGACAAACGTGCGACACACCGCAACCCGGACCGGACCTAAGGCTTCAAAGCGGCTTCAAAGCACAAATTCTTCATGGTTTCGGGGTTTCTTCGGAGCATATAATCCGCAGCCTCATGTTTATCATGGCCCAGTATCAACCATTGCGGATGCCAGCGCATGGATAGGATCGAATCGGCTTTCCAGGGCAAGTGGCGATCGGTGGCCGTGTTCCTGTTCGACTTGCTGGCCGTTGTCCTGGCTTGGCTGGGAGCCTTCGGCCTCTGGTCGGATTTTTCCCCGCCCGTCGATTACTGGCCCCTGATCGGCGGCACGCTGGCCGTCCTGATTCCCTTGCAGGCAGTGGTTTTCAGGCTTTCCGGCCTCTACTTGGGCATCTGGTTCTTTTCCAGCCTGCCCGATCTGCGGCGCATCCTGCAGGCCGCATCGATTTCCGCCGTACTCGGCGCCCTGGTGGCGTTCCTGGCGCCGGCGCCGGGCATTCCCCGCAGCGTCGCGATTCTCTATCCGATCCTGCTGGTCCTGCTCATGGGGGGCGGCCGCGCCACCTACCGGATGTGGAAGGAACATCTGCTGTACAACACGCTGAGTTCAGGGCGCAAGCCGGTGCTGATCCTGGGGGCGGGCCGTTCCGGCGCGGGTTTGGTGCAGGAACTGGCCCGTTCGCACGAGTGGCGGGTGCTCGGTTTCCTTGACGACGACCCGGCCAAGCAGCGCCGGGAACTTTTGGGCCAGCGGGTCTTCGGCCCGCTGAGCGAGCTCGGCTACTGGACCAAGGCCTTGAAAGTGAATCACGTGATCCTCGCCATGCCGTCGGTGTCCGACGAGGTCCGTCAGCGCGTCAGTTCGCTTTGCGTTCGCGCCGGGGTGACGGCTTATACCGTGCCATCGACCGAACAGTTGCTGCTCAAGCGCGACCGGGTCGATCACGTGCGGCCAGTCGATCTGGAGGATCTGCTGGGGCGCTCGCCGGTACGCATCGACACGCCCGAAGTGCGCGAGTTGCTGTGCGAACGCGTGGTGATGGTAACCGGCGCCGGCGGCTCGATCGGCAGCGAGCTGTGCCGCCAGATTGCGCGCCAGCAGCCTGCCCAGCTCGTGCTCTTCGAGAACAACGAGTTCGCCCTCTACGAACTTGTCGAGGAATTGACCGAACATTTCCCCGAGGTGGCGCTGGTGCCGCTCGCCGGCGACGTCAAGGACGGCTTGTGGCTGGGCGAGGTCATGCGTCGCCACACGCCTTCGGTGGTATTTCACGCGGCGGCCTATAAACACGTGCCGCTGATGGAGGAACACAACACTTGGCAGGCGGTGCGCAACAATGTGTATGGCACCTATGTTGTCGCGCTGGCGGCGCAACGGGCCAATGTTCCCAAGTTCGTGCTGGTTTCCACGGACAAGGCGGTGAATCCGACCAATGTCATGGGCGCCACCAAGCGGTTGGCGGAAATGGTCTGCCAGGCGCTGGAAGGCGGCGGCGGCGCGACGCATTTCGAGATGGTGCGCTTCGGCAATGTGCTCGGCAGCACCGGCAGCGTGATTCCGAAGTTCCGCGCCCAGATCGCCCGCGGCGGGCCGGTGACGGTGACCCATCCGGAAATCACCCGCTATTTCATGTCCATCCCGGAATCCTCGCAGCTCGTGCTCGAGGCTGCCGCGATGGGCAAGGGCGGCGAAATCTTCGTGCTCGACATGGGCGAGCCGGTCCGCATCGCCGATTTGGCGCGCGACATGATTCGACTGTCCGGGCGTGGCGAGGACGAAATCAAGATCGTCTATACCGGCTTGCGGCCTGGCGAGAAGCTGTACGAGGAGCTGCTTTCCGACGACGAGCATACCCGTCCGACGCACCATCCGAAACTGCGCATCGCCAAGGCGCGCATGGTGCCCGCAGGTTGGCTCGACGACCTGCTCGAATGGTTGAAGGCGCCGGCGCCGAAGTCGGACGCCGAGGTTCGCCGCGACCTGCGGCGATGGGTGCCGGAATATCAGCCCTCGGCGCGGCCGGACCTCAAGTCGGTGGCCATTGCCGGCCCCGTGGATAGCGCACGCCTCTGAGCGCTCGGCGCAGTCCGGGTAGACTGCGCGCATGGCTACTTACGCGATAGGCGACATCCAGGGCTGCTTCGACGAGTTTTCGCGCCTGCTCGATTATCTCGGCTTCTCGCCAAGCCGCGATCGCCTCTGGCTGGTGGGCGACCTGGTCAATCGCGGGCCGGCGTCGCTGCCAGTCTTGCGCTTCGTCAAGGGGTTGGGGGAGCGCGCGGTCGTGGTGCTCGGCAACCATGACCTGCATCTCGTCATGCAGGCCGAGGGGTTTGGCAAAGTCAGTCATGAGGACACGCTGACCGACGTGCTGGCTGCACCCGACCGCGTCGAATTGACGACCTGGCTGCGCGCCATGCCCCTGTTCCATCTTGAAGGCGACTATGCCATGGTGCATGCCGGCCTGCTGCCCCAATGGGACGTCGCGCAGGCCCGCGACTTGTCGGCCGAGGTCGGCGCCGCGCTGACGGCCGCGAACTACCGCGACTTTCTCGCCAATATGTGGGGTTCGGAACCGACGTCGTGGCACGACAGACTGACGAGTTGGGACCGGCTGCGGGTGGTCGTGAATGCGATGACGCGCATGCGCTTCTGCACGGCCGAGGGCGTCATGGAGTTCCGCGCGCCCGGGTCGAAAGGACCGCCAGACCGCGGCCCGGCGGGCTGCATGCCCTGGTTCCAGGTGCCAGGGCGGCGCAGCGCCGATCATCTGCTGATCTGCGGCCATTGGTCGGCGCTGGGGTTTCGACGCGAAAAGAACCTGCTTGCGCTCGATTCCGGCTGCCTCTGGGGCGGCAGCCTGACTGCCGTTCGCCTGGAAGACCAGCGAATATTTCAGTTGCCGTGCCGGTGTCAGGTCGAGCCGGCGGGTTGGGGATGAGCCGCCCGCGCGAGCGCATGGCTGATGGCTTGATGGCTCCGGTGGGCGAGATGGCGACGGTCGGAGCCGGCGCTGTCGAGGGCGGGCAGGAACATGATATGTACGGTCAGCCCCTTGGCGGCGGCGATGTTGCGAACGCATTGCCAGAGGCTGGTGTCGCCGACATAGGCCGCTGCGCTCGTCGGTTGGCCTTGGCCGTCTGAATAGCGCAGCATCACCGGCGCCACCCTGGCCCCCGCATCGATCGCCGACTGGAAGAGGGCGCCATGGAAGGGCAGCACGTGCTCGCCGAAACTGGTGGCGCCTTCCGGAAACACGCCGATGCGACTGCCTGCGCGCAGTTCGTCGACCAGGCGCTGGCGGGCTCGCTGGGCCGCCGAACGCGATCCCCGTTCGAGGAAGAGCGTGCCGGCCCGTTCGGCCAGCCAGCCGATCACCGGCCAGCCACGTATTTCATCCTTGGCGAGAAAAGTCGTGGTTGCGGAGGCGTTGATGGCGAAGATGTCGATCCAAGAGACGTGGTTGGCCACCAGCAGGCCTTGGGTCGGTGGCGTACCGAGGAACTGAACGCGGATGGCCAATGTGTCGAGCAACTGCCGCGACCAGCGCGCAACCAGGAACGACCGCATCTTTCGCGGCAACCCAGGCAAGGCCGCGGCCGTGGCCAATCCCCAGAGCAGATGCAGCGCACACCGGCTCAGGCGGATGGCCGACCGGATGCCTTGCCACACGCTTACAGAACTTCGCCAAAGGCGCGATTGAAGTCGGCGGCAATATCTTCACGCGTCGGCTTGTGGTTCTGGCCGCCGCGATGAGCGATTTTCAGCGTGCCCATCAACGACGCGAGCCGGCCGGTTTTCTCCCAAGCCCAGCCCTGGGCAATGCCATAGAGGAGGCCGGCGCGGTAGGCGTCGCCGCAACCGGTGGGATCGACCACCGCTGCCGGTTCGACGCTGGGGATGACGATTTTCTGGCCGCCGGCGTGGATCTCCGAACCGTTGCCACCGAGCGTCACGATCAGCGCCTTCACTTCGCGGGCCAAGGCTTCGAGACTCAGGCCGGTGCGTTCGCTAAGCAATTTGGCCTCGTAGTCGTTCACTGTGCACCAGTCGGCCAGCCTCAGGAAATCGAGGAGTTCGTCGCCATTGAACATCGGCAGCCCCTGGCCGGGATCGAAAATGAAGGGAATGCCCGCCGCGTGGAACTGGCGGGCATGATTCAGCATGCCATCCCGGCCGTCCGGCGAGACGATGCCGAGCCCGATGTCGCGCGCATCGTTAATGCTGTTCGCATGCGAATGGTTCATCGCACCCGGATGAAAGGCCGTGATCTGGTTGTCGTCCAGGTCGGTGGTGATGAAGGCCTGGGCGGTGTAGCTGCCGCCGACCAGGCGAACATGGGCGCTGCCGATGCCGAGATGGTCGAGCCGCTGCATGTAGGGACCGCTGTCGTCGCCGACCGTGGCCATGATGACGGGCTCGCCGCCGAGCAGCTTGAGGCTGTAGGCGATGTTGCCCGCGCAACCCCCGTATTCCCGGCGCATGTCGGGCACCAGGAAGGAAACGTTGAGGATGTGGATTTGCTCCGGCAGGATGTGGTGCTTGAATCGATCATTGAACACCATGATGGTGTCGTAGGCGAGCGAACCGCATATCAGGGTTTTCATGGCTGGATCATCAAGGGTAGAAAAGGTAAAGCCGGTAGCCGACCGCTGGCGTGTCCACCGCCTGCAAATCGAGTTGCACGGTCTGGTCGGTTCCGGCGGGAAAGCCGGCATCGGGCTGTGCCGGCGGCATGAGGTATTCGCCCGGTGCGAGGGCCCGGCGCAGCAGGGCGCGGTCGCCGGCGCTGGTGAGCGTCAGCTCGATGTGCGGCCAGGCTTGCGCAAAGGAGGCTCGGTTGCGCAGCGTCGCCGCCAGCCGCAAGCGTCCGTCCACCTGCGGGTCGGGCGCGAGATCGGAACTTTCGATTTCGATCAGGTCGATCCGGCGCGGCAGCTCGAGCGCGCATCCCAACGGCTCGCAAAGCATCGCCAGCCACGGCTTGGACTCCGGCAGCCGAGCGGCCAGCGTCGTGCGGAAATGAACCGCGCCTTGCAGGGCGAGCGCCACCAGCGCCAGCAAGCATCCGGCCCACCACAGCCAGCGGCGCGGTGTCGGCGTCGGTTCGTGCAGCCGTGCTTCGGGATGCGGCGCTTGCAAGGGCGCTGCAAGCGGAGCCAGCAGCTCCTGCGCTTCGGCTTGAGCGGTTTGTTCGACTGCGACTACCGGCTCAGCCGCCGGCAACGCCTCCGAAGCCTTTGCCTCGATTGGCGGGACCAGATCCTGGTCCGCATCTTCCGGCGGCGGCGCGGGCGCCATGCTCGGCTCGATGGTTGATGCGATGGCCAGCGCGATACTTTCATCAGCTTCTGCTTCGGCAGATTGAGGCGCAATCGTCCATGCGGCAGCGTGCGAAGCAGGGCGCGCGGTATCGTCGTGTTCGGTGTGCTGCGTTTCGGTCGCCGGCAAGGAGTCGGTATCCTCGGCCAGCGATGCCAGCGCGTCGAATGAGGTCATGCATGCCCCGCAGCGCACCTGCCCATGGCCTTGCCTGATCTGCTCTGGCCTGACCCGGAAGGCCGTCCCGCAATGCGGGCAACGGGTGGTCATCATGTCCGGGTGCCCTCCAGCCGCGCCCAACCTTCCAGCGTTGCGCCGCGCGACAGGGCGATGTGGGGCGCATAGGCGGCAATCACTTGTTCGGCCTGGTTGTCCAGCACGCCCGATAGCGCCAGTTGGCCGCCGGGCTTGACGCGCGCGGCGATCAACGGCGCGAGCACGCAAAGCGGGTTGGTGAGAATGTTGGCGACGACGATGTCGAACTGTTCGGACAGCGGCTGCTGCGAATGCGCGAGCCGCAGCGCCACGCGGTTGCGGGCGGCATTCTCGGCGGCCGCTTCAAGCGCGCGCGCGTCGATGTCGACGCCCACCACCTCGCCCGCACCGAGTTTCGCGCCGGCCAGCGCCAGGATGCCGGAGCCGCAACCGTAATCGAGCAGCGTGTCGCCGCGGCTGACTTTCGCGCAGAGCCATTCGAGGCAGAGGCGCGTGGTCGGATGCGAGCCGGTGCCGAAGGCCAGTCCGGGGTCGAGCTCGAGGTTGATGGCGGCAGGATCGGGCGCGGCGTGCCAGGAGGGCACGATCCAGAGACGGTCGTTGATGCGGATGGGCTCGAACTGCGATTGGGTCAGGCGCACCCAGTCCTGTTCGGGAACTTCGGACAACTCGATCCGCGGCTGCCCGGCGAGACCGACTTTGCTTGCGGTTTCGGCAACGCGTCCGGCAACATCCGCGTTCGGCTCGAACAACGCCACCACCTTGCTGAGTCGCCACAACGGCGTCGTCGGACTGCCAGGCTCGCCAAACTGCGGCGTCTCGGCCTCGGTACCCGCTTCGGCATCCTCGACGCTGACGGAAAGCGCGCCATCGTCGAGCAGGGCGTCCGCCAGCGCCTCGGCATGGCCGGCGTCAGTGGTGATGGCGGCGCTGATCCACACGCCTAGCCCTTCAATTCCTCGCGAGCGGCCAGCTTGCCTTCCAGGTAGTGAATGCTCGTCCCGCCCTTGATGAAGCGCTCATCGAGCATCAACTCCTGATGCAGCGGAATATTGGTCTTGATGCCGTCGACCATCATTTCCGACAGGGCGATGCGCATGCGCCGGATCGCCTGTTCGCGGGTATCCCCGAAGGAAATCAGCTTGGCAATCATCGAGTCGTAATGCGGTGGCACCGTATAGCCCGAGTAGACGTGGGAATCGACGCGGATTCCGGGGCCGCCCGGTGGGTGCCAATTGCTGATTTTCCCTGGAGATGGCGTGAACTTGAAGGGGTCTTCAGCGCAAATGCGGCATTCCAGGGCGTGGCCTTTCACCTCGATGTCGCGCTGCTTGAACCACAGTTTTTCACCGGCCGCGACGCGTATCTGCGCCTGAACGATATCGATGCCGGTGACGAGTTCGGTGACGGGATGCTCGACCTGCACCCGCGTGTTCATCTCGATGAAATAGAACTCGCCGTCCTCGTACAGGAACTCGAAGGTTCCCGCGCCGCGATAGCCGATCTTGCGGCAGGCCTCGGCGCAGCGTTCGCCGATGCGGCTGATCAGACGACGATTCACATCGGGCGCCGGCGCCTCCTCGATGACTTTTTGATGACGACGCTGCATCGAACAGTCGCGTTCCGAGAGCCAGACCGCATTCTTGAAATTGTCGGCCATCACCTGGATTTCGATGTGGCGAGGGTTCTCCAGGAATTTCTCCATGTAGACCACGGGATTGCCGAAGGCGGCCCGGGCTTCCGCGCGGGTCATATTCACCGCGTTGATGAGCGCCGCCTCGGTGTGCACCACCCGCATGCCGCGCCCGCCGCCGCCGCCCGCCGCCTTGATAATGACGGGGTAGCCGATCGTGCGCGCAATTTTGACAATCTCCTTGCTATCTTCCGGCAAAGCTCCATCAGAACCGGGAACGCAAGGGACGCCGGCGGCCTTCATGGCATCTTTTGCCGACACTTTGTCGCCCATCAACCGGATGGTTTCGGCGCGCGGGCCGATGAAGGTGAAGCCGGATTTTTCGACCCGCTCGGCAAAATCGGCATTTTCCGAAAGAAAGCCATACCCGGGATGAATTGCTTCTGAATCAGTAACTTCCGCAGCTGAAATGATGGCCGGAATATTCAGATAACTCAGCCCGGAAGGCGCGGGACCGATGCAGACCGATTCATCGGCCAACTTGACATATTTGGCTTCGGCGTCGGCGGTGGAATGCACGGCGACGGTCCGGATGCCCAGTTCGCGGCAGGCGCGAAGAACCCTGAGGGCGATTTCACCCCGGTTTGCGATTAGAACTTTCTCGAACATGACGATATCTTCGCCTAAGTCAGCCAATAATGAACAATGGCTGATCGAACTCGACCGGTTGGCCATTTTCCACGAGGATGGCCTTGATCGTGCCCGATGCATCGGCTTCGATTTCGTTCATCAGCTTCATGGCCTCGATGATGCACAAGGTATCGCCCTGCTTTACCGACTGGCCCACCTCGACAAAGACGGGGGCGCCCGGGCTGCCCGCCCGATAGAAGGTGCCGACCATGGGCGCCTTGACCGGATGTCCCTCCGGCTCGGCAACTGCGGCTTCCATGCTGACGGGTGCCGAGGACGATGTGGAAGCAGATACAGGCGAGGCCGTCGATGCCATCATCGGTCCGCCCATCATGACCGTGGTGGTTCCGGCCGCCGGCGTCGCGTGCTTCGCGATCCTGATTTTTTCTTCGCCTTCGCTGATTTCCAATTCGGAAATTCCAGAATTCTGGACGAGGTCGATCAAGGTCTTGAGTTTTCTCAGGTCCATGCTGCACTCCTGCTAAGTCTTGGGCGGCGCGTTTTCCGCCGCGGGTTATCGATTAGATTGGATTGATGCGGGCGAGGGCGGCATCGAGCGCCAGTTCGTAACTCTGGACGCCGAGGCCGCAGATCACGCCTACCGCGCTTGCGGAAAAATGCGAGTGGTGTCGAAAGGCTTCCCGGGCATGGATATTCGAGATATGCACCTCGATGTAGGGGATTGCAACGCCGCGCAACGCATCGGGTATGGCAATGCTGGTATGGCTGTAGGCGCCGGGATTGATGATGATGAACTCGATGCCTTCGGTCGCGGCCGACTGGATGCGATCGATGAGTTCGCCTTCCGAGTTGCTCTGGAAACTTTCGATCTGCACGCCTCGGGCACGTGCGCGAGATTCCATTGCCGCATGAATATCGGCGAGCGTGGCGCTACCGTAGACTGTCGGCTCGCGACGACCTAGCAGATTAAGGTTAGGACCGTGCAGAACCAGTATGCGCGCCTGCCGCGGCCGATGTTCTGTTTTCGGCATCTCTTTTGATTTATTGCCAGTTGGCTTGGACATAGCTGCAAGTTTGCCTCAAATGACCGCAATTTGTCCAGTCTTGTCTAGTTGGCCAGCAAGGCCGCCACTTCGGCGGCCTTGGCACGTTGCGTCGAGCCCCTGCGTTCCGCTTGATAGGGGTGGATGGCCAGAACGACATCCTCGTCCTGCCATTCGATGCGCAACTTCGCTTCCGGGGCGTCGGGAAGCGGCCGCCCGGACTTGAGGTGCTGGTACGGAATGCGGTGCGACAGCAGGAAAATCTCAACATCCTTGGCGCTGTCGGCAAAAAGCGCCAGTTCCACCTCGGCGTAGCGGCCGGCGGTCCCATCGAGCACCGCGCCGACCAGATAGGGACGAAAGCTTTCCAGGAGTTTCATCGCCTGCACCGCGACTTCCCGCAATCGCCGAAGCCGATCCGCATGCTCGTCCTC
Organism: Betaproteobacteria bacterium; assembly: GCA_019136545.1. Classification (GTDB taxonomy): domain Bacteria; phylum Pseudomonadota; class Gammaproteobacteria; order Burkholderiales; family Rhodocyclaceae; genus Fen-999. The sequence continues at coordinate 13,658 of JAGVUA010000043.1, forward strand.
CTGGAACAAGCTCAGGTACGCCTTCAGTTCGGCGGCTACCTCCTCGTTGCTGGGCAAGGTTTCACTCTCGGCGACACCGAAAGTCCGCGCGGCTTTGCGTTTTGCCTGGCCGTAATCCTTGATGCCATCCTCCGCCATCAAGCGTGCCGCCAAGCCCGCGATCGACTGGCGCAGATGCGATGCGCTTTGCGGACTGGGACTGGGCTTCCGTCTGGGCATGACCGCCTCGCGAGTAGAATGCAAACCCATTATCCCACGTTGGTTTTGTTCCCGCCATGCACATTCACATTCTCGGCGTCTGTGGCACTTTCATGGGCGGCATCGCGCTGCTGGCGCGCGCGGCGGGCTGCCGGGTCACCGGCTGCGACGCCAACGTCTATCCGCCCATGAGCACTCAGCTCGAGGAACAGGGAATTGCGCTCACGGAAGGCTACGATGCCAGCCAGATCGCGCTGGATCCCGACATGTTCGTGATCGGCAATGCGATTTCGCGCGGCAACCCGCTGCTCGAGGAAATCCTCGACCGCAACCTGCCTTATGTCTCTGGACCGCAGTGGCTGGCCGAGAATATCCTGCAAGGCCGCTGGGTGCTGGGCGTTGCCGGCACGCACGGCAAGACCACCACTACGTCGATGCTGGCCTGGATCCTGGAAGAGGCGGGTCTCAATCCTTCCTTTCTGATCGGCGGCGTGCCGCAAGGCTTTGGCGTTTCCGCCCGGCTGAGCGACTCGCCCTTCTTCGTCATCGAGGCCGACGAATACGACACCGCCTTCTGCGACAAGCGCTCGAAGTTCGTTCATTACCGGCCGCGCACGGCGATCCTGAACAATCTGGAGTTCGATCACGCGGACATCTTCGCCGATCTTGCTGCCATCGAAACGCAATTCCATCATCTTGTACGCACTATGCCGCGCAACGGCCTGATCGTCGCCAACGGCGCCGAAGCGTCGCTGGACCGGGTGCTGAAGCGCGGCTGCTGGACGCCGGTGGAGCGCTTCAATGTCGGGGACGGCTGGCGCGCCGGTGAACCTGCCGCCGACGGCCGCTTCAAAGTCAGCCATGGCGGCACGCCGGTCGGGGAGACGAAACTCGATCTGCCCGGCGCCCACAACCGGGCCAACGCGGTCGCGGCGCTGCTGGCGGCGCGCCATGCCGGCGTGCCGGTCGAAGTCGGCCTGAAGGCCATCGCCAGCTTCCCGGGCGTCAAGCGCCGGCTGGAAATGCGCGGCGCGGTGCGCGGCGTCACCGTCTACGACGACTTCGCCCATCATCCGACGGCCATCGCCGCCACCCTCGAAGGCCTGCGCAGCCGGGTCGGCGGCCAGCGGATCGTCGCCGTGCTGGAGCCGCGCTCGAACACCATGAAGCTGGGCACCATGAAGGCGCAGCTGCCGGCGAGTTTGGCCGAGGCCGACCGGGTGTTCTGTTATGCCGCCAACTTGGGCTGGGATGCCGCAGCAGCCCTGGCGCCCATGGGCGCCAAGGCCACCGTTTTCGACGATCTGCCGGCGCTCGTTGCGGCCATCGCCGCCGAAGCGCGCGACGGCGACTACGTGCTGGTGATGAGCAACGGCGGCTTCGGCGGCATCCACCAGAAGCTGCTCGACCGGCTGCGCAATTCCGCCTGAGGGTCGTTCCCTCAGGCGAGGCGGTCGATGAACAAGGCCGCGAACAAGAGGGTCAGATAAATGATCGAATATCTGAAGGTGCGGCGGGCCAACTCGTCGCTGTAGCGCCGGCACAGCTTGAACGCCAGGCGCAGGAAGCCCGCATCGAGGCCCACGACGATCGCGCCATAGATCCAGCCGCTCATGCCGAGCCACACCGGCAAGAGACTGGCGACCGTCAGGAACACCGTATAGAGCAGGATGTGGCGGCAGGTAAAAGGCACGCCGTGCGTGACAGGCAGCATCGGCAGACCTGCCACCGCGTACTCGTCCTTTCGGTAACAGGCCAGCGCCCAGAAATGCGGGGGCGTCCACATGAAGATGATCAGGAACAGGGCCATCGCCTCCACGCTCACCTGGCCGGTGATCGCCGCCCAGCCGAGTACCGGCGGCATGGCGCCGGAGGCGCCGCCAATGACGATGTTCATGGGCGTGGCGGGTTTGAGAATGGCGGTATAGATCACGGCATAGCCGAGAAAGGTCGCCAGCGTCAGCCACATGGTCAGGTCGTTGACAAACACATGCAGGAGGGCCAGACCGATGCCCCCCACCACCAGGGCCAGCAGCAGCGTCTCGGCCGGCGAAATCTCGCCGCGAGCCGTGGCGCGGGCGCTGGTGCGCGCCATGCGCGCGTCGACGGTGCGTTCGACCAGGCAGTTGATGGCGGCGGCCGCTCCGGCGACCAGCGCGATGCCGGCCGAGGCGATCAGGAAGGTCGCCAGCGGCGGAAAGCCGGGCGCCGCCAGCAGCATGCCGATCATGGCGGTGAAGACGATCAGCGTGTTGACGCGCGGCTTGCACAGTTCGGAAAACGCCGCGATGCGCTGAAGAACCGAAAGCGAGCGGGGAGTGGCAACAGACATGGGCGCTTCCTTTCCTATCGGCTCAGTCCCGCCAGGTACTCGGCAACGGCGTCGATATCCTTGTCATCGAGACGCTGGGCGATGTCGCGCATAACGTGCGCCACGTCATTGCTGCGCGTGCCGTCCTTGTAGGACTTCAACTGCTTGGCGATGTACGAGGCATGCTGTCCGCCGATGGCGGGAGCCAGCACCGTCGGCATCTTGCTCATGATCTTCGCCCAATCCCGATTGCCGGCGCCGCTGGGTCCGTGGCAGCCGATGCAGGCGGGAACGGGGTTCGGTCGGCCCTTGCCCTTGAGGAAGATATTTTCCCCCTGGGCCAGCAGATCCTTGTTGCCGGCTTCGTTGGGGCCGATCTTTTGGCTGGCGAAGAAGGCGGCGATATCGGCCATGTCGGCGTCGCTCACCGCTTGCGCCTGGGGCGACATCTGCTCGTTGGTGCGCCGGCCGGCCTTGAAGTCGTGCAACTGCTTCAGCAGATACTCGGGCAATTGCCCGGCCAGCTTGGGCCATTGCTCGGTGGGCGGCGGCAGGGGCGGACTGTTGCCATCGGCGCCGTGGCAGGCCATGCAGGCGGCTGCCTTTTGTTGTCCCGCCTCCGGGTTCCCGGCGGCGCCGGCTGGCCCCCACGCCAGCAAAAGCGCGCCGACCGCGATGCCTGCAACCAGTTTATTGTCCATCTTGCCGTCCTCCCTCCGATTCGATGTTTGTTGTCCGGGCGCTTGACTTACTGATGATTTATTATTTACATTGATGTAAATCAATTTTATTCATAACGATCGTTCGGACGCAAGCGCAGGCGCCGACAATAAGCCAAGCGCGAGGCGCCGGAAACCTTGGGGGAGTCGCGATGAGTCACGGAGGAGAGGCGGTTCATCACGGCCATGGCGGCCACGATGAACACGAGGCTTGGGGCACCAGCGTCTGGCCGTTCGTCATCAGTTTCGGCGTCCTGGCCCTGGCGGTGGCCTTCATGCTCCAGTTCGTCTATCACAAGCCGTTCGCGGCGGTGATCGCGCTGGGGCTCGGTATCCCGATGATCCTCGGTGGCGTCGCCGGCTGGGTCAGCGAGGCCATGGGGCGCGGCGAAGGGCTGTCGTACGGCGCGATGGGCTGGTTCATCCTGGCCGAGGCCATGATCTTCATGTCCTTCTTTGCGGCCTATTGGTTCATGCGCCTCGATGTCGCCCTGGTCTGGCCGCCTGCGGGTACCGTGCCGCTGCCGCAGGTTTTGCCCTTGGTGATGACCGCGGTCCTCGTTGCCTCGTCGCTGACGATCCACCACGCCGAACACCTCATGCATGCCGGCGACAAGCGCGGTTTCGTTCGTTGGCTGGTCGTTACGATCCTGCTCGGCGCGACTTTCCTCGGCATGTCGGCGTATGAGTGGACCCATCTCATTCACGACGGCTTCACCATTGCCACCAACGCTTTCGGCACCATTTTCTTCAGCGTTACCGGCCTGCACGGTTCGCACGTGGTCGTCGGCCTCGCCATCTTCGTGGCGGGCTTGGTACCGGCGCTCATGGGCAACATTTCCGAGGGTTTCTGGCGCACGGCCAGCCTTTACTGGCACTTTGTGGACATCATTTGGTTCTTCGTCGTCTCGCAGGTCTATTACTGGTGATTGCCGCGTTGCCGGCCATTGCGGTGAGCGAACCGCCGCGCGCCAGTACGGTCGACGCGTCGGTGACGCGCATCGACGAAGCTCGTCATCTGGGCGCGCAGCCGAATTTCCAGGCCGCGATGACCGATAGCGAGGGAAGGGAATTCGTACTGGGAGACCTGCGCGGCAAGCCGCTCATTCTGCTGCTCTCGTACTACGGCTGCGACGGCACGTGCCCCACCATGAACATGGAGCTGGCGCGCGTATTGCGCAAGGTGGACCGCTTCCGGCTGGGCGAGGACTATCGCGTGCTGACCCTGTCCTTCGATGCCCGGGATGATCAGCGCGCGGCCGCCGATTTCCTGGCCAAGACCGGCGCGGTGCCGGCGGACATGCTGGCCGGCTGGCGTCATGCCGTGCTCAAGGACCGGGACGTCAAGGCTTTCGCCGCGGGCGTCGGCTTCCACTTCTTCTGGTCCGACGCCGCGCAGGCCTTCATGCATCCGAATGTGCTGATCTTCCTGACGCCGCAGGGCCGCATTGCGCGCTATATCTATGGCACCCGCATGGATGCCGCGACCATCGAGAATGCGCTGATCGACGCCGACTGGGAACGCATCGCCAACTCGACGGCGGTGTTCGACATGCTGACGGGTGCCTGTTTCAGTTACAACTACGCGACCGGCCGGTATCAAGTCAACTATGCGCTGGTGATCGGCCTGGGATCGCTGGCGCTGGGCTTGTGCTTGATCGCCGCCGGGGCGTGGGCTTATCGCAGAAAGATCAAGAGGGGGACATCGCATGCTTGACGACAAGAGGACCGTCGGAGCCTTGCTGGCGCTGGCCGCGGCCGGCCCGGCGCTCGCCGAGAAAACCATCCCGACCGCCGCCAGGATCATCGATCCGGCCGCCGGCTGGGACCATCTGTGGCGAGATGTGCTCATCGACATCACGGTGATCGGCATCATCTTCGCGTTGATTACCGCATACCTGATCTGGAAATATCGGCGCCGACCGGACAACCAGCAGGGCAGCGCGCCCCGATTGTCGGCGGCGGCGGCGATCGGCTGGGTGGTGATTCCCTCGTTCGTGTTCATGGCCGACGACTTCTACCTCGCCGCCAATGGCTGGCAGCTCTGGAACACCTTCCGAGAAGTGCCGGCCGACCGCCTGGAAGTTCAGCTGGAATCGGGCATGTACAGCTGGGATTACACCTATCCGAACGGCGTGCAAACCCAGAACGAACTGAAGGTGCCCGCCGGGAAGCCCGTGCTGTTGCGGATGACCAGCCGCGACACGATCCACAACCATTACATCCCGGACTTCCGCGTCAAGGAAGACTCGATGCCCGGCCGGATCACCTACCTGTGGTTCTATCCGCAGAAGCCGGGTACCCACGTCGTCACATGCACCGAATATTGCGGCGTCATGCATTCGTACATGGCCGGACAGGTGGTGGTCCTGCCGCCCGCCGAATATCAGGCCTGGTACGAGGCGGAAGGCGCGAAAGTCAAGAAGGCTGCCGCACCGGCGGCAACCCTCAGCAAGACGCCGGCATAAGGGGGAAACGGCACATGAACCTCAAGGAATGGATCTTCACCACCGACCACAAGCGCGTCGGCATCCTGTATCTGATCGGCTCGATCGCCGCCTTCGGCGTCGCCGGCATCATGGCGCTGCTGATGCGCGCCGAACTGTCGGCCATCGGCCCGACGATCACCGCCGATCCGACCACCTACAACGTCTGGCTCTACGCCCATGGCGCGATCATGATCCTTGGCTTCCAGATTCCGGCGTTGACCGGTTTCTTCGCCAATTACTGCGTGCCATTGATGATCGGCGCCAAGGACGTGGCCTTTCCGCGCGTCAACGCGCTATCGGTGTGGCTGTTCTATGTGGGCGTCATCCTGGCGCTGCTGACCTTCTTCATCCCCGATCCGCCCGATGTGATGTGGACCGGCTATCCGCCTTATTCCACCATCACGGCGGGCAACACGGCGCTGTATTCTCTCACCGTGCTGATCCTCGGCTTCGCCTCCATCATTGGCGGCGTGAACTTCCTGACCACGGTGGCCTTCATGCGGGCGCCCGGGTTGGGCTGGGGCAAGCTCAACGTCTTCGTCTGGTGCATTCTCGGCGCCTTCGTCATGCAGCTCATCTTCGTGCCGGTGCTTGGCTCCGCCGTCACCCTGATCAGCCTCGACAAGTACCTGGGCACGCATTTCTTCGATCCGGCCATGGGCGGCGACGTGCTGACCTACCAGAACCTGTTCTGGTTCTACTCGCATCCGGCGGTATATGTCATCTTCCTGCCGTTCATCGGCGTGGTCTTCGAGATCATCGCCACCTTTGCCCGCAACCCGGTGTTCAACTACAAGGCGGCCGTGTATGGCGGCATCGGCGGTATCGTGCTGATATCCGGCGAAGTCTGGATCCATCACCTCTATGTTTCCGGCATGCCCGACTGGCTGCGCATCGGCCAGATGGTGTCGACGCTGCTCATTTCGGTGCCGGTCGGCCTGTTGGTGATCAGCCTGGTCGGCACGCTCTACAAAGGCGCGATCAGTTTCGAAACGCCGATGCTCTATGCGCTGGGCGTGGTGTTCCTGTTCCTGATCGGCGGCCTGACCGGCATTCCCCTGGCCATCACGTCGCTGACGGTGAACCTCTCGGAAACCTATTATGTCGTCGGGCATTTCCATTACGTCATGGCGGTGGCCGGCACGTTTGCCATCTTCGGCGGCGTCTATTACTGGTTTCCGAAGATGAGCGGACGGATGTACAACGAGCTGTGGGGCAAGATCGGCTTCTGGATTACCTTCGTCGGCGTCAATATCGTGTTCTGGACGATGATGGACATCGGTGCGCGCATCGGTCTGCCGCGTCGTTACTACGATTACGCACAGTTTCCGCAAGCCGCCGATGCCCAGCATCTCATGACCATCGGTGCCGTCATCCTCGGGGTCGGCTTCGTCATCGCGCTGCTGAACTGGATCATCGGCGCCGCCAAGGGCCCCAAGGCCGGCGACAATCCCTGGGGATCGCCGTCGCTCGAATGGACCACCGTATCGCCGCCGCCGCATGGCAACTGGCCGTCGCCGCCCTCGGTCAGCGAGGAGTGGAGCCCCTACGCGCACGGCAAGCGTTGACCGCGACCGACCCGGGCTAAAATCGAGGGCGTCCGCAGAAGGACGCCCTTTTTGTTTGCCATGATCGACACCTACAACGCGGTCGCCAAGACCGATTCCCGCCCCTTTCTATTTGCGCTGGCCGTTGCCGCCCTGGTCGTCCTCGCGTGGCTCGTGTTCGAGTTCTTTGGCGAGCAGCGCTATCACAACACCGCGACGTGGCAGTCGCTGCGCCCGGTGGTGCTGGTGTCTCCGCGCCAGACCGTCGAGGCCGTCGAGGTGCGCGATCAGCGGCGCAATGCCTCGACCCTGGTTCGGACCGAGAAAGGGCTGTATTTTCTTGGGGGTGTCCGTGGAGGGTTCGGAGTAGGCGAGCAGGTGGTCGTCGAGGCCAACGATCATTGGGAACTCTATTTGTGCGATGCCGTCGACCAGCGATGCGATACCATCCATTCGTTCTGCGCCGGTGCCGTGTCATCGGAAATCAAACGCGACGCCCAGGGCCGGGCCGAAGGATGCTATGCGCCCTACACAGGCGAAAATGCCGGAACCGTGCATCCTCCGCCTGCCGAACCGGCGCGCGGGCCCGGCAAGCGGACCAAGCGCATGCCGCCGCCGGTGGGTATGTCGCATCCGCGCGAATGGGCGGGACTGATGGGCTTGCCGGTGGCCGGCCCCGATAAAGGAGATTCTGGATCATGAGCGAACTGCGACGTCGACTGCTGGTGGCGGGGGTCTCTCTCAGCCTGCTGGGGACCTATCTGGTTTGGCGCACGGTCAGCCGCGGACCGGCGCCCGCCGCACCGGCCGAGGTGGCCGGCGCAATCGGCGGGTCGCCGGGGCTGACTTTCAAATCCGCTACGCTGCTCAACGATGACAGGCCGTTGCCCGATTTCGTGCTCGAAGGCACGCAGGGCAAAGTCGGCAACGCAGTGTTTTCGGGGAACTGGACGCTGGTGTTCTTTGGCTATACCTACTGCCCAGACGTCTGCCCGACCTCGCTGACCACCCTGGCGCAGCTCAAGTCGCAACTGCAGGCACAGGGTGTTGCACCGCCCAAGGTCTTGTTCATTTCAGTCGATGGGCAGCGCGATCGGCCCGATCGCCTGGCGGAATTCGTGCGTTTCTTCGATGCCGATTTTCAGGCGGCGGTCGGCAGCGACGAGGCGCTTCGTCCGCTGGCGCGCCATCTGGGTGTCTTTTATCAGCGCCACGACAAGGGCGACGGCAGCCCGTATTCCGTCGATCACTCCAGCGCCATCTACCTCGTGGATCCCCAGGGGCGCCTCAAGGCAGTGTTCGCTTGGCCGCACGATGCGGCGACCATGGCGGCCGAATACCCGAAAATCATCGCCGGCAGCGCCTGATCAGGCGCCCCGGCAGCCATCGGCGCGGCCTCAGGCCGCCGTGAGGGCGCCCTTCATCTTCTGCATGGCTTTGGCTTCGATCTGCCGGATGCGCTCGGCCGAAACGCCATATTCGGCGGCCAGCTCGTGCAGGGTCGCAGCTTCCTCGCCTTCCTCGACCAGCCAGCGGCGCTGGATGATGGTGCGGCTGCGGTCGTCGAGCCGGGCCAGGGCGTTGCGCAGGCCTTCGTCTTGCAGGCGATCGTACTCCTTGCGCTCCATCTGCATCGAGGGTTCCCAGGGCGTTGCGCAGGCCTTCGTCTTGCAGGCGATCGTACTCCTTGCGCTCCATCTGCATCGAGGGTTCTGCGTTGTTGTCCGCCGCCAGGTAGGCGATCGGCGCGTAATAATCCTCGTCGTCCTCGGCCGTTGGTTCGAGGGACACGTCGCCGCCGGTCAGCCGTGTTTCCATCTCCACGACTTCCTCGGGCTTGACGCCGAGTTTGCGGGCGACATCATTCACCTCGTCGGGACCGAGCGTGGCGAAGCTCTGCTTCATGCTGCGCAGGTTGAAGAACAGCTTGCGCTGCGCCTTGGTGGTGGCGATCTTGACCAGCCGCCAGTTCTTGAGGATGTATTCGTGAATCTCCGCCTTGATCCAGTGCATGGCGAACGACACCAGCCGGACACCGCGTTCCGGGTCGAAACGCTTGACCGCCTTCATCAGGCCGATATTGCCTTCCTGGATCAGATCGGCGTGGGGTAGCCCGTAACCGAGATAACCGCGCGCGACGGCAATCACCAACCGGAGATGGGAAAGGACAAGACGGCGCGCAGCCTCGAGATCGTTATCCTCGCGGAAACGACGGGCCAGATCGAATTCCTCGGCTTCCGCGAGCATGGGCACGCGATGGGCGGCCTGGATATAAGCCTCGATGCTGCCGGCGGTCGAGGGAACCGGAAACTGTGTCAATGTCAGGGCATGGCTCATGTGTGTCACGTCCTCCTTCAGGAACATTTTAGCACTCACCCGATTCGAGTGCTAATCGCCTCGAAAGTTCCTGATAAAAATAATCGAGAATTGCCTGCGGATCGTGATCGACTGCTGATTGATATCCATAAAATTCAAATATTTACTCATGCCGAAGCGCCTGAATCGGGTCGAGCTGCGCTGCTCGTCGTGCAGGCATGTAGCCGAACAGAACCCCGATGGCGGCAGAGAACAGAAATGCCATCAGGTTGATGCTGGTACTGAAGATGAAGGGTACGCCCAGCAGCGCCGAGAGGCCAAGGCAGGCGATCAGGGCCAGGGCAATGCCGATCAGCCCGCCGCAGGCGGACAGCACGACGGCCTCGATGAGGAACTGCAGCAGGACTTCGTGCTCCAGCGCGCCGATGGCGAGACGGATGCCGATCTCGCGTGTCCGTTCGGTCACCGACACCAGCATGATGTTCATGATGCCGATGCCGCCGACGAGCAGGCTCAC
>JAGVUA010000061.1 GCA_019136545.1 Betaproteobacteria bacterium
GCTGCCCTGGCCACATCGAGATCGGGATCGTCGAGCGCCAAGCGGACGCGCAAGGCAACGTCGGCATGCGTGGGAAAGCTCACTTCCCCGCGCCCGATCTCGTCGAGGACCAGGCCGAGCAGGCCCGGCGGCCCGCTCTGTACGAGCGTCACAGGTCCGCCTCGGGAATCGCCAGGGCGCTTGCGCCACCGCCCACCACCACCCGCGCCAAACCGGCCGCCTGGGGCAGGATATTGGTCGCGAAGAATTCAGCGCTGGCCATCTTGGCCGGATAGAACGAATCCGTGCTGCCCGACGCCATATGCCGGCCCGCAGCCAGCGCCGACCGCGCCATCATCCAGCCGCCGGCAACGATGCCCATGAGCTTGAGGAAAGGCACGGCGCCCACCGCGACCGTCCGAACGTCGGCGCCGTACTGCGCCACGATGTAGGTCGCCGCCTTTTCCAGCGCATCGATCCCCGCGCCGAGCGCTTCGGCGATACGCGACCACTGACTTTCGCCCGCCAAGGCCGCCTGCGTCTGGCGCATCATGACGATCACCGCCTTCAGCGTCGCGCCGCCCTCGCGCGCCAGCTTGCGGCCGATCAGGTCGTTGGCCTGAATACCCGTCGTGCCTTCGTAAATCGTCGTGATGCGGGCATCGCGCATGTGCTGGGCCGCCCCGGTTTCCTCGATGAAGCCCATGCCACCATGCACTTGCACGCCCAGATAGGCGATCTCGTTGCCGGTTTCGGTCAGCCAGCCCTTGACCACCGGAATCATCAGGTCGACGAAGGCCTGGTTGCGCTGGCGCTCGTCCGGATCGGGATGACGGCCGGCTGCATCGTGCGCGGCCGCCACCGCATAGGCCAGCGCACGCATCGCCTCGGTCTGCGACCTCATGGTCATGAGCATGCGGCGAACGTCCGGATGATGCACGATCGCCACCGGCGCCGGCGATCCCTCGATGGCGCGGCCCTGAACGCGCTCGCGCGCATAAGCCAGCGCCTTCTGGTAGGCGCGCTCCGCCAGCGCCAGACCTTCGACGCCGACGGCGTAGCGGGCGGCGTTCATCATGACGAACATGTACTTGAGGCCTTCGTTGGCCCGCCCCACCAAGGTGCCGATGGCGCCGCCCTGGTCGCCGAAGGCCATCACGCAGGTCGGGCTGGCGTGAATGCCCAACTTGTGCTCGATGGACACGCAATAGGCATCGTTGCGCTCGCCGAGGCTGCCGTCGGCGTTGACCAGGAACTTGGGCACGACGAACAGCGAAATGCCCTTGACCCCTTCCGGAGCGTCGGGCAGCCGCGCCAGGACGAGATGGACGATGTTCTCGGCCATGTCGTGCTCGCCGTAGGTAATGAATATCTTCTGGCCGAAAATCCTGTACGTGCCGTCGCCCCGCGGCTCGGCGCGCGTGCGAACGGCGGCCAGGTCCGAACCGGCCTGCGGCTCGGTGAGGTTCATGGTGCCGGTCCATTTGCCGGAAATCATGTTGGGCAGGTACATCTGCTTCTGGACATCCGACCCCGAAAGCTCGAGCGCCTCGATAGCGCCATTGGTCAACAGGGGGCACAGGGAAAACGCCATGTTCGAGGACTTCCACATCTCGCGCACGGCGGCCGACAGCAGGCGCGGCAAGCCCTGCCCGCCGAAATGGCGATTGCAGTCGAAGCCGTTCCAGCCCGCTTCGGCATACTGGGCATACGCCTCCTTGAAACCGGGCGGCATGGTCACCTGCCGATCGTGCCAGCGCGCGCCCACCTCATCGCCGGTCTTGTTGAGCGGCGCCAGCACCCCGGAGGCGAACTTGCCCGCCTCATCGAGAATCGATTCCACGAGGTCGGGCGTCACGTCCTCGCAACCCGGCAAGGCACACACCTTGTCGAGACCGGCCAACTCGTTCATGACGAACAGCATGTCTTTCACCGGCGCAGCGTAGTTGCTCATTTGCGTCTTCCCTATCGTTTGAAAAAGTAGCGCCGGTCGTCGAACGAGCCGACCCAATCGGGATAGTAGATCACCATCAGCGTAATGGCGGCGCCATTGAGCCAGGCCTCAGCAAAACCGAGCAGCGTGTAATAAGGCAGATAGTCGTTGACCAGCATCTCGGCCGTGTACACGCCCGCCAGCCACAGCACCAGCGACGCCAGCCATCCGGTGGAAACGACCGCGATGGCAGCGCCGAAAAATGCAGCGCAGAAAATGTAACAGAAGAAATTGGCCGGCAAGTACCGTTCGACGATCCGCAACAGCGCATGCGCGGCCAGACACGGAAAAACCGCCGTCACCAGAATGTTGAGCGCATAGGGCGCCCAGCCGGCGGCACCGTTGAGCGTCACCGCCGCCATCACGACCGACAGGCCGAGGATCGCCAGCTGCCGCCCGAACATCAGCGTCAACGCCGTCGCGCCCAGCAGATGGAGGTCGAGCCCCGGCTTGACGCCGGCCTTCATGCTCCAGATCAGCATCAGCACGACGATCGAGCCGAGCCAAACGTGGAGTTGCGTCGTGTCGGCCAGACGCCGCCACGGTGCGGTGCGCACGCACCACAGCCAAACGATGGCCAGGGGCAGGAACGCCCCGAAGGACCAGCCGTCGCTGAACAGCCCTTCGGGGAAATTCACGCCGAGGCTCCGCCTGGCGTTAGAGCGCCGCCGTCAACTCCGGGACGGCCTGGAAAAGGTCGGCCACCAGGCCGTAGTCGGCGACCTGGAAGATGGGCGCGTCGGGATCCTTGTTGATGGCGACGATCACCTTGCTGTCCTTCATGCCGGCCAGGTGCTGGATGGCGCCCGAGATGCCGACGGCGATGTAAAGCTGCGGCGCGACGATCTTGCCGGTCTGGCCCACTTGATAGTCGTTCGAGACGAAGCCGGCGTCCACCGCCGCACGCGAGGCGCCCAGCGCCGCGCCCAGCTTGTCGGCCAGCGGCTCCAGCACCTTGTGATAGTTCTCGCCGGAACCCATGCCGCGTCCGCCGGAAACGATGATCTTCGCCGCGCCCAGCTCGGGCCTGGCCGACTTCGTCAATTCCCGTCCCAGCAGCTTGGCGACGCCGGCGTCGGGTCCGGCGGCGATGTTCTCCACCGTGGCCTGGCCGCCCTGGGCGGCGGCATCGAAAGCAGTGGTGCGCACGGTGACCACCTTGACGGCGTCGCCACTGCGGACGGTGGCCAAGGCATTGCCGGCATAGATCGGCCGGACGAAGGTGTCGGCATCCTCGATGGCGACGATGTCCGAAATCTGCGCGACGTCCAGCAAGGCCGCGACGCGCGGCAAGGTGTTCTTGCCGTGGCTGGTCGAGGCGGCGAGGATGTGCGTGTAACCGGCCTTGTGGGCGACGATCAGGGCGGCGAGGTTTTCCGCGGTCTGATCGGCGTAATGGGCGGCATCGGCCACTTTGACGACCGCGACGCCCGCCAATTGCGCGGCCGCCTGCGCCGCGCCGGCGCAGCCGCTGCCGGCCACCAGGACGTGAATGTCGCCGCCCAGCTTGGCGGCGGCGGTGACGGTGTTGAGGGTGGCGGCCTTGAGCGCCGCATTGTCGTGTTCGGCAATGACGAGGACAGCCATGTCAGATCACCTTCGCTTCGTTCTTGAGTTTGTCGAGGAGTTGCGCGACGTCGGCCACCTTGATGCCGGCCTGGCGCTTCGCCGGCTCGGCTACCTTGAGCGTCGTCAGGCGCGGCGCGACATCGACGCCCAGGTCAGCGGGCTTGACGATGTCGAGCGGTTTCTTTTTCGCCTTCATGATGTTGGGCAGGGTGGCGTAACGCGGCTCGTTGAGGCGCAGGTCGGTGGTAACCACCGCCGGCAGCGTCAGTTCGAGCGTTTCCAGGCCGCCATCGACTTCCCGGGTGACGGTAGCCTTGCCGTTGGCAACGACCACTTTCGAGGCGAAGGTGGCCTGCGGCCAGCCGAGCAGCGCGGCCAGCATCTGGCCGGTCTGGTTGGCGTCGTCGTCGATGGCCTGCTTGCCCAGGATGACCAGTTGCGGACCTTCCTTGTCGACCAGCGCCTTGATCAGCTTGGCCACCGCCAGGGGCTGAAGCTCGACGTCGGTCTCGGCAAGCACGGCGCGATCGGCGCCGATCGCCAGCGCCGTGCGCAGGGTCTCCTGGCTGGCCGTCGTGCCGCAACTGATGGCGACGACTTCGGTGGCAACGCCGGCTTCCTTGAGCCGAACCGCCTCTTCAATGGCGATTTCGTCGAAGGGGTTCATGGACATCTTGACATTGGCGAGATCGACACCCGTGCCGTCCGACTTGACCCGGACCTTGACGTTGTAATCAACCACGCGCTTGACTGGAACGAAGACTTTCAAGCGATACCTCCATCTCTCGGTAATTGACTTGGCCGCAACCAAAGCCAAGTAGTTTATCGCGTCCGCCCCCCGACCGAAACCCCCGGCCTAATCTTCGCGTCGAACAGGCCTGTGGCCGGCCATGAAGGCGTCGATGCCCGTCACGGCATCATCGCACATCATGTTGCACGCCATCGTTTCGGTCGCGAGCTGATAGGCCGCATCCACGCCCATCTCGAGCTGCCGATAGAAGAGCTGCTTGCCCATCGTCACGGCCGACGCCGACTTGCCGGCGATCGCCAAAGTCAGCCGTCGCACCTCGCCGTCCAGGTCGGCCAGGGGCACGACGCGATTGACCAGGCCGCGCCGGCACGCTTCGGCGGCATCGATGAAGTCGCCGGTCAGCAGCATCTCCAGCGCCTGCTTGCGGCCCATGTTGCGCGACAGCGCGACCGCCGGCGTCGAACAGAACAGGCCGACGTTGATTCCCGATACCGCGAAGCGGGCCACGTCCGCCGCCACCGCCAGATCGCAACTCGCCACCAGCTGGCAGCCGGCGGCGGTGGCGACGCCATGCACGCGCGCGATCACGGGCTGAGGCATGCGCACGATGGTGGTCATCACCTGGCTGCACTGACGGAACAATCCCTGCATGTACGCGGCCGAATGATTGGCGCGCATCTCCTTGAGATCATGCCCGGCGCAAAAAGCCTTGCCGGCGCCGGCAATGACCACCGCCCGGACCGAGGCATCGGCGGCAATGCCGTCGAGCGCGGTCTGCAGCGCTTCCAGCACCGCTTCCGACAACGCATTGAACTGCCCCGGCCGGTTCAAGGTCAGGGTTGCCACGTTTTCACTTCGCTCGATCACGAGAACAGCTTCGGACATGCCATGCCTCCTAACGACAGCGTTCGCTACGCACCAGCCAGCTCCCCAATTCCTCCGCCAGGGCCGACACCGCCTCGGCCGCCGCCGTCACGCCGCCCCGGGCGTCGGCCGTCGGCGCCGCCCGAGCGACGAGAAAGCCGTATCGATCGGCCACGTCGGTGCCGGCATACAGCGTCGCCCTGCCGGCCAGCACCTGCGAGCTTTGCGCCGGCGCTTCGAAAACCTGCAAAAACTCGTCGAGTTCGACGTGCAGGCGGCAGCCGCCGCCGCGTCCCGCGAATCGCCGCTCGAGCGCCTGACCGATCAGTTCGGCCGGCGGCGCGGCCCAGCGGCTGTCGGCGAATTCCCGCCGGCGCACCGGCTCGGCATAGGCCAGCCGGTACTGCATGGCGCTGCCGGCCAACCAGGACGGCGCTTCCATCGTGACGGCGACGACGCCCACCGCCAAGGGCGGCCCGATGATCGCCGGGCCGAGGTCGAAACGGGCCTGATCCGGCCGCCGCACCGCGGGATTGGCGCACGCCGCCAACCATCCCGACACGACGATCAGTATTGCCAGAATGCGCATGCAGTGCTCCTCAATGCCCTGGCGCAACGAAGCCAGCTTCGCCAGGACCCGGCGCCGGCGCCTGGCGACCGAACAGCAGGGATTCGGGATGGCTGTCCAGCGTCTCGATCAGATGCGACAGGCGCCGCGAATTGCCGGACAGCTGGTCCACCAGTTCGCCGACCCGCGGCAGGGTCTGCGTCTTCAACTCCGCTCCGGTTTCGGCGGCCAGGCGATCGAGGCTGCCCGCCAACCGGGACATGACCTTGACGGTCTCGCGCAGCTCGGCGATCAGCGGTGCCGTTTCGCCGGCCGTGCGCTCGATGTGCGCCAAGACCGCCGACAGCTTGTGCACGTTCTCGGGCGCCAAGACCTGGCGGAGCGCGGCCAGCGTCGCCGGAAGCTCCTTCATGCCTTGATCGGCGCCCGACGAGATGCTTTCGAGGTTGTCGAGCGTGCGCGCGACATTGCGGAGGTTGTCCTCGCTCAGCAGTTGGCCGAGCCGCACTGCCAGCACATTGGTCTGGGTCGCGATGTCGCCGGCCTGGGCGCCCAGCGTGTCGAGCAGCGTCGGCTTGAGCGCCAGCCGCGGCAAGTCGCCTGACTTCGCCGCCAGCGGCGCCGGATCGCCGCCGTCATCCTGAATCTGCACGTAGGCGATGCCGGTCAAACCCTGGGTGTTGAGTTTCGCCGTGCTGCCGGCCGTCAAGGGATAGCGGGCATCGAGGCTGATGCGCACCAGAATCACGCGCGGATCGCGCTCATCGAGGTCGATGCTTTCCACGCGTCCCGCCCGGATGCCGCGGTAACGCACCTGGGCGTGCATGTTCAGCCCCGTAACATTCTGCCGGGCTTCAAGCAGGTAATAGCGAACATCCTGGGTTTTCTGCCCCAGCCACCAGACGGCGACGGCCGCCGCCAGCCCGAGCAGGACGACGAAAAGGCCGGCGAGAAGCGCGTGGGCTCGGTTTTCCATAGCCGGGACTTTACCGGAGGCCGGCGTCGGCGAGAATGCGCCGACTGCGATCCGAGCCGAAAAAGCTCTGAATGAACGGCTGATCGATGCCGATCACCTCGGCGATCGGGCCGTAGCCGACGATGCGGCGCTCGGCGAGCACCGCCACTTTCGTCGCCAATGCCACCAGGGTATCGATATCGTGGGTGACCAGGACCACGGTCAGGCCGAGTTCGCGTTCCAGCGCGCGGATCAGGCTGACGAAGCCGTCGGCCAGGTCCGGATCGAGCCCGGCGGTGGGCTCGTCGAGCAACAGCAGCTCCGGATCGAGCGCCAGCGAGCGCGCCAGGGCCACGCGCTTGACCATGCCGCCGGACAGCTGCGACGGCATGAGCCAGGCATGGCGTGGCAACAGTTCCACCATGTCCAGCTTGAGCATCACCAGATCGCGTATAGTCGCCTCGTCCAGGCACTTCAGCTCGCGCAGCTGAAAGGCGATGTTGTCGAAGACGTTGAAGGCGGAAAACAGCGCACCATGCTGGAACAGCACGCCGAAGCGCCGCCGCAATGCCCGTTCGCGGTGGTGGCCGCCGCCGAACAGGGGCTGGCCGAACAGGCGCACCTCGCCCAGCGTCGGCGTCAACAAGCCGAGGATCGTCCGCAGCAGCGTGGTTTTGCCGCTGCCGGAGCCGCCGACCAGCGCCACCAATTCGCCCGCCCCGACGCTCAGATCGAGATCGCGATGCACCCAGACTTCGCCGAAGCGGGTGGCAATGCCGCGCAGTTCGATCACCGGCGCAGCGCTCATCACGGCACGCCCATCGTCCGGGTGGCGATCGCGAACACTGCGTCCACCAGGATCACCACGGTAATCGCGGTCACCACCGACGCGGTCGTGTGCGCGGCCAGACTCTCGGTGTTCGGCCGGACGCGCAGGCCGAAATGGCAGGCCACCAGCGCCACCGCTATCCCGAAGACCACGCCCTTGGCCAGGCCGATCCAGAGGTTGGCCAAAGGCACCGCCTTGGGCAGGCGATCCATGAAGACCTGGTAGCCCACATCGATCTGGACGTCGGCCGCCAGCACGCCACCCGTCAAGGCCAGCACATCCACCCAGAGCACCAACAGGGGCATCGCCACGGCCAGCGCGATGACCTTGGGCAATATCAGCCGCAGGCTTCTCGACACGCCCATGGTCGCCAGCGCATCGATTTCCTCGGTGACCCGCATGACGCCGAGCTGCGCTGTCATGGCCGAGCCCGAACGCCCCGCCACCAGCAGGGCAGCCAGCACCGGCCCCAGTTCCCGAATGATTCCCAGGCCGAGGATGTCGACGATGTAGAGATCGGCGCCCAGGCGGTGCAGTTGCAGCGCCGAAAGATAGGCCAGGACCACGCCGACCATGAAGCCGACCAGCGCGATGACCGGCATGGCACGCACGCCGCATTTGTAGATGTTGGCCGACACCTCCCGCCAGGGCATGTCGCCCGGATGCCGGATCACGTGCAGGCCATCGAGCGCCGTCTGGCCGATCAGCGCCACGAAATCCGTCAGATGGGCGCCGAAATCCAACAAGCGGCCGCCGACGTCGTGCAACCCGCCCGCGGGTCGGCGTCCTGCCACGGCTGACTTTTCCCGCGAGTCGGTCGCCAGGAAACGTTCGAATGCGCGCCGATGCGCGGGGCGAGCCGCCAGCGCGGCCGGCAGGCTTCGCCCCCAGGCGCGCCAGAGAACGACCATGCCGGCGCTGTCGAACGCCTCGACGGCAAGGCAGTCCCACTCGGCGCGGCCGTCGGCCGCCGCCAGTTGCCGCTGCAATTCCTCCAAGCGCGGCGCGATCGCGGTCAGCGTCCAGCGGCCGGTAAGCACAACCCGCCGGAGGCCGCTCTCGACGATCTCCACCTTGACGCGGGGGCGATCCGCATCGGCGAGCGCATCGGCCTGGAGGCGGCCGATCACGCCGGATTCTCGCGGTGCTTGCGCCGTACCTTCAAGTCGATGCCGATGCCCGCCCACTGCCGGATTTCCTCATCGATCGCGGCGGCGGTCAGCGGCAAGGCCGCCAGCCAATGCGCGTCTATCTTGAGCTGGAATCCGCTCGCGGCCGGAGCGGCCCGGACCGGCGGTTCGGCGGCATCGTCGCGCGCGCGGTGCAGCAGCGCCGCCATGCGCAAGGCGAATACCAGGCTCCAGTCCCGCGACTGTTCCAAGTCCTGCGCCACCCGCTCGAGCTTGCCGCGATGCGCCAGCACCAGCCGCGACAGCCTGGCCTGGTCGCGCCGCGAAAATCCCGGCATGTCGGCATTGGCGAGGATATAGGCGCTATGCTTGTGATAGCTGGCATGCGCCAGCGAAACGCCGATCTCGTGCAGGCGCGCCGCCCAGATCAGGAAGCGCAGGTCCGGGTTGTCGGGATCGTCTTGCGTTTCCGGCAGCAGTTGCCCGAGCAGGCGCGTCGCCGTGCGCACGACCCGCGACGCCTGCTCGTCATCGACTTCGTAGCGTCGCATGAAAAGCTTCACCGTGGCTTCGCGCAAGTCGTCATGGTGATATCTGCCGAGCAGGTCGTAGAGCACGCCGAGGCGGAGCGCACCCTCCGAGAACACCATCTGCTCGAGCGCGAACTCCTTGAAAACCGCCGACATGATGGCCAGGCCGCCCGGCAGCACGGGCACCCGGTCGGCGCGCAGCCCGGCCAGCTGCAAGCGCCCGGCGTCGCCGGCGCGCAGCAGCATCGCGCATAGCCTGTCGAGTCCGTCGGCGGTGATGCCGCCCGTCGACAGGCCGTTCATCTCCAGCAGATCGACCAGCGCCTTGGCCGTTCCGGACGATCCGACCGCCTCGTCCCATCCCGTCTTCCGATAGACATGAACGATGGCCTGGATTTCCTTGCGCGCCGCCAGTTCGGCCGCCTTCATCGATGCCTTGTCGACGCGGCCGCCCGGGAAATAGCGCAGGCTGAAGCCGACGCAGCCCATGTACAGGGATTCGAGATGGCTGGGCACAAAGTTGCGGCCGATGATGAACTCGGTCGATCCGCCGCCGATGTCCACCACCAGTTGCTGGGACCGCGGATTGGGCAGGCTGTGCGCGACGCCCAGGTAGATCAGGCGCGCCTCCTCCCGCCCCGAGATCACCTCGATCGGCATGCCCAGCGCGGCTTCCGCCTGAGGCAGAAAGAAGGAAACGTTCTTCGCCACGCGCAGGGTATTGGTCGCGACGGCACGCGCCGCATCGCCGGGAAAACCGCGCAGGCGTTCGCCAAAGCGCGCCAGCGCATCCAGCGCGCGGGCCTGCGAGGCATCGTCCAGGGCCCGCTCGGCGTTGAGTCCGGCCGCCAGGCGCACCGATTCCTTCAACGAGTCGAGCGGATAGATCTGATTGCCGATCACGCGGCCGACCTGGAGCCGGAAACTGTTGGAGCCAAGATCGACCGCGGCAATCAACTCGTGGCCCACTGCGGCATACCTCGTTGCTGGGAATGATCGATTCTAGCATCGCGGTGGTGGGCGCCTGGCCCCGAAACGCCCGCCGGAAGCCGAAGCGACGCCGCGCCGACCCTCAGGCGCGACGGACCGCGGTGACGCCGTCGATCTCGCCGACCCGGGACAGGACGCGCTGCAACTGTCCGGCATCGGCCAGCTCGACGGTAAACGCCATTCTGGCCAGGCCGCCCTTCGACTGCGTCTTGACGGCCGTGACGTTGATCTTTTCCTTCGACAGCACGTCCGACACATCGCGCAACAGCCCCTGCCTGTCGTTGGCCTCGACCAGCACGTCGGCGGCATAGACGCCCCGCCGGCGGCTGCCCCATTGCGCGTCGACGACGCGCTCCGGATTGCGCGCCGCCATGTTGCGGAAATTGCCGCAATCCAGCCGATGCACCGAGACGCCACGCCCGCGCGTGACGAAGCCGGCCACCCGGTCGGGCGGCACGGGCTTGCAGCATCGTCCGAGTTGCGTCATCAGCTTGTCCACGCCGACGACCAGAATGCGGCCGTCATCGGCTTTTTCGTCCGCCCGGCTCTTCTTGGTGGCCAGCTCGGGCTCGGGCTCGGCCTCGGCTGCCTCGCCACGCAAGGCCACCAGGATGGCGCGCGGGCCGATCTCGCCGCGCGCCGCCGCCAGGAACATCGCGTCGGGGTCCTTGAGGCCGAGCTTGCGCGCGAGCTCCTCGAGGTTGGCCTGGGCGTGCCCGTCGCGTTGCAGCTCCTTGCTGACGAAGGCGCGCCCGGCGGCAAGCTGTTCCTGTTCCTGCTGGGCGGCAAACCAGGCCTTCACCTTCTGGCGCGCGCGCGCCGAATGAAGGAACTCCGGCGCCAGCCAGTCGCGCGAAGGCCCTCCCGATTTGGCGACCGTGATCTCCACGCGCTGGCCATTGGCCAGGGGCGTGTTGAGCGGCACCAGATGGCCGTCGACCTTGGCGCCACGACAGCGGTGGCCGACGTCGGTGTGCAGCCGATAGGCGAAATCGACCGGCGTCGCGCCTTTCGGCAGGTCGATGATGCGCCCCTGGGGCGTCACGACATAGATCGTGTCGTCGAGCGCGGCGCGCTTGAACTGCTCGACCCAGGCCGCCGAATCGGTGATCTCGTCCCGCCAGGACAAGAGCTGGCGCAGCCAGGCGATCTTTTCGTCGTACGCCGATTCGGCGCGGGCGGCGCTTTGGCCAGCTGAGCCCGCCTCCTTGTAGCGCCAGTGCGCGGCCACGCCGAGTTCGGCGTGCCGATGCATCTCCTGCGTGCGGATCTGCACTTCCACGGAGCGCCCGTCGTCGGCCAGCACGGCGGTATGGAGCGAGCGGTAGTAGTTGCCCTTGGGCTGGGCGATGTAGTCGTCGAACTCGCCGTCGATCGGCTGCCAGAGCGCATGGACGATGCCCAGCGCGGTATAGCAATCCTTGACTTCGTCGACCACGATGCGCAGCGCCCGCACGTCGTACACCTCGGCGAAATCCAGGCCTTTCTGCCGCATCTTGTTCCAGATGCTGTAGATGTGCTTGGGCCGCCCGTAGATCTCGGCGTTGGCGATGCCCGACCGCCGCAGCTCGGCCTCGAGCCTGCGCACCGCCGCGCCGATGAAGGACTCGCGCTCCAGGCGCTTTTCATCCAGCTGTTTGGCGATGCGCTTGTAGGTCGCGGGCTCGATGAAGCGGAAGGCGAGATCCTCGATTTCCCACTTCATCTGCCAGACGCCGAGACGGTTGGCGAGCGGCGCATAGATCTCCAGACTTTCGCGCGACAGGTCGCGGCGCTCGGGCGTGTCGTGTTCGGTCAGCCAGCGCAGCGTCTGGGTGCGCGAAGCAAGGCGCAGCATGACCACCCGGATGTCGGCGGCCATGGCCAGCAGCATTTTCCGCAGGATCTCGGCCTGCGCCTTGGCGTCGCCCGCCCCGTCGGGGCGCGTCGCCGCTTCGGTCAGCGGCCGGAGGCCTTTCAGGCGATGCAGGCTGGCCACCAGCTCGGCCGCCGGTTCGCCGAACCGGGCCGCAAGCTTCTCCGGCGCCTCGGGCAGGAAATCGCAGGCCGAAAACAAAAGCGCGGCCAGCCGCGCATCGGCGTCGAGCTTGAGCGCCGCCAGCTGCATGGCCATGCCCAGCGCATGCGGCAGAACGTCTTCGCCGGTGCCGAGCTTCCCGCCGGCATAGAGTTCGGTAGCGAGTTCGAGCGCCTCCAGCAGCGCGCCCCGCGCCGGCGGCGCCAGGTCGCCCGCCAGCCGATCGCGGAGGTCGTCCTCGCTATCCGTGCCGGATAACGCGTGAACGACGGAAACCACTTAAGCCACCCACTGCCTCGCGCTGCGGAACATGGTCAGCCACGGTCCATCGTCGCCCCAGCCTTCCGGATGCCAGGACATCTGCACCGTGCGGAAGGTGCGCTCGGGGTGCGGCATCATGATCGTGAAGCGGCCGTCGGCCGTAGTCACGCCGGCAATGCCGTCGGGCGAGCCGTTCGGGTTGAACGGATAGGTCGTGGCGACCTTGCCGCGGTTGTCGATGTAGCGCAGCGCCACGCTGGCGCGGCCCGCACCGTCGGGAGCGCGGTCGAAGACGGCGCGGCCTTCCCCGTGGGAGACGACAACGGGCATTTTCGAACCGGCCATGCCCGCCAGGAAAATCGACGGCGACGCCGGGATCTCGACCATGACGAAGCGCGCCTCGAACTGCTCCGAACGGTTGCGATGGAAAGTGGGCCAGTCCTGCGCGCCGGGGATGATGGGCGCCAGATGCGCCATCATCTGGCAGCCGTTGCAGACGCCGAGCGCGAAAGTGTCCGGCCGCGCGAAGAAGGCGGCGAAGTCGTCGCGCAGGCGCGCGTTGAACAGGATCGACTTGGCCCAGCCCTGGCCGGCGCCGAGCACGTCGCCGTAGGAGAAGCCGCCGCAGGCGACGAAGCCGCGAAAGTCAGCCATGGCGACACGCCGCGCCTGGAGGTCGGACATGTGCACATCGACGCATTCGAAGCCGGCGCGGTCGAAGGCCGCGGCCATTTCGACCTGGCCGTTCACGCCTTGCTCCCTGAGGACCGCGATTCTGGGCCGCGCGCCCGTCGCCACGAACGGCGCGCCCATGTCGAAGCTCAGCGTCGCCGACAGGCCGGGATCGCCGGCGTCGAGCAGCGCGTCGAACTCCTCGTCGGCGCAGGCCGCGTCGTCGCGCAGGCGCGCGATCGCGTGGCTCACTTCGCTCCAGGCGCGCTGCAGGTCGACGCGGCGCGCCGCGAAGACTGACTTTGCGTTGCGCCAGACGCGCACCTCGTCGGCCGCATTGAGCGTGCCGATCGCGTGCGCGCAGGCGCCGAGACCGGCGTCGCGCAGCGTCTGCATGACGGCGGTCCGGTCAGCGCGGCGAATCTGGATCACGGCGCCGAGTTCCTCGGTAAATAGCGCGGCGATCATACGGTCGCGCATGCGGCCGTCGAGCAGCTGCGGCGCGCGCTCGATGCCGTCGACGTCGTTCATCAGCGGATCGAAGCACAGCGCGTCGAGGTTGAGCGACACACCCAGATGCGAGGCGAAGCTCATCTCGCAGACGGTGGCGAACAGGCCGCCGTCGGCACGGTCGTGGTAGGCCAGCAGTTGCGGCCGCAGTGTCCGGATCGCGCCGAAGAAGCGCTTGAGCAGGTCGGCGTCGGCATCGGGCGGCACGTCGCCGGACTTGCCGTAGACCTGCGCCAGCGCCGAGCCGCCGAGACGATTCCTGCCCTGGCCGAGGTCGATCAGGATCAATTCCGTCTCGCCGACGTCCTTGTCGGCACGCAGTTGCGGCGTCAGCGTCGCGCGCGCGTCGGCGCAGGGCGCGAAGGCGGTAACGATCAGGGAGAGCGGCGCGATGACTTGTTTCGCCTGGCCGCCCGCTTCCCAGCGCGTGCGCATGGACAGCGAATCCTTGCCCACCGGGATCGAGACGCCGAGTTCGGGGCAGAATGACAAGGCCACCGCCTTGACGGTGTCGAACAGCGCCGCGTCCTCGGTGCTCTGGCCGGCGGCGGTCATCCCATGGCCAGAGGCCGCCATCCAATTCGCGGAGAGTTTCACGTTGCCCAGCTCGGCGATATCGGCGGCGGCAATGTTGGTGATGGCCTCGCCGACGGCCATGCGGCCCGAGGCCGGCGCGTCCAACAGGGCAATGGGGGTGCGCTCGCCCATGGCGAAACACTCGCCCAGCGTCGTGTCGTAACCCATCGTGGTCACGGCCACGTCGGCCACCGGCACCTGCCAGGGACCGACGAACTGGTCGCGCGCGGTCATGCCGCCGACGCTGCGGTCGCCGATGGTGATCAGGAAGCTCTTGCTCGCCACTGCCGGCAGGCGCAAGACGCGGTAGGCGGCCTCTTTCAGGTCGACGGCGCCGACATCGAGCGCCGGCATGGCCACCCGCTTGCGCGTCGCGTTGCGGTGCATGCGCGGCGGCTTGCCGAGCAGCACGGCCATCGGCATGTCGACCGCCTTGTTCTCGAAGTGGCTATCGGTGACGACGAGTTCGCGTTCCTCGGTGGCCTCGCCCAACACCGCGAACGGGCAACGCTCGCGCTCGCACAGCGCCTTGAACTCGGCCAGCCGCTCGGGCGCAATCGCCAGCACGTAGCGCTCCTGCGCCTCGTTCGACCAGATCTCGCGCGGTGACATGCCCGGTTCTTCGTTCGGCACCTGGCGCAGCTCGAAGCGCGCGCCGCGCTTGGCATCGTTGGCGAGTTCGGGCATGGCGTTGGAAATGCCGCCGGCACCGACGTCGTGGATGGCGAGGATCGGGTTCTGGTCGCCCATCTGCCAGCAACGATCTATCACTTCCTGCGCGCGCCGCTGCATCTCCGGGTTGCCGCGTTGCACCGAGGCGAAGTCGAGATCGGCGGTGTTGGTGCCGGTGGCCATCGACGAGGCAGCGCCGCCGCCCAGGCCGATCAGCATGCCCGGCCCGCCGAGCTGGATCAGCAGCGTGCCGGCCGGAAACTCGTGCTTGAAGCAGTGGCGGCCGGCGATGTTGCCGACGCCGCCGGCGATCATGATCGGCTTGTGGTAGCCGCGCACCTCGCCGTTGAACTCCTGCTCGAAAGTGCGGAAGTAGCCGGCGAGATTGGGCCGGCCGAATTCGTTGTTGAAGGCGGCGGCGCCGATCGGTCCCTCGATCATGATGGCCAGCGCCGAGGCGATGCGGTCCGGCTTGCCGTAGCCCGATTCCCAGGGCTGCGCATGGCCGGGGATGTTGAGGTCGGAGACCGAGAAGCCGCACAGGCCGGCCTTGGGCTTGGAGCCGCGCCCGGTCGCCCCTTCGTCCCTGATTTCGCCGCCGGAGCCGGTCGCCGCGCCCGGGAAGGGCGAGATGGCGGTCGGATGGTTGTGCGTCTCGACCTTGGCCAGGATGTGCGTGGCGTCCTCGACGTAGTCGTACTTGCCGTCCGCGCCCGGCATGAAGCGCCGGATCGTCGCGCCTTCGATCACCGAGGCGTTGTCGGCATAGGCGACCACCGTGCCTTCCGGATGCGCCTGGTGCGTCTC
This sequence comes from Betaproteobacteria bacterium, assembly GCA_019136545.1. GTDB lineage: Bacteria > Pseudomonadota > Gammaproteobacteria > Burkholderiales > Rhodocyclaceae > Fen-999. The sequence goes on from JAGVUA010000061.1 coordinate 15,674, forward strand.
GCGGATCATGCCGAACAGCGACAGCGGCTGGTCGACGCCGTCGACCGTCCAGCTGGCGTTGAAGATCTTGTGCCGGCAGTGTTCGGAGTTGGCCTGCGCGAACATCATCAGTTCGACGTCGGTCGGGTTGCGGCACAGCTTGCCGAAGTTGTCGACCAGGTAATCGATCTCGTCCTCGGACAGCGCCAGCCCCAGTTCGCCGTTGGCCGCCACCAAGGCCACCCGGCCGCCCTTCAGGATGTCGACCGTCGTCAGCGGCTGCGGCGCGTAATGGTGGAACAGCTCGTCGGCGGCATCGATGGCATCGAGCACCGACTCGGTCATGCGGTCGTGGAGGCGTGCCACCACCGCTGACTTTGGCGCCCCCTGCACATGGTACGCAATGCCGCGTTCGATGCGGCGGATGCCGGCGAAACCGCAGTTGTGGACGATGTCGGTCGCCTTCGACGACCAGGGCGAAATCGTGCCCAGGCGCGGCGTCACCAGCAGCAGCGCGCCCTGAGGCTCGGCCGGCAGGGTGGCCGGGATGCCCAGCAGGTCCTTCAGCCGCGCGACTTCGTCCCCGCCCAGCGGCGCCTCGCACTCGACGAAATACCAGTGTTCGGCCGCCAGCGTCGCACCCGTCTCCTTTTGCAGGCGGGCAAGGCGGGAAGCAGAAAAGGCGACGGTGCCGCGAAGCTTGAGAATTCGGGACATGACAGCCGGAGGGGGTCGGGTTGCAGGCGATGGAGCAGCTTCGAATTATACTCTGCGCCTTATCGTGCCTTTTTTTCCAGCACCATGACCGCCCACGCCTTCGATGTTTCCAGCGCGGATTTCGCCGACAAGGTGCTCGATGCCTCGCATCGGGTGCCCGTCATCGTCGATTTCTGGGCCGACTGGTGCCAACCCTGCCGCACACTCAAGCCGATCCTGGAGAAACTGGCCGCCGAATATGAAGGGCGCTTCATGCTCGCCAAGGTCGATTCCGACCGCAACCACGAACTGGCGCAGCACTGCGGCGTGCGGAGCATTCCGGCGGTCAAGGCCTTCGTCAATGGCGAGCTGGTCGACGAGTTCGCCGGCGCGCTGCCGGAAAGCCAAGTGCGAGAGTTCATCGACCGACTGCTTCCCTCGCCGGCAGAGCCGCTTCGCCAGGAAGCGCTGGCGGCGCGCGAACGAGGCGACCTTAACGGTGCGCGCAAACTGATGGCCGAAGCGATCAAGCACGATCCGCGCAACGATGCCAGCTACCTCGACTACATCGACATGAGCCTCGAGGCCGGCGCGACCGACGAAGCGCGGGAAATCCTCGATGCCGTGCGCGAACGCTGCGCCGACCGCGAGCGCGTCGACGCGCTGGATGCGCGCCTCAAGCTCGCCGCCGCCGGCGGCGACGCGGACATCGACGCGCTGCGCGCGCGAATCGAGGCCGATCCCGCCGATCTCGATGTCCGTCTGCAACTGGCCAACGCCCTGGCGGCGGCGCGCGATTACCGGCCGGCGCTCGAGCAATTGCTCGACATCGTCCGCCGCGACCGCGCGTGGCAGGACGAGGCCGGCCGCAAAACCATGCTGACCTTGTTCACCCTGCTTGCCGGCCAGGCCCGGCACGAAGACCTTGTCCGCGAATTTCGCCTCGCGCTCTCCCGAACCCTGAACTGACCGCCATGAAGCTTCTGTTCGACCTTTTCCCGGTCATCCTGTTTTTCGTCGCCTACAAGTTCGCCGACATCTATGTCGCCACCGCCGTGGCCATCGGCGCCACCGTGGCCCAGATCGCCTGGGTCTGGTTCCGCCATCGCAAGGTCGACACCATGCTCTGGGTCAGCCTCGGCCTCATCGCCGTACTCGGCGGCATGACGCTGCTGCTGCGCGACGAGACCTTCATCAAATGGAAGCCGACGCTGCTGTATTGGGCGTTCGCCCTGGTGCTGCTGGGTTCCGCCACCCTGTTCGGCAAGAACCTGATCCGCGTGATGATGGCCGCGGCCCAGATCGAGGCGCCCGACCCCGTGTGGACCCGGCTCAATCTGGCCTGGGCGGCATTCTTCGTCTTCATGGGCGCGGCCAATCTCTATATCGCCCAGAACTTTTCCACCGATTTCTGGGTCAATTTCAAGCTGTTCGGCAGCATGGGCCTGATGCTGGTGTTTGTCCTCGCGCAAGGGTTCTGGCTGTCTCGATACATGCCCGACGAGCAGAACAAGGAGAAGCCTTGATGTTGTACATGATTCTCGGCGAGGATGCGCCAGGCGCACTGGACCAGCGCCTGGCCGTGCGTCCCGCGCACTTGCGGCGGATCGAGGACCTGAAGCGCGAAGGCCGGCTCATACTGGCGGGGCCCTGCCCCGCCATCGACTCGCCCGATCCGGGCCCCGCCGGATTCACCGGCAGCCTGATCGTCGCCGAATTCCCGTCGCTGGCCGACGCCCAAGCCTGGGCGGAAGCGGATCCCTATGTCACCGCCGGCGTCTTTGCCGGCATCACCGTCAAACCTTTCAGGAAGACCTTGCCATGACCACCGTTGCCGCCATCAAGGACAGACTTGCCGCGCTCCAGCCCGCTCACCTCGACGTCATCGACGACAGCGCCCAGCACGCCGGACACATTGGTGCCCGCGACGGCGGTGGCCATTACCGCATCCACATCGTCTCCGAACGCTTTGCCGGCCTGCCGACGATGGCGCGGCACCGTCTGGTGTATGATGCGCTCGGCACGTTGATGGAGGGTGCAATCCACGCCCTGAGCATCACGGCGCGAACCCCGGCGGAATGATCCCTTTCATTCCAACACCATTTCCCTACTACAGACTGGCCATGCCCAAGGAACCCTCGATGAATCGCTCCATGCGTACCATGCTGCTCGCGGCTTCTCTCACCCTTTTGTCTTCCGCCGTCGCCTTCGCGGCACCGCCCGCGCCTGCCAAGGACGCCGCCAAGTCTGTCGCCACCGTCAATGGCAAGGCGATTCCGCAGAGTCGCGCCGACGTGTTGCTCGCGTCCCAGTTCGCCCAAGGCCAGCCCGACAATCCCAAGCTCCGCGAGGCCGTCAAGGAGGACTTGATTCGTCGCGAGCTGCTCGCGCAGGAAGCGGAAAAGAAGGGCTTCGAAAAGAAGCCTGAAGTGCAGGCGCAGATGGCCATGGCTCGGCAGCAAGTGCTGATCGCCGCCTATCTCGAGGACTACGTCAAGGCGCATCCCATCACCGACGACATGGTTGCCAAGGAATACGAGACCATTCGCAAGTCGCTGGGCGATCACGAATACAAGGTTCGTCATATTCTTGTCGAAGTCGAGGACGAGGCCAAGGCCATCATCGACAAGCTGAAGAAAGGCGAACGTTTTGAAGACCTGGCCAAGCAATCGAAGGACCCCGGCTCCAAGGACAAGGGCGGCGACCTGGGCTGGGGCAACCCGGCGGGTTACGTGAAGCCTTTCTCCGATGCGATGGTCAAGCTGCAGAAAGGCAAGTTCACCGATACGCCGGTCAAGAGCGACTTTGGCTGGCACGTCATCCAGCTCGACGATATCCGCGACCTCAAGGGCCCCGATCTGGAGCAGGTCAAGCCGCAGCTGATGCAGCGCATGCAGCAGCAGATGATCCAGAAACTCGTGCTCGATCTGCGCGCCAAGGCCAAGATCGACTAAGCGGGAAACGGACTGAACCAACGGGGGCTGCGGCCCCCGTTTTCGTTGCGTCGCGATGCGCGCCTGGCCCTCTCCCTACTTGCTGCTGGTCCTCGCCAACATCTTCTGGGCCGGCAACTGGGTGGTCGGCCGCGCCGTGCGCGGCGACATTCCGCCGCTGGCGCTCTCGTTCTGGCGCTGGACGATTGCGCTGGTCTTCATATTGCCGCTGGCGCGGCCGCATCTGCGCCGCGACTGGAAGACGCTGGCGGCCGGCTGGCGCTGGCTGGCGCTGTTCGGCTTGCTCGGCACCGCCACCTACAACGCCCTCGCCTACGTCGGCCTGCAATACACGACGGCCACCAACGGCCTGCTCCTCAACTCCTTCGTCCCCGTCGCCATCGTCGCGCTCGGCTGGGCTTTCATGGGCAAACGCCTGCGGCCGCTCGAACTGCTGGGCATCTTCACCTCCCTGCTGGGCGTGGTGGCCATCGTTGCCCGAGGCGATCCGCGAACGCTGACTTTGCTGGAGTTCAACGTCGGCGACGCCTGGATCATGGCGTCGGTCCTGGCCTGGGCCATCTACACCTTGCTGCTGCCTCATCGGCCGAATGTTCATCCGTTCAGTTTTCTCGCCGGCATTACCGTCTTCGGCCTGTTTGAGCTGTTGCCCGCCTACGGATGGGAAATGGCGTCCGGTCGCACCATGAGTCTTGACTGGACGACGCTCGCCACGATCGCTTATACGGGATTTTTCGCCGCCTTTCTCGGCTTCGTGTTCTGGAATCGGGGGGTCGCGGAAGTCGGGCCGGCCAAGGCCGGTCTTTATTACCACCTGCTGCCGGTGTTCGGCATCGCCTTGTCCGTGCTCTTTCTCTCTGAGCAACCGAAGGCCTATCACGCAATCGGCGTCATCCTGATCTTCGCCGGCATCTGGCTGAACGGCAGGAAGCCGCGATGATCCGGGCCTTCAGGGCGTGGCGACGCCAGCGCGCCGCCGATCGCATTCAGGTCAGCGAAGCGCAGTGGGCGGCGACCGAGGCGCGCTTGCCGTGCCTCGGGCACCTCGACGCCGACGACCGAGCGCGCCTGCGTGTCATGACGCGTGAATTTCTTGCGGAAAAGGAATGGGCGAGCGCCGGCGATTTGCGCCTGAGCCCCGACATGCAACTGTCGATAGCCCTGCAGGCCTGCCTGCCGGTGCTGAATCTCGGCCTCGACCACTATCGCGGCTGGGTCGGCATCGTCGTCTATCCGGGCGACTTCGTGATTCCGCGCAGCATCATGGACGAGGATGGCGTGGTGCATGAATACGACGACACGGTGCTCGGCGAGGCCTGGGAGGGCGGGCCGGTGCTGGTCTCCTGGTTCGACGACGTCGCCGACGCGGACGGCGCCAACGTCGTCATCCACGAATTCGCGCACAAGCTGGACATGGAGAACGGCGCCGTCGACGGCATCCCGCGCCTTCCCGACGACATGACGCGCACCGCATGGATCGATACCTTCGCCAGCGCGCTCGAGGACTTTCAAAGTCGCGTCGACGCCGGCGAGGACACCCTGCTCGATCCCTACGCCGCAGAGGATCCCGCCGAGTTCTTTGCCGTGATGAGCGAAGCTTTTTTCCAGACGCCGGGATTGCTGCGCCACGACTATCCCGCCGTCTACGAGCAGTTGCAGCGCTTTTACCGCCAAACGCCGCTCGGTTAACTCGGCAACACCGCCATCACGTCGGTCAGCGATTGTTCGATGGTGCGTCCCGATGTGTCCACGGCAGCATCGGCCTTGACGTACATGGCTTCCCGGCCGGCAAGGATGCGTTCGAGATCCTTCATGGCTTCCTGGTTGTCGCTCATCGGCCGCTGATCGCCCTGTGCGACCACGCGCGCCATGTGCTCCTGCGGCGATGCTTTCAGCCAGATGGTGTAACAGGACGTCAACAATTCATCGAAAGTGCTCGGCTCGGAAACGATGCTGCCGCCGGGAATCAGAATGAAGCGTTCGTGCGCCTCGATCACAGCCTGCAAGGCGCGCCGCTCGTATCGGCGATAGGCGCCCTGTCCATAGAGAGAGAAAATCTCGGGCAGGGTCATGCCGGCCTGCTCCTCGATCGAGCGCGCCAGTTCGATATAGGGAACGTCGAGACGCGCCGCCAATCGAATACCCAGCGTGGTCTTGCCGGCGCCGCGCAGGCCGATCAGGGCGATGCGACCGCGCTTGCCTTGCGTCTCGAAGCTCGACAGCAGCAACTCGCGCGCAACGGTCAGCTTCCCGGGGGACAGCCGGTTCAAGTACTGGATCAACAGCGTCAATTCCGGTGCCTGTTCGGGGCCGACGCGAATCAGATCCTCGATAGGCATGCCCATGGCCTGGGCCACCTGCCGCAATCTGAGGACGGAAATATTGCCTTCCCCTCCTTCAAGCTGAGCCAGATAACGTTCGGAAACGCCCGAATCACGCGCCAGGATTTTGCGCGTCATGCCCCGCCGCGCGCGCAAATCGCGAATCCGGTCGCCGAGCATGGCTAGGTAGCGGTCGTCGTCGACTTCGGCGTGGGAAGTGACCCTGGCGCGGCGATCGTTCATCGGTTCGAAAACTCAATATGTGGGTGCGAGATCATAAGCCAGAAGCGGCACGATAACGTGCCGCCTCGTCGCACAGCCAAGTCCTGAACGACCTGAAGCCGACGGTCTCGGACTTATGTTCCGGATAGATGAGGTAATAGGCCTTGTCGTCGCGACAACTGTGATCGCAGGCAATCGCCAATTTCCCGCTGGCGAGCTCCTCCTCGATCAGCATCGCCGGAATCAGCGCAAGCCCCATGCCCTGGGTGGCAGCTTCCGCCAGCATGGAAAACAACTCGAACCGAGGTCCCGACATGTCCTGGGCGACCTCCATGCCCAGCGAAGCAAACCACTGTCGCCAAGCGTAGGGCCGGGTTGACTGCTGAAGGAGCGGCAACCCGGCGATGGCGCCGGGTTCGATGGCCCCAGCCGCCAACAGGCGCGGGCTGCACACCGGCAAGGACTGTTCCCACATGAGAAAACTTGCTTGCGTACCGGGCCAGCCGGCGTCGCCAAAATAGATGGCGGCGTCGAACTCCGTGTCGTCGAACAGGAACGGCCGCGTCCGGGTCTCGAAGTTCACCTGAACGCCCGCGTGTCCGGGCCAAGGTATCGCGCTCGACGGCATCGAGCCGCGTGGCGATTTGCCGGCTGTACGACATGCCGGCTTCCGTCAGCCTGACGCCTTGGCGCGTGCGCCGGAAAAGCTTGACGCGCAGAAAATCCTCGAGACCGCTGATCTGCCTGCAAACGGCGCTTTGCGAAAGCGATAGCTCATTGGCAGCCTTGGTGAAGCTCTGGTGACGGGCAGCCGTCGAAAAAGCCACCAGGGCAAGGGTGCTGGGAATCTTGCGTCGCATGAATTAATTGTGCGCTTATTGCACAACTTTATGCAAATTTTTCGCTTGCCGATCACTGCCTGGCTTCATAGCATGAAGAATCCACGATTCCCATTACCCCGAGACATCATGACGACAAACCACACTCGCTTTGACTGGCAAGACCCCTTGAACCTCGACGCCCAACTGACCGTGGAAGAGCGCATGGTGCGCGACACCGCCCGCAGTTACGCAAGAGATTCCCTGGCCCCGCGGATCCTCGAGGCCTTCCGGCAAGAGCATACCGATCGCGCCATCTTTACCGAGATGGGCGAACTGGGCCTGCTTGGTCCGACCATTCCCGAGGCCTATGGCGGCGCTGGCATGCATTATGTTTCATACGGCTTGATTGCCCATGAAATCGAAAGGGTGGATTCCGGCTATCGGTCGATGATGAGCGTCCAGTCGTCGTTGGTGATGGTGCCCATCAACGAATTTGGCAGCGAAGCGCAGAAGCGCAAATACCTGCCGAAGCTCGCCACCGGCGAGTGGATCGGCTGTTTCGGCCTTACCGAACCCAACCATGGCTCCGACCCGGGATCGATGATCACGCGCGCGCGCAAGGCCGATGGCGGTTTTGTGTTGTCCGGCACGAAAATGTGGATCACCAACGCGCCGATCGCCGATGTATTCATTGTCTGGGCCAAAACCGACGACGGCGCCATTCGCGGCTTCATTCTCGAAAAAGATTGGCAGGGGCTATCC
>JAGVUA010000021.1 GCA_019136545.1 Betaproteobacteria bacterium
GGATTCGAGCGTCACCAGCGACGCTTCGGCCTCCACCGCATCGCCCGGCTTGACGTGGATCTCGATGACCGGCACGTCCTTGAAATCGCCGATGTCGGGTACCTTGACTTCGATCATCGCTTTCTCCTCAGACGGTCAGGGGGTTGGGTTTGCTCGGATCGAGGCCGTATTTCTTCAGCGCCTCGGTGACCTTCGCGGGCTTGACTTGGCCTTCCTCGGCCAGCGCGCGCAGCGCGGCGACCGCGATCCAATAGCGGTCGACCTCGAAGAAACTGCGCAGTTGCTCGCGCGTGTCGGAGCGGCCGAAACCGTCGGTGCCGAGCACCGTGTAGCGCCGGCCGTCGAGCGTCACGAACGGCCTGATCTGCTCGGCGTACATGCGGATGTAGTCGGTGGCGGCGACCACCGGGCCGCGCGTGTCGGCCAGCTTGCTGGCGACGTGGCAGCGCATCTTCGGCGCCTCGGGATGCAGCAACTGGTGGCGCACGCAGTTGTGGCCGTCGCGCGCCAGCTCGTTGAAGCTCGGGCAGGACCAGAGATCGGCCTCGACGCCCCAGTCGTTCTTGAGCAGGTCGGCGGCGGCGATGGCTTCGCGGAAGATCACGCCCGAACCCATCAGTTGCACTCGCGGGCCGTTGCTGGCGGCACCCTTGCGGAACAGGTACATGCCCTTGAGGATGTCGGCTTCCGCTCCGGCGGGCATTTCGGGATGCTCGTAGTTCTCGTTCATCACCGTCAGGTAATAGAACACGTCCTCCTGCTCGGCGATCATGCGCCGCAGGCCGTCCTGGACGATCACCGCCACTTCGTAGGCGAAGGTCGGGTCGTAGGACAGACAGTTCGGGATCGTCGCCGCGAGCACGTGCGAGTGGCCGTCTTCGTGCTGCAGGCCTTCGCCGTTCAGCGTGGTGCGGCCGGCAGTGCCGCCGACCAGGAAGCCGCGGGCGCGCGAATCGCCCGCCGCCCAGCACAGGTCCATGGTGCGTTGCAGGCCGAACATCGAATAGAAGATGTAGAAGGGCAACATCTGCACGCCGTGGGTCGAGTACGACGTCGCGGCGGCCATCCAGTCGGCCATGGCGCCGGCTTCGTTGATGCCCTCCTGCAGAATCTGGCCGTCCTTCGATTCCTTGTAGAACATCAGCTGGTCGGCGTCCTGCGGCACGTAGGCCTGGCCCTGCTGGTTCCAGATGCCGAACTGGCGGAACATGCCTTCCATGCCGAAGGTGCGCGATTCGTCGGGCACGATGGGCACGATGCGGCGGCCGAGCGCCTTGTCGCGCATCAGCGTGTTGAGGATGCGCACGAAGGCCATGGTGGTCGAGATTTCGCGTCCGGCGCCGGTGGCTTTCAGTTGCGCATCGAAGGCCGAGAGCGCCGGCACGGGCAGCGGCTCGACCTTGCGACGCCGTTGCGGCAGGTAGCCGCCCAGCACCTGACGATGCTCGCGCATGTACTTGAGTTCGGGCGAATCCTCGGCGAACTTCAAGTAGGGCAGTTCTTCCAGTTGCGCGTCGGTGATCGGCAGCTTGAAGCGGTCGCGGAAGGCCTTGAGCGAGGTGGTGCCCATCTTCTTCTGTTGATGGGTGATGTTCTGCGCCTCGCCCGATTCGCCCATGCCGTAGCCCTTGATGGTCTTGGCGAGAATCACGGTCGGCTGGCCGGTGTGTTCCACCGCCGCCTGGTAGGCGGCGAAGACCTTGTGCGGATCGTGGCCGCCGCGGTTGAGGCGCCAGATGTCATCGTCGGACCAGGTGGCGACCATCGCCTTGAGTTCCGGCGTGTTGAAGAAATGTTCCCTCACATACGCGCCATCCTTCGACTTGAAGGTCTGGTAGTCGCCGTCGACGCATTCCATCATCCGCTTGCGCAACAGGCCGTGCTTGTCCTGTGCCAGCAGCGGGTCCCAGTAGGAGCCCCAGATGACCTTGATGACGTTCCAGCCGGCGCCGCGGAAATCGGCCTCCAGTTCCTGAATGATCTTGCCGTTGCCGCGCACCGGGCCGTCGAGGCGCTGCAGGTTGCAGTTGACCACGAAGATGAGATTGTCGAGCTTCTCGCGACCGGCCATGCCGATGGCGCCCATGGACTCGGGTTCGTCCATTTCGCCGTCGCCCATGAAGGCCCAGACTTTGCGGCCGGCGGTGTCGGCGAGGCCGCGGTCGTGGAGGTACTTGGTGAAGCGCGCCTGGTAGATCGCCTGCAGCGGGCCGAGGCCCATCGAGACGGTGGGAAACTGCCAGAAGTCGGGCAGCAGCCAGGGATGCGGATAAGAGGGGATGCCCTTGCCCTCGACTTCCTGGCGGAAGCCGTCGAGCTTGGCCTCGTCGAAGCGTCCGAGCAGGAAGGCGCGGGCATAGACGCCCGGCGCCGAGTGGCCCTGGAAGAAGATCAGATCGCCGCCGTGGTTGTCGCCGGGCGCATGCCAGAAGTGCTGAAAACCGACGTCGTAGAGCGTTGCCGCGGAGGCGAAGCTGGCGATGTGGCCGCCGAGGTTGGAGTCGCCTCTGTTGGCGCGCAGCACCATGGCCACCGCGTTCCAGCGCACGTAGGCGCGGATGCGGTTTTCGATCGCGTAGTCGCCCGGCGCGCGGGCCTGGCGGTCGGCGGGGATCGTGTTGACGTAGTCGGTGTTGGCCGAGTAGGGCAGGTTGATGCCGGCGCGATGGCCGAGGGCGATCAGCTTCTCGATCAGGTAGTGGGCGCGTTCCGGGCCCGTTTGTTCGATGACGGCTTCGAGGGCGTCGAGCCACTCGCGGGTTTCCTGGGGGTCGGCATCCGCTTGCGCCAGTCCTGGTTCGGACATGGTGGTCTCCTCTGGTTAGAGTTGTCGTTTTCCCTTGTGCCGGATAGGCAAAGGGCATTTGCCTCGAAGCTTAGACCTGCCGGTAGAGCAGGTCGACTCACGATGTTTCACATAATAAAATACTGTTTTACATATTGCAATAGCCGGTTGTCGTAGGTGACAGTGCCCGAATCGCAGTGGTAACTTAAGACAGGAGGTGAAGAGACTATGTTCCAGGTTCGCATTCACGGCCGTGGCGGCCAGGGTGTGGTCACCGCCGCGGAAATGCTGTCCGTCGCCGCTTTCGAGGAAGGGCGGCACGCCCAGGCGTTTCCGAGCTTCGGCTCGGAGCGCACCGGCGCGCCGGTGGTCGCGTTCTGCCGCATGGACGACCGGGAGATTCGGCTGCGCGAGCCGATCATGGCGCCGGACGCGCTGATCATCCAGGACCCGACCTTGCTCCATCAGGTCGATGTCTTCGCCGGCATCAAGCCCGACGGCTATCTGCTGATCAACACGAGCAAGAGTTTCGCGCAGCTCGGTCTCGCCGACTTCGTGCGCGACCGGCGCAGCGAGCGTCTTTGCACCGTGCCGGCCACCGAGATCGCCCTGCGTCATGTCGGCCGTCCCGTGCCCAACGTACCGCTGCTGGGCGGTTTTGCTGCGATGTCGGGCCTGATTCGCCTGGACTCCGTCATCAAGGCGATCAACGACAAGTTTTCGGGCAAGGTCGCCGCGGGCAACGTCGCCGCCGCCACCGAGGCGTTCAACATCGTGCGGGAGGAAATCGCCGCCGATGGGCAAGCTCGCGGGGGGCAGCGAGGTGCATTTTCGAACATGGGGAGCAATAGCCATGCTTAAGCAGATTGAGGGATCGCGGGCCGTGGCCGAGGCGGTCGCCCTGTGCCGGCCGGAAGTGATCTGCGCCTATCCGATTTCGCCGCAGACCCACATCGTCGAGGCGCTCGGTGAGTTCGTCAAGGACGGCACGCTGGCGCCCTGCGAATTCATCAACGTCGAATCGGAATTCGCCGCCATGTCGGTGGCCATCGGCTCCTCGGCGGCGGGCGCGCGCACCTACACCGCGACGGCGTCGCAGGGACTGCTGTTCATGGCCGAGGCGGTGTACAACGCGTCGGGCCTCGGCCTGCCCATCGTCATGACGGTCGCCAACCGCGCCATCGGCGCACCGATCAACATCTGGAACGATCACTCGGACGCCTTGTCGCAGCGGGATTCCGGCTGGCTGCAGATCTTCGCCGAAACCAATCAGGAAGCGCTGGATCTCCACATCCAGGCGTTCCGCCTCGCCGAGGAACTCAGCCTGCCGATCATGGTTTGCATGGACGGCTTCATCCTCACCCACGCCTATGAGCGCGTCGACATGCCGACGCAGGCGCAGGTCGATGCCTACCTGCCGAAGTACGAGCCGCGTCAGGTGCTCGATCCCGCCGAGCCGGTCTCCATCGGCGCCATGGTCGGTCCCGAGGCCTTCATGGAGGTGCGCTACCTCGCCCATGCCAAGCAGATGGAGGCGCTGAAGCTAATCCCGGGCTATGCCGCCGAATTCCGCGAGGTTTTCGGACGCGACTCGGGCGGGCTGACGCACACCTACAAGGCGGACGATGCCGAGACGATGGTGGTGGCGATGGGCTCGCTGCTGGGCACCATCAAGGACGTCATCGACGAGATGCGCGCCGCCGGCCACAAGATCGGCGTGCTCGGCATCACCTTGTTCCGGCCGTTTCCGATCGCCCAGGTGCGCGAGGCGCTGCACGGCGCGCAGCGCGTCGTGGTGCTGGAAAAGAGCCTGGCGGTGGGGTTGGGCGGGATACTGGCCACCAATGTGCGCATGGCGCTTTCGGCCCTGCCGATCGACGTCTATACGGTGGTGGCGGGCATCGGCGGCCGGCCGATCACCATGCGCTCGCTGCATGCCCTGTTCCGCGAGGCCGAGCGGGATGATATCGATCCGGTAACTTTCCTGGATCTCAACCACGACGTGGTCGACAAGCAGCTCGCGCGCGAGCGCAGCACGCGTCGTTCCGGTCCGGCGGCCGAAGCCATCCTGCGCGACATCGGCGTCGTGGCCGCCAAGGTGGCACAGGAGGTACGATGAGCTTCCAACCCGTCAAGTTCTACCAGACCGGCACTTTCACCGTCGGCAATCGCCTTCTGCCGCCGGAGGAGCGGAGCGTGCAGGCGCAGACCAAGCGCTTCAACTCGATCAATTCCGGGCACCGGGCCTGCCAGGGCTGCGGCGAGGCGCTGGGCGCCCGCTACGCCGTCGACGCGGCGATGGAGGCCGCCAACGGGCAGTTGATCTGTGCCAACGCCACCGGCTGCCTGGAAGTTTTCTCGACGCCCTATCCCGAGACCTCATGGCAGGTGCCGTGGATCCATTCGCTGTTCGGCAACACGGCCGCGGTGGCCACGGGCATTGCGGCCGCGCTGAAGGTGAAGCAGTTGAAAGGCGAGCGGCGCGATATCCGCGTCGTTGCCCAGGGCGGTGATGGCGGCACGACGGATATCGGCTTCGGCTGCCTGTCGGGCATGTTCGAGCGCAACGACGACGTGCTCTACATCTGCTACGACAACGGCGGCTACATGAACACCGGCATCCAGCGCTCTTCGGCGACGCCGCCGGCTGCGCGCACCGCGACCACCCTGGCGGTGGGCGACGAGCCGGGCAACCTGTTCGGCCAGGGCAAGTTCGTTCCGGCGATCGCGATGGCGCACGAGATTCCCTACGTGGCGACGGCGACGGTCGCCGACCTGCGCGATCTCGAAGCCAAGGTGCGCCGGGCGATGGCGATCCGCGGCGCCCGCTACCTCCACATTCTGGTGCCCTGTCCGCTCGGCTGGGGCACCGCCTCGCACGAGACCATCAGGATTGCCCGGCTGGCCAAGGAAACCGGCATTTTCCCGGTGTTCGAAGCCGAGCATGGCGAGCTAAAGTCAGTCCTGGCGATACGCCGGCCGCTGCCGGTCGAGGACTACCTCAAGCCGCAGAAGCGCTATGCGCATCTCTTCGCGCCCAAGGCGCGGCTGGAAGTGATCGCCCGCCTGCAGCAACTGGCCGATCGCAACATCCGCAGGTACGGCTTGCTGGAAGGGAACTGAGAACATGGACAAGCCTTTTGCCATCACCCTCGATCCGGGTTCCTCGCTCGCCAACAAGACCGGCTCCTGGCGCACCTTCCGACCGGTCTATGTCGATCGCCTGCCGCCCTGCAATGCCGCCTGTCCGGCCGGCGAAAACATCCAGGGCTGGCTCTACCACGCCGAAAGCGGCGACTACGAGCAGGCCTGGCGCGCGCTGACGGAAAACAATCCGCTGCCGGCGATCATGGGCCGCGTCTGCTACCACCCGTGCCAGGGCGCCTGCAACCGGCAGTTCGTCGATTCGGCGGTCGGCATCAACGCCGTCGAGCGCTTCCTCGGCGACGAAGCGATCCGACACGGCTGGGCGTTCGAAAAGCCGGGCAAGTCGAGCGGCAAGCGCGTGCTGGTCGTCGGCGCCGGCCCGTCGGGATTGTCGGCCGCCTACCATCTGGCGCGCCAAGGCCATGCGGTCGAGATCCACGAGGCGGGGCCCATGGCGGGCGGCATGATGCGCTTCGGCATTCCCAAGTACCGCTTGCCGCGCGACGTGATCGATGCGGAAGTGCGGCGCATCGTCGATCTCGGCGTGACGCTGAAACTCGACACCAAGGTGGCGAACATTGCCGAGGCCATGCAGGCCGGCCGCTTCGACGCCGCCTTCCTCGCCGTCGGCGCGCACATCGGCAAGCGCGCCTTCATCCCTGCCGCCGACGCGACGCGCATCGTCGACGCGGTATCGGTGCTGCGTTCGATGGAAGGCGAGGAGAAGCCCATGCTCGGCCGCCGCGTCGTGGTCTACGGCGGCGGCAACACGGCCATCGATGTGGCGCGCACTGCCAAGCGGCTGGGCGCCGAGGAGGCGATCATCGTCTATCGCCGCACGCGCGAGAAGGCGCCGGCCCATGATTCCGAGATCGAGGAGGCGCTGCAGGAAGGCGTGATGGTCAAGTGGCTCTCCACCATCAAGCAGGCTGCCGAAGGAGAGATCACCATCGAGAAGATGGCGCTCGACGACAAGGGTTTTCCGCAGCCGACCGGCGAGTTCGAGAATCTGGCCGCCGATTCGGTGGTGCTGGCGCTCGGCCAGGACGTCGACCTCGGCCTGCTCGAAGGCGTGCCTGGGCTGGAGGTGAAGGACGGCGTGGTGCAGGTCGGCCCCAACATGATGACCGGCCACGCCGGCATCTTTGCCGGCGGCGACATGGTGCCTTCCGAGCGCACCGTCACCGTCGCCGTCGGCCACGGCAAAAAGGCGGCGAGGCACATCGACGCCTGGCTGGCTGGCGCAAGCTATGCGCCGCCGCCCAAGCACGAGGTCGCCACCTTCGACAAGCTCAATCCCTGGTATTACTCCGAAGCGCCGCTCCAAGTGCGTCCCGTGCTCGACATCATTCGCCGCCAGTCGACTTTCGAGGAAGTGGTGCAGGGCCTGGACGAGAACAACGCCTTGTTCGAGGCGCGCCGGTGCCTCAGTTGCGGCAACTGCTTCGAGTGCGACAACTGCTACGGTGTTTGTCCGGACAACGCCGTCATCAAGCTCGGACCCGGCAAGCGCTTCCGGTTCAACTACGACTACTGCAAGGGCTGCGGCATCTGCGTGACCGAGTGCCCCTGCGGCGCGATCCGCATGGTGCCCGAGGAGAACTGAGCGGCGTACCGCGACGGCTGACTTTCACCGGACCGGATCAACGAGGACGAGCCATCGCATTCGTCCATCGATCGACCATTGCATCAACTCACCTAGGAGAACGCGTCATGAAGAAGATCGCCGTCGTATTTCATTCGGGCTACGGCCACACGTTGCGCATGGCCCAGGCCGTCGCCGAGGGCGCCGGAGCGCAACTGATCCGCATCGATGCCGACGGCAACGTCTCGGACGGCGACTGGGCGGCGCTCGATGCCGCCGATGCGATCATCATGGGCAGCCCGACCTACATGGGATCGGTGAGCTGGCAGTTCAAGAAGTTCGCCGACGCGTCGAGCAAGGCGTGGTTTGCCCAGAAGTGGAAGAACAAGTTGTTCGCCGGCTTCACCAACAGCGGCTCCATGAACGGCGACAAGCTTTCGACCCTGCATTACCTGTTCACGCTGGCCATGCAGCACGGCGGCCTTTGGGTCGGCACCGCCATGGCGCCGGCGAGCGCCAAGGCCGCGCAACGGAGCGACATCAACTATCTCGGCTCGTTCTGTGGCGCCATGGCGCAGACGCCCATCGACGCCGGCGTGGACGAAATGCAATCGGGCGACCTGGAAACCGCCACGCTGTTCGGCAAGCGCGTCGCCGAAGCCGCCGACCGACTCAAGTCCTGAAGCCCAGCGGATTTCCGGGCGGGCCGCAGCGCGTGTGGCCCGCCCCGAAGTCCCGGACGCCTCGCGACCGGATCCGCTTCGACATCACGCCTGGGCGGCCGCGTGGTGCTCCAGAAAGTGTCGCAGCACATGCTTGAGCACCGCGGCGTGCTGGTGGTTCCCTTTCGCCTGGGCCGCCCGGAGATCGTCCTGGATCATCTGCTTGATGCGCCGTTCACCTCCGGCGCTATGCACCAGATAACTGCCGAGTTCGACGGCCAGCATCTCGGGGAGATCCTCGTGCTCGGCGATGGCGAGCACCTCGTCCTCGGTGAGGTCGGACATATCGATGCATTCCTGGATGGACAGGTACATACCGCACTTCCTTTCCTGATGATTCGAAAACCGCTGCTTTCCCGCCCCCTCGGCTGTCGGCAATAACCCTGTTTTCAGCATAGGCGAGAATCGGGAATCGGCAAGCCGGCCGGATGGCTCCCCGCGTGTCCCGCCGCCGATCCAGGCAGCCGAGGCTGGACGCTGCAAGGGCAAATCTGGATAATTGAAGGTTTTGAGTCAGACGAAACAGTTGTTTCCTTGCCCGGCAGCCGTTTCGCTTCCAACAACGAGAACGAGAGAGTCCCCATGGCCGCAGTCATGCCCGCCCCGAGCAATGCCCGCCTATTGTTATCCGGCAACGAAGCCGTCGCCCGCGCTGTCTGGGAGTCCGGCTGCAGAGTCGCGGCTGCCTACCCCGGCACGCCGTCGACGGAGATGCTGGAAGTCCTGTCGACCTACCCGGACATCTACGCCGAATGGTCGGTCAACGAGAAGGTGTCGCTGGAAGTGGCCATCGGCGCCGCGTTCGCCGGCTCGCGTTCCTTCTGCGCCATGAAGCACGTCGGCATGAACGTCGCCGCCGACGCCCTGCTGACGCTGACCTTGACCGGCGTCGTCGGCGGCCTGGTGATCGCCATTGCCGACGACGTCGGCCTGTCCTCGTCGCAGAACGAGCAGGATTCGCGCTACTGGGGGCGCTTTGCCCACGTGCCGGTATTCGAGCCTTCCGATTCCCAGGAAGCCTACGACATGACGAAAGCGGCCTTCGATTTCTCGGAGCGCCTGCAAGTGCCGGTGATCCTGCGCATGACCACGCGCATCAATCACGTCAAGGGACTGGTGACCGTCGGCGAGCGCGTTGCGCATGCCGCCGGCGGCTTCAAGAAAGACCCGGCGCGCTGGGTAATGACGCCGTCCGGCGCCGGCAAGCGCATTCCGCTCATGTTCGAGCGCGACAAGGCGCTGCTCGCCGAGGCGGAGCATTCGCCGCTGAATCTCATCGACGACGGCGCCCAGCCCGGCGACAGGCGCGTCGGTTTCGTCACCTCCGGACCCGCCTACATGCATGTGCGCGAGGCGTTTCCCAACGCGCCGGTGTTCAAGCTCGGCTTCTCCTGTCCGGTGCCGGTGCAGCGGCTGCGGCAATTCGCCGGCACGGTCGACACCCTGGTGATCGTCGAGGAGGTCGAGCCGCTGGTCGAGAACGAACTGAAGGCCGCCGGCATCGCCTGCATCGGCAAGGACATCCTGCCGCGCCAGGGCGAGCTGGCGCCGAACGTGCTGAAGCCGGCCATTGCCAGGCTGCTCGGCGAGCCGGTTCCCGAAGGGCTGCGGGCGCCGGCCCCCGTGTTCCCCCGGCCGCCGACGATGTGCGTGGCCTGTCCGCACCTCGGCGTCTATTACACGCTGGCGCAGATCAAGAACATCACCATTTCTGGCGACATCGGCTGCTACACGCTGGGCGGAGGCCATCCCTGGAACGCGCTGGACACGACGATCTCGATGGGCGCCTCGATGGGCATCGCGCTGGGCCTCGACAAGGGGCGCGGCGAAGCCGACAAGGACAAGCGCATCCTCGCCGTGATCGGCGACTCGACTTTCCTGCACATGGGCATGCAGGGCCTGCTCGACATCGTCTACAACGGCGGCAACGTCACCGTGCTGCTGCTCGACAACCGCGCCGTCGGCATGACCGGCGGCCAGTCGAATCCCGGCACCGGCCGCGACATCCATGGCCAGGAAGCGCCGCGCGTCGATTTCGCCAAGCTGGTCGAATCGCTGGGCGTCAAGAAGGAGCGCATCCATGTCGTCGATCCCTATCAGTTGCCGGTGCTGTTCAAGACCATCCGCGAGGAAATCAAGATCCCCGAGGTATCGGTGATCATCACCGACCAGCCCTGCGTGCTGATCGACGATTACAAGAAGCAGAAGCCCTACGAAGTCATCGACGAGAAATGCACCGGCTGCGGCAATTGCGTCGATGTCGGCTGTCCTGCCATCCACGTCACGCGCCGCGAGAAGGCGGTCAAGCCGTCGGGCAAGGAAGTGGAACTGCAGTTCGTCACCATCGAGACGGCGGCCTGCACCGGTTGCAGCCTCTGCGTGCAGCCCTGCGCGCCGGACGCCATCGTCCATGCCGACCTGACCAGGCCGATGCGCCTCGTTCGCCACTAGGAATCCCGCCATGCCAGACAGTCAAATCACCAACATCCTCGTCGTCGGCATCGGCGGCCAGGGTGTCATGACCGCCACCGAGATCCTCGCCGAGGCCGCCATCGCGCTCGGCCACGACGCCAAGAAAACCGAGGTCGCCGGCATGGCGCAGCGCGGCGGCGTGGTTTCGTCGCATCTGCGCTTCGGTCCCAAGGTCCTGTCGCCGCAGATCATGCCCGGCACCGCCGACCTGCTGGTCGGCTTTGAAGCGGCCGAGGCGATGCGCTGGTGCCACTACCTGAAGCCGGGCGCGCTGGTGCTGATGAACACCGCGCGGCTGGTGCCGCCGGTGGTCGACCTGGGTCTCTACGACTATCCGGAGGATCCGCTCGCCGAGATCAGCAAGCGCGGTTACCAAGTCCATGCCTTCGACGCCATGGCCATCGCGCTCGAACTCGGCGATATGCGCCTGGGCAATACCGTCATGCTGGGCGCCATGGCCGACCATCTGCCTTTCCCGGCCTCGGTGCTGCTCGAGTCGGTCCTGAAGCGTTTCCGCGCCAAGAAGCCGCAGATGGTCGAGGTGAACCAGAAAGCCTTCGAGGCCGGCAGGGCGGCGGATAAAGCTGCGGCGCACGGCAAGCACGCAGCGCGGGAGGCGACCGAGGCATGACCGCGCGCATCATCGACGGCAACGCCCTGTCGGCGAAAATTCGCGAACTGCTGGCGACCAGCGCCGCCGGCATGAAAGTCAGCCATGGCGTGACGCCGTGCCTGGCCGTGATCCTGGTCGGCGAGGACCCGGCTTCGCAGGTCTACGTGCGCAACAAGGTGGCGGCCTGCGAGAAGGCCGGCTTCCGCTCGATCAAGCAGGTGTATCCGCCCAATGTCGAACCGGTGACGGTGCTGGCCAAGATCGCCGAGCTGAACGCCGATCCCTCGGTGCATGGCATTCTGGTGCAGCTGCCGCTGCCGAAGCACTTCGATGCCGAAGCCGTGCTGGAAGCGATTGCGCCCGAGAAGGACGTCGACGGTTTCCACGCCGAGAACGTCGGCGCGCTGATGCAGGGCAACCCGCGCTTCATCCCCTGCACGCCCTACGGCGTCATGAAGATGCTGGAGGCCGAGAAGGTGCCGCTCAAGGGCGCCGAGGCGGTGATCGTCGGCCGCAGCAACATCGTCGGCAAGCCGATGGCCATGCTGCTCCTCGCCCAGTCGTGCACGGTGACGGTCTGCCATTCGCAGTCGAAGGACCTCGCCTTCCACACCAGGCGCGCCGACATCCTCGTCGCCGCGGTGGGCAGGGCGAAGATGATCACCGGCGACATGATCAAGCCCGGCGCGACGGTGATCGATGTCGGCATCAACCGTCAGGACAGCGGGCCGAACGCGGGCAAGCTGTGCGGCGACGTCGACTTCGAATCGGCGAAGGAAGTGGCCGGCTTGATCACGCCGGTGCCCGGCGGTGTGGGGCCGATGACCATCACCATGCTGCTGGCCAATACCCTCGAATCTGCGGAGAGAACACTGAAATGAGCAAACCTGTTGTCGGCATTGTCATGGGCTCGGATTCGGACTGGCCGGTCATGAAGGCCTGCGCCGAGACATTGAAGCAGTTCGGCGTGCCGCACGAAGCGAAAGTGCTGTCGGCGCACCGCACGCCCGATGCGGCGCTCGACTACGCGGCTTCGGCGCAATCGCGCGGCATGAAAGTGCTGATCGGCGCCGCCGGCGGCGCCGCGCATCTCGCCGGCGTGCTGGCCGCCAAGACCGAGCTGCCGGTGCTGGCGGTGCCGATGCCGTCGAAGCACCTCGGCGGCTTCGATTCACTGCTGGCGATGGTGCAGATGCCGGGCGGCATTCCGGTCGCCACCTTTGCCATCGGTGAAGCCGGCGCCACCAACGCCGCGCTGTTCGCCGTTGCCATGCTGGCGCTGAACGACGACGAACTGGCGAAGAAACTCTCCGCCTTCCGCAAGAAGCAGACCGAGAAGGTGCTCGCGAAAACCCTGCCCGAGGTTTGATGGGCGATATCGAACGAGCCGTTGCCCTGCTAAGACAGGGCGAATTAGTCGCTTTTCCGACCGAAACGGTCTACGGCCTGGGCGCCGACGCCTCGAATCCGGCCGCGGTGGCGAAGATCTTCGCCGCCAAGGGCCGGCCGCAGGATCATCCGCTGATCGTGCATCTGCCCGGTGTCGAGCATCTCGACCGCTGGGCGCGCGAGATTCCCGAGAAGGCCTATGCGCTGGCCGAAGCCTTCTGGCCCGGCCCGTTGACCCTGATCCTCAAGCGCCAGCCGAATGTGCCGGACGCCATCACCGGCGGCCAGGACACCGTCGGCCTGCGCGTGCCCAAGCATCCCCTGGCGCTCGAACTGCTCAAGGCGTTTGAGGGTGGGATTGCCGCGCCGTCGGCCAACCGTTTCGGCCATGTCAGCCCGACCACGGCGCAGCACGTGCGCGACGAACTGGGCGAAGGAGGCGGCAGCCACGTGGCCATGATCCTCGATGGCGGGCCGTGCCAGGTCGGCATCGAATCGACCATCGTCGACCTGACGGGCGAACGCACCGCCATCCTGCGGCCGGGCATGGCGTCGGCCTTCGACCTCGGTCGCGTCCTCGGCCGCATGCCGGACACGCCGACCGGCGATGCGCCGCGCGTTTCGGGATCGCTCGCCGCCCATTACGCGCCGCGCACGCCGCTGGCGCTGTTGCAGCCCGACGTGGTGATTTTCGCGGTGCGCGAAGCGATGGCCGCCAACCAGCGCATCGGCATCATCGCCCCCATGGCCTGCCCGCTGTCGGACGAGCGCATCGTCTGGCGCCGGATTGCCGGCGAGCCGGCCGGTTTCGCCCACGACCTCTATGCGCTGCTGCGCGAACTCGACGGCCTGCACTGCGCGCGCATCGTCGTCCAGAAGCCGCCGCAGTCGGAGTCGTGGCGCGCCATCAACGACCGCCTGCAACGGGCGGTGGCGGGGTCCGGCGCTGGCTGATCTCCGATACGTCGGCCACTCGCTTGGCGTATCACCGCGGCTGACTTTTCGGGCGGCTAAGATCGGCCAGGAGCGCTCTTCCCATCTCACATCGATCTGATTCGCTTCGGCAGTGAATCTGTTCTTGACGTGAAGTAGCAGTTCCATAAAATTGGAAATATGGAAACCATAAAGGCGGCTGGTATTTTTGCCGCACTCGGCCACGAAACTCGCCTCACGATCTTTCGCCTGCTGGTTGAGGCGGGTCCTGGCGGGACCAACGCCAGCGCAATTGGCGAACAACTCGACATTCCGGCTCCGACGCTCTCCTTTCACTTGGCCCATTTGAGCCGCGTCGGCCTGATCCGCGGTGAGCGGCAAAGCCGCTTCATCCATTATTCGGCAGCCTACGAGACGATGGACGAACTCCTCGCCTTCCTGACGCGCAACTGCTGCCAAGGCACGGCGTGCCTGCCAAAGACTGCCCAAGTCGATTCCATCGCCAAGCGTCGGGCGCGCAACCCCTCCAACGCCACCGCCAGGTCGAAGCCGTGACACAGGCCATACCCCGTCCTGTCGGCACGACGCTTTGGCATTGGTTGGCAGGAGTGGCTGTTGCCGTCGCCGTGTGGATCGCGACCTATGTTCACTTGACCGACTTTGCCGATGCGGCGATTTCGTTGCTAGGGCTGGAACGCGGCAACCGACTGAGCGAGGCGGTGCATTTCTTCCTCTACGACACCCCCAAGGTGCTGCTTCTGCTGACCGGCATCGTATTCGCGATGGGCATCGTGCAAACCTTCTTTTCGCCGGAGCGCACCCGTGCCCTGCTGTCCGGGAAGCGGCTCGGACTCGGCAACGTGCTGGCGGCGATGCTCGGCATCGTAACGCCGTTTTGCTCCTGCTCGGCGGTGCCGCTCTTCATTGGTTTTCTGTCGGCCGGAGTGCCGATGGGCATCACCTTCTCGTTCCTGATCTCGGCGCCGATGGTCAATGAGGTTGCGCTGGCCCTGCTGTTCGGAATGTTCGGCTGGAAGGTCGCCGGGCTCTATCTGGGAATGGGACTGCTCGTCGCCATCGTGGCCGGCTATGTGATCGGTGAATTGAAGATGGAGCGCCACCTCGAGGATTGGGTGCGGGCGATTCAGATCGGCGACGCGCAGGCACCGACCGGCAGCAGCCTGTCGTGGGTGGAACGCTTCGAGGCGGGCGGACGGCATGTAAAGGACATCGTCGGCAAGGTCTGGCCCTATGTGCTGGTGGGCATCGGCCTCGGTGCGGGCATCCACGGCTATGTGCCGCAGGACTATCTCGCGTCGATCATGGGCAAGGATGCGCCGTGGTGGGCGGTCCCGGTCGCCGTTCTCATCGGCGTGCCGATGTATAGCAACGCGGCCGGCATCATCCCGGTGGTCGATGCGCTGATTGGCAAGGGGGCCGCACTCGGGACAGTGCTCGCTTTCATGATGAGTGTCATTGCCTTGTCCGCCCCGGAGATGATCATCCTGCGCAAGGTGCTCAAACCGGCACTGATCGCCACCTTCGCCGGCGTCGTCGCCACTGGCATCCTGCTGGTCGGCTATGTTTTCAATCTCGTGCTGTGAGATGCCAATGAAAAACGTCAAAGTGCTCGGCTCGGGCTGCGCCAACTGCCAGGCAACCCTGAAACTCGTCGAGGAGGTCGCCAAGGAACTTGGCATCGCCATCGAACTGGAAAAGGTCGAGGAAATGCAGAAGATCGTTGCTTTCGGCGTGATGAGCACCCCCGGCGTTGTCATCGACGGCAAGGTGGTGCATTCGGGTGGCATTCCCGACCGGACGAAGCTCGCTGGCTGGCTGAAATAGATCGGCAGTTCAACGGCCGCTGACCGACCATTTGTTGCCTTTGGCGGCGACATGCCCCAATGGCCGTTCAGGCCGGTGGCGGTTGCGTGCTCGTCGAACGCGTTGGCCTGGATGACGAGGGCTGAGCGGGATTAGCCGAAGTCGCCCCGCATGGCGATAGTGACGAAGTCGCCACGCATCAGCGGTCAGAAGGCCGGCGTTTCCACCACCGGCGGCGGGGGCAGCCATTGCCCGGTCGCGACGTAGACCACGCCGGCCGCGACCAGCGCCGCGACGAGGAAAGCGACGAAACCGCCGCTGCGCGGGGCGGGTGTCTCGATCGGCAGGTCTTTCCAGCCGGTGATCATCGGCAGCACCAGCGATTCCTTCTTGATCCGCGTGTAGAAGATGATGGCGCCTACATGCAGCAAGACGAGAAGCATCAGCGCGGGCTCGAGCAGCTTGTGGACGCCGGTGAGCTTGTCGGAAACAGCGGCATTCACCAGCGGGTAGAGATAGCCCTCGAAGGCGACGTCATCGTTGGCGAACAGGCCGGTGGCCGCCTGCGCCGCTAACAGGCCCAGCATGGCGAGCACCGAGAGCGCCCCGATCGGATTGTGCCCGGCGCCGAACCACTCGCCCTTCAGGTAGGCGCGGATCGCCGCCGGGCCGCGCACGAAGCTGGCGAAGCGCGCATGCGTCGAACCGGCGAAGCCCCAGACGAGCCGGAACACCAGCAGGCCGATGATCAGCAGGCCGGCACGGCCATGCCAGACCATGGCGTTGCCGCCGATCTTGGCGGCAACGAACGCCGCGACGACGGCCGCCACCAGCAACCAGTGGAACAGCCGCAGCGGTAGATCCCAAATCCGGACGCGCATCAGACGCAGGCTCCGTCCTCGGTCATGCCCTCGGGCTTGTCCTTCTTCGCCTTGATGAACTGCTCGCGCGAGACGCCCATCCACATCACCAGCGGGCTGGCGACCAGCACCGAGGAGTAGATGCCGAACAGGATGCCGATGGTCAGCGCCAGCGCGAAGTAGTGCAGGGCGGCACCGCCGAAGATCAGCATCGAGGTGACCATCATCTGCGTGCAGCCGTGGGTGATGATGGTGCGCGAGATGGTGCTGGTGATGGCGTGGTTGAGCACCTCGGGCGTGGTCAGGCCGCGCCTCTTCTTGAAGGTTTCGCGCACCCGGTCGAACACGACGACGGATTCGTTCACCGAGTAGCCCAGCACCGCCAGCACCGCCGCCAGCACCGGCAGCGAGAATTCCCACTGGAAGAAAGCGAAGAAGCCGAGGATGATCACTACGTCGTGCAGGTTGGCGATGATCGCCGACACCGCGAAACGCCATTCGAAGCGGACGGCCAGGTAGATGACGATGCCGATGACGACCAGCAACAGGGCCATGGCGCCGTCCGAGGCGAGTTCCTTGCCCACCTGCGGCCCGACGAACTCGACGCGCTTCAGGGTCGGCGTGTCGCCACTGCTGACTTTCGCCAGCGAGGTGACGACGCGTTCGCCGACTTTGGCCGTTTCCGTATCCTTGGCCAGGGGCACGCGGATCAGCACGTCGCGCGAGGAGCCGAAGTTCTGCACTTGCGTGTCCACGAAGCCGTCGGTATCCAGCTGCTTGCGGATCTTCTCGATATCGGCGGTTTGCGCGTAGCCGACCTCGATCAGCGTGCCGCCGGTGAATTCGATCGACAGGTGCAGCCCTCGGGTGGCGAGGAAGAACACGGCGGCAACGAAGGTCACCAGCGAGATGACGTTGAACACCAGCGCGTGGCGCATGAAAGGAATGTCTTTGCGGATGCGGAAGAATTCCATGTTTTACACCCCCGGTTTCCAGACTTGACCAATGGACAGCGACGCCAGCTTCTTGCGTCGGCCGTAGATCAGGTTGATCAGACCGCGCGAAACCACCACGGAACTGAAGATCGACGTCAGGATGCCCAGGCAATGCACCACGGCGAACCCGCGCACCGGGCCCGAGCCGAAGATCAGCAGCGCCACGCCGGCGATCAGCGTCGTCACGTTGGAGTCGAGAATGGTGGCCCAGGCGCGTTCGTAGCCGGCGGTGATGGCCGCTTGCGGCGTGCTGCCGCCGCGCAGTTCTTCGCGCACCCGCTCGTTGATCAGCACGTTGGCGTCGATGGCCATGCCCAGCGTCAGGGCGATGGCGGCGATGCCGGGCAGCGTCAGCGTCGCCTGCAGGAGCGAGAGCAGCGCGACCAGGAACAGCAGGTTGGCCGACAGCGCCACCACCGAGACGAAGCCGAACAGCAGGTAGTAGAGCGTCATGAATACCGCGATGGCGACGAAGCCCCAGGTCGTCGAGTGGAAGCCCTTGCGGATGTTGTCGGCGCCGAGGCTCGGGCCGATGGTCCGTTCCTCGATGATCTCCATCGGTGCGGCCAGCGAGCCGGCGCGCAGCAGCAGGGCGACGTCGCTGGCTTCGACGGTGCTCATGCGGCCTGAAATCTGCACGCGGCCGCCGCCGATCTCGCTGCGGATCACCGGCGCCGTCACCACCTCGCCCTTGCCTTTCTCGACCAGCAGGATGGCCATGCGCTTGCCGACGTTGTCGCGGGTCAGGTCCTTGAAAATGCGCGCGCCGGCCGAGTCGAGCGTCAGGTGCACCGCCGGCTCGTGCGTCTGGCTATCGAAACCGGCTTGGGCGTCCGTAAGGCGTTCGCCGGTCAGCATCACCTGCTTCTTGACCAGTAGCGGCCGGCCGCCGCGCTCGACGTAATACTCGGTGCCGACCGGCGGCTGGCCCTTGGCCGCCTGGTCCATGACCGAGGCATTGCTGGAGCTTTCGTCGTCGACCATGCGCAATTCCAGCGTCGCCGTGCGGCCGAGGATGTCCTTGGCTTTGGCGGTGTCCTGCACCCCCGGCAGCTGGACGACGATGCGGTCGGCGCCCTGCTGCTGGATCACCGGCTCGGCCACGCCCAGCTCGTTGATGCGGTTGTGCAGGGTGGTGATGTTCTGCTTGATGGCGAATTCCTGGATGCGCTTCTCGGCGGTCGGCTTCAAGGTTGCGGTGAGCTTGAGGTCGCCGGCGTCGCCGGCATCCTGCCCTTCGGCCAGCGTCAGGTCCGGCTGCGAGTCGGTGATTGCGGCCTTGGCCTTGTCGCGGATATCGGCGTCGCGAAACTTGATCACGATGATGTCGCGCTCGCGATTGATGCCGCCGTGGCGGATATTCTTGTCGCGCAGCAGGCTGCGCAGATCGGCGCCGGTGGAGTCGAGCCGTTTCGTCAGCGCGCCCTTCATGTCGACCTGGAGCAGGAAATGCACGCCGCCGCGCAGGTCGAGGCCGAGATACATCGGCAGGGCGTGGATGCCGGTCAGCCAGGACGGCGACGCCGACAGCAGGTTGAGCGCGACGCTGTACGCGCTGTCGGAAGGATCGGGGTTGAGCGCTTTCTCGATGACGTCCTTGGCCCTCAGTTGCGTGTCGGTGTCGGCCAGGCGGACGCGAATGCTGTGCTGATCGGAGAACAGGCCGGTATGGGTGATGGCCGCCGTCTTGAGGGTGTCTTCGACGCGCGACAGCAGCTGGGTGTCAACCTTGACGGTCGCTTTGATGCTGGAAACCTGCACCGCCGGGACCTCGCCGAAGAAATTGGGCAGGGTGTACAGAAAGCCGAGCACCAAGGCGAGGGCGACGAGGACATTCTTCCAGAGCGGGAAACGATTCATGGCTTGGCACCAGCCCCGGCGCCCCGGTTGACCGGGGTGTCGAGGCGCAGAGAGGGAATCAGAGTGACTTCAGCGTGCCCTTGGGCAACAAGGCGCCGATGGCCTGTTTTTGCACCGTAAGCTCGACCGGTCCGTTCTTGCCCTCGGCCACTTCGACGGTGACATAGTTCTCGCTGATCTTGCTGATGCGACCGACGACGCCGCCCTGGGTGACCACCTCGTCGCCCTTGGCCAGCTCGGTGACCATTTTCTGGTGTTCCTTGGCTTTTTTCATCTGCGGCCGGATCATCAGGAACCACAGCACCACGAACATCAGGATGATGGGCAGCAAGCCGAGCAGGCCCCCCGAGGCATCGGTGGACGCCGCTTGAGCGTAAGCGTTGGAAATCAGCATGTTGGACTCCGATGGGAGAAAAAACGAAGTGCGGATTATACCGGCCCGCGGGCACGATTCCGTTGGAATTCGGCGCAGTAGTCCGGGAAGCGGCTTTCTTCGATCGCGGTTCGCAGTTCAGCCATCAGCGTCTGGTAGTAGAACAGGTTGTGGAGGGTGTTGAGCCGTGCCCCGAGAATTTCCCCGATGCGATGCAGGTGGTGGAGATAAGCGCGGCTGAAGTTGCGGCAGCAGTAGCAGCCGCAGGTGTCGTCGAGGGGCCGCGTATCCTGCTTGTAACACGCATTCTTGATGCGCACGTCGCCGTAGCGGGTGAACAGGTGGCCGTTGCGCGCGTTGCGGGTCGGCAGCACGCAGTCGAACATGTCGATGCCCTGCCCGACGGCATAGACGATGTCCTCCGGCGTGCCGACGCCCATCAGATAGCGCGGCTTGTGCGCAGGCAGGCGCGGCGCGGTGTGGGCGAGGATGCGCGCGAAATCTTCCTTCGGCTCGCCGACCGACAGGCCGCCGATGGCCATGCCATCGAAACCGATTTCGTCCAAACCGGCAAGCGATTCGTCGCGCAGGGATTCGTGCATGCCGCCCTGGACGATGCCGAACAAGGCATTGGCGTTGCCGAGCCGATCGTGTTCGTCGCGCGAGCGCCGCGCCCAGCGCAAGCTCAGGCGCATCGAATCGGCCGCCTGCCCGATGTCGGCGGGGTAGGGCGTGCATTCGTCGAAGATCATCACCACGTCCGAGTTCAGCGCGTGCTGAATCTGCATCGAATCCTCGGGGCGCATGAACAGGCGGTCGCCATTCACGGGCGACTGGAACTTGACGCCTTCCTCGGTGATCTTGCGCAAGTCGCCCAGGCTGAACACCTGGAAGCCGCCCGAGTCGGTCAGGATGGGTTTGTCCCAGCCCATGAAGCGGTGCAGGCCGGCGTGCGCGCGAATCGCCGCCAGCCCCGGCCGCAGCCAGAGGTGGAAGGTATTGCCGAGCACGATCCGGGCGCCGATGGCGACGAGTTCGGTCGGATCCATCGCCTTTACCGAGCCATAGGTGCCGACCGGCATGAAGACAGGCGTTTCGACTGCGCCGTGGGCGAGCGTCAGCGTGCCGCGCCGCGCGGCGCCGTCGGTGGCGTGAAGGTCAAATTTCATGTTGGCGGTGGATGAGCATGGCGTCGCCGTAGCTGAAGAAGCGGTAATTGTGCGTGATGGCGTGACGATAAGCAGCGCGGATATTGTCCATGCCGCCGAAGGCCGAAACCAGCATCAGCAGCGTCGACTTGGGCAGGTGGAAGTTGGTGAGCAGCACGTCGACGACCTTGAAGTCGAAGCCCGGCGTGACGAACAGTTCGCTTTCGCCGGCGCCGGCCGTCAGCTCGCCGTCCCACGCGGCGGTCTCCAGCGTGCGCAGCGTGGTGGTGCCGACCGCAACCACGCGGCCGCCGCGCGACCGGCAGGCGTCGACGGCGTCGACGGCGGCCTGCGGCACGACATAGCGTTCCTTGTGCATGCGGTGCTCGCCCAGGTTCTGGACGCGCACCGGCTGGAAAGTGCCGGCGCCGACGTGCAGGGTGAGGTGAGCGGTACCGACGCCGCGCGCGGCCAGCGCGGCCAGCAGCGGCGGGTCGAAATGCAGGCCGGCGGTGGGCGCGGCGACGGACCCCCCCTCTTTGGATGGGCGGGCGAAGACAGTTTGGTAGCGTTCTTCGTCGGCGGGCGCCGCCGCATGCGCGATGTAGGGCGGCAGCGGCAGCCGGCCGTGGCGTTCGATCAGCGCGATGGCCTCGCCGTCGAAAGTCAGCCGCCAGAACTCGCCGATCCGGCCCAGCACTTCGGCGTCGAAAGCCTCTTCCAGGCGAAGCCGCGAACCGGGCCGAGGCGGCTTGCTGGCGCGCAATTGCGCGATCACTTCTCCATCGGCGGCGATGCGCTCGACCAGCACTTCGACCCGGCCGCCGGTGTCCTTGCAGCCGAACAGGCGGGCGTGGATGACGCGCGTATCGTTCATCACCAGCAAGTCGCCGGGTGCGAGCAGCGCCGGCAGGTCGCGGATGCCGCGATCCTCCAGCGCCGCGCCGCGCATCACCAACAGCCGGCTCGCCGAGCGCTCCGGCAGGGGGGTCTGGGCGATGCGGCCGGGCGGCAGGGCGTAGTCGAAATCGTCGAGGGTCAGCACGCAAATAATGCCGGGTTGAAGCGAAGGGGCGATTCGCGGATAATGCGCCCCTTCAAACGAAGGCGCGGATTTTACGCGCCTTGCCTCCTGGCCGGGATGGCGGAATCGGTAGACGCAGCGGACTCAAAATCCGCCGCCGCAAGGTGTGAGGGTTCGAGTCCCTCTCCCGGCACCAGCTTCAAGTCCAAACAACTCCTCGATAATCCGAAATGCCGCTCAACCATGCGGGTTTCGGTTATTGTGCTTTCCGAGATTGTCCGGGCTTGTCCGGGGGCATCCGGGTGCTTGCCGGGGGCATTTCTGGGGGCACAAAATACCAATCGACGGGGCTTGCCTGAAATGTGCCCCCAATTTTGTCGAGGTGTGCTCATGCTGACGATCAAGGAGATTGAGGCTGCCAAGCCCAAGGAAAAGACCTACAAATTAGCGGATGGTCACGGCCTGTATCTCGAGGTCACGCCCTCCGGAGCCAAGTACT
>JAGVUA010000031.1 GCA_019136545.1 Betaproteobacteria bacterium
CATCCAGGAGGCATTCCGCCACGAAAGAACCGACACGGCGATTTTTCGCGAGATGGGTGAGTTGGGATTACTCGGGATTACGATTCCCGAGTCTTACGGAGGCGCCGGATTGGGCTATGTGCCCTATGGCTTAGTCGCGCGCGAGGTCGAGAGAATCGATTCTGGCTATCGTTCCATGATGAGCGTACAAAGCTCCTTGGTCATGGTGCCGATCAACGAGTTTGGTACCGAAGCCCAGAAGCAAAAGTACTTGCCAAAGCTGGCGACAGGAGAATGGATTGGCTGTTTTGGGTTGACCGAGCCCAACCATGGCTCCGACCCGGGCGGTATGGTTACCCGAGCGCGGCGGACAAAGGGTGGTTTCTCCCTTTCAGGCGCAAAGATGTGGATTACCAATAGCCCGATCGCAGACGTCTTTGTCGTCTGGGCAAAGGATGACGAAGGTGCCATTCGAGGTTTTGTATTAGAAAAGGGATGGAAAGGACTGTCGGCCCCGGCGATTCATGGAAAAGTGGGGTTGCGTGCCTCAATCACTGGTGAAATTGTCATGGACGAGGTGTTCTGTCCGGACGAAAACGTATTTCCAGAAGTTCGTGGTTTGAAAGGCCCGTTTACTTGCTTGAACAGCGCACGGTACGGGATCGCATGGGGCGCGTTGGGTGCGGCCGAGGATTGCTATCAACGCGCTCGGCAATACACCCTTGATCGCAAACAGTTTGGTCGGCCATTGGCTGCAAATCAGCTGATTCAGAAGAAGCTCGCCGACATGCTTACCGAGATAACGCTGGGGCTGCAGGGATGTCTACGTTTGGGTCGTCTGAAGGACGACCATCAGGCGGCGGTCGAGCTGACGTCCATCATGAAGCGCAACTCTTGCGGCAAGGCGCTGGATATAGCGCGAGTGGCGCGCGACATGCTTGGCGGCAACGGTATCAGCGATGAGTTCGGTGTCGCACGGCATCTCGTGAATCTTGAAGTTGTGAATACTTACGAGGGAACGCACGACATCCATGCGCTTATTCTCGGGCGGGCCATTACCGGACTTGCGGCTTTTGCATGACCCGGTAATAAACAATTCAGAATGCAGATGTAGATCTTTTGAGGAATCATGACCATCAAACCCATCAAGAGAACTTGTGTCGCCGGAGCCGGTGCGATTGGCAGCCTGTTTGCGTGCCATCTTGGCAGCGTTGCTGAGTCGACCATTCTCACGCGACGCCAGGAGCATGCCGATCAACTCAACCGGCATGGCCTCCGATCTTCAGGCAAGACCGAAAGACAAGCCAAAATCCTCGCGTCCACCAACCCGGCCGATCTGGGCGATGTCGATCTGGTAATCATCGCCACCAAGGCCAGTGATGTTGAAGACACGGCGAAACGCTTGGCGGGACATTTTCCGAACGCCCAGGTCATGACCGTGCAGAACGGGCTTGGTTGCGAGGAAGTGGTTGCCAAGTACGGTGATTGGCCAATCATCTCGGCCGTGACTTTCATGAGCGGCAACCGGCATTCGGATATTCATGTCGAATACGAACTCGATACCGCGACCTGGATGGGGCCCTGGGCGCAAGGCAAGTCAACCTTCGAGCAGGTCAGGGCGGTCGAGCAGCTGATCGAACGGTCCGGGTTGAAGGCCAAGGCTTTCCCGGATCTTCTGCCGGCGCAGTGGTCGAAGCTGATTTTTAACGCCGCCGTAAACAGTATTTCCGCGGTGACGGATTTGCCGCACGTCAAGGCTTTTGCCCAACGCGGTGCGATTACCGATCTCGGACATCTCGTGCATGCCATGATGGATGAAGGCAAGCGAGTTGCCAATGCCCGGGGAATCGTATTGTTTGAGGATCCTTGGGAAATGAATGTCGAGGCGACGAGTCACGGGCAAACCGGTGACGACGATTATGCCCATGCCCCCTCCATGCTGGAGGATGTACGGGCCAAACGCCTGACCGAGGTCGACTGGATTACCGGAGCCATCGTGCGAGCCGCCGTTGAGGCGGGGGTTCCTGCGCCGATCAGCGAAACGATGTATCGCTTGGTCAAGGCGCGTGAGGCGAGTTGGAAATTTAATCAACACTGAATGGGTGAACACATGAAAGTCTGCATCATTGGTTGTGGCGCGATCGGCAGTCTGTTTGGCGCCCACTTGGCTAAGCTCTCGGATGTCGAGGTTTGGGCCTACGACCCGAACCGGGAGCATGTGGATGCCATCAACAAGAATGGCCTACGCCTGACCGGCTTGGCCGACTTCGTGGCGCCCGTCAAGGCCAGGGCTGATGCCAAAGAGATTCCGGAATGCGATTTCGGCATCATCGCCGCCAAGACATTGCATACGAGGCCTGCAATGGAGGCGACGGCCCATATATTCAAGAATGGCGCGGTATGTTCTGTGCAGAACGGCGTTGGCAATGAGGAAATCATCGCCGAGTACGTTCCTCGCGTCATCATGGGGACTACTTTCCCGGCCGGGCATGTGACTGCGCCGGGTGTCGTCAATCAGGATACCGGCGGCAAGACCTGGATTGGTCCGTTTCTGCCCAAGCCGGCGTCCATGCAGGAAGTCAATCAGCTAGCGGATGCGATCAATAGAGGCGGGATGATCTGTCTGCCGATGGAGGATTCCCGTGGGGCCTTGTGGACCAAGCTCATCTTCAATTCGGCGTCCAACGCCATGGGCGCGCTGACGCGTCTCCCTCATGGAATTGCGTGCGAGCAGGTCTGGCCGGTCATGTTGGCGCTGGCGGAGGAGGGCATCGCGGTATCAAAGGCCTTGGGTGTCACGCTGGATGGTGATCCGGTGGCTTTGCTCGAATATGGAAAGAAAGTTGCCTACAAGCATAAGCCGAGCATGCTGCAAGATGTCCTGGCGCAGCGCGCAACAGAGGTCGATGCTCTCAATGGCGGTATCGCCAAGATCGGCAAGGAAATCGGAGTGCCTACGCCACTCAATGATGCCATGGCCGTAATGATCAAGGGATTGGAGTTTTCCTGGACCCTGAAGGATTAGCATGAACAAGTACATCAGCCCTTACACACCGAGCCGGGCCGAGATCGACCGGCGCTACACCAATATTCGCAATGCGATGCAGTCGGCCGGTCTCGACTATCTCATCGTCAGCGGCAGTGAATACACTGGTTTCGAAGGTGCGGTTCGCTACATGTGTGGCTTCCATATCCTGCATCGTTATGCCTATGTCGTCGTACCTCTTGCGGGGGACCCGGTAGCGGTTTTTCCCCGGGAGGCGACTTGGGTAGGGGACCACAGCGCAACCTTCATCCAGAAACGGGAATTCCCGGCGCACTGCGGTGAATGGATCGCCAGCTTCCTGAAGGATAAGGGGGCGCGGAAGGTTGGCGTTTACGGCTTGGAATACATCATGACAGTGCGAGACTATGGCGCTTTGCAGAAGGCCGGTTTCGACTTGATCGACTTCGATATTCCCTTCGATTACGCCCGGGCGCAGAAGAGCGAGGAAGAAATCGCTTCGGTGCGCCACTCCATGGCGATTAACAAGGCCGGTGTGCTCGCGGTTCTTGGTGCCTACCAGGAGGGAATGACGGAGGCGCAACTCATGGGGGTGGCCGAGGATCTGTTCGCCTCGGCAGGCACTGCGCGCAAGACGATGGACATGATCTGCACTGGGCCCAATGGGTCGATTCAGCCACAGATGATATTTCCGACCGGCAGGCAGGTCCGAGACACCGATGCCATGGTGTATGGACTTGAAATCGCCGGTGAAGGTGGTCATTGGGTTGAGTTTTCGCGAGTGCTGGCTCCCAAGGGAGTTGACGCAACCACCCAGGAGATGTTTACGGCATATCAGGAGTTCCATGAACTGGCCAAGGCACACATGAAGGCCGGTAATACAGCGGTTGACGTTCATCGTGCCTGCTCGAAGCCGTTTCATGATCGAGGCTATCGGCTCGGTCATGTCTCCGGTCATTCCATTGGCATGACAATGATCGAAATGCCCCGTATCGGCGAAGGTTATGACTTTGTCTTACCCGAGAACATGGTTTGCTCGATGCATCCCCACATCATGACGGAAGACAGAACGCATTCGCTGTATTTCCAGGAAACCTACCGCGTGGGCAAGGATGGCGGGGAGGCGCTGTCGGGAGTTCCGATCAAGATCTATACTGGCGGAGAAAAATCCTTCTAGAGGTAAACATGTTGTTTTGAAGAGCATTTCCTGCTGCGCTGCAGCAGGAAATGCTTAGCAGTTGTTGGATAATCGCTGCGTTATTTGGATAGAACGCGCGGTGAGCGAGCCGTAACCTGTGCCTGTTTCAATCGGGTTTTATATTCAGGATGGGGGGCTTGTTTTGGTAAACCGCCACTGGCTATCGCCAGCAATTACGTTCTTGCCGTTAATTATTTTAGCGGCGCTATTTCTATCGCTCGGTGCCTGTACCTCATCGGCGGACCTTAGGCAAGTGGAGAAGGAGAAGGCCAAGGCGGTGAAGAGGTACGAT
>JAGVUA010000016.1 GCA_019136545.1 Betaproteobacteria bacterium
GAAAAACCCGGCCATGCTCGAGCGCGCCGACCTCGCCTGTCGCTCCGCCGGCTGGTATTGGGACAGCCGCCGGCTCAATGACTACGCCGACGCCGGGCAGTTCGAGACGATCACTAGAAAGATCAACGGCGGCCTGAACGGCCAGGCCGACCGCCTCGCGCACTACCAGCGAGCGCTTTCCGTACTCGAAGGAGGGGATTCCGCATCGACGGAATCCGCCACCTTTCCAGAATCCTCTACAGGAGATCAAAACGTGGCTCCATTCGTTGCTGCAGCTATTCCGTCGCTGATCCAGGCGGCGCCCGCCCTCATCCGAATTTTCGGGAGCGGTGAACAGACCGAGAAAAACGCCAAGGCCGCCGAGGTTGCCGTCGAGATCGCCAAGGCCGTCACCGAGAAGCCGACCGCCGAGGGCGCGGTGGCTGCGATGCAGGCCGATCCGGAACTGGCGACGACCTATGCCAAGGCCGTGGCCGCCCAGTGGTATGAACTGGCCGGTGAAGCCGGCGGCGGCGGCATCGCCGGGGCCCGCCAGGCTGCGGCATCGCCGGGGCCCGCCAGGCTGACCGCGACGCGATGCAGCAAAGCAAGCCGTGGCTGTCTCCGGCGCTATGGGTGGCGGTGCTTATCCTGCCCCTGGTCTATCTTGTCGTGGTGGCCGTCATGTTCGGCGAGGGATGGACGAACGACATCCGGGCGATGGTCGTCTCTTCGATCATCTCCCTGGTGCTCGGCTCGATCACCGGGTTTTTCCTCGGAACATCCTACGGTAGCCAGCAAAAAACCGCGATGCTGGCGGATAGGCGGTAGCCATGACCCGAGATCGCCGCGCCGCCCTCGCGCAACTCGCGTCGATGTTGAAATCGGCGCATGGCCAGCTTTCGCAAATCTACCGCGCCGAGCAGGCAGAGGTCGAGGCGCAGGCCGTCGCCATCGAGGCAGGCGATCCCGGCGACATCTTCATCCGCCGGCCGATCTACGAACTCGCTGGCGCGCTGCAATTGCTATATGGCTGCGTCGAGAACATGGAAGCCGCGATCGAATCGGAGGTGCCGACGTGATCGAGATTCTCGTCTCGCTGTTTCCCGGAGAATTCGCCGTCTATGCCGCCTTGCTGGGCGCGCTGATGTCCGTGCTCGCGGTGGTGTTCGCGCTGTTCGAATGGGGCACTGAGGAATGACAGAACTGCACCACGAGCGCCACCTCGAAAAGGAAATGCTCGAAGCCGCGCAGCACGTCGCCGACGTGTCGCACGTCGAAAAGGACCCGTTGCTGATCATCCTCTGGCGCCTCAACCACCAGGACCGCACGCTGGACGCGATCAAATCGGATTTGTCGTCGATGAACAACGAACTGACCGAACACATTTCACGTGAAAACGTCATCCAGGAGTCGATCGATGACATGGTGAGCTTGTGGAAAGGCTCGAAGGTAGTCGGCAGGATCATGACCTGGCTGGTCGGCATCATCGCCGCGGTCGGCGCGGCCTACGCGGCAGCCAAAAAGACGCTGATCTCATAATTTTAGGAAAAGGAATCACACCATGGCCAAAACCTACACCGCCTACGCCACCGGCATCGCCTTCGCCTCGAACAAGTCGTTGCTCGGCATTTTCAACGCCCACGCCACGCGCAAGGTCAAACTTTACCGCGCCTGGGTGCTCAACAACCAGACAGCGGCCGTCACCGGCGTGCTGACCTCGATGCTGCTGCGCAAGATCAGCGCGCTGTCGGCCGGCACGGCGGTGACGCCGGTTGCGCACGATACCGGCAACACCTCGGTCGACCTGACCAGCGTGACCTGCGTCACCGGCGGCACCTTCACGAATACCGGCGACAACGCCTTCCGCCAGATCCTCTGGTCGGGCGACGAGCCGGCCGTATCCGCGGCGACATCGGACGAACTGCAGTGCATCGTGCCGCTGATGTGCATCTGGGATTCGACCGGAGACAGCAACATCGAGCCCTTCGTCTGCAATACCTCCGAGGGAATTCACATCCTGCAGCCGGGCGCCAACGCCGTCGGCATCCTCGACGTGGCCTTCGAGTTCACGGTGTCCTGAGCGATGAAGGACGCCCGCCTGTTCCTCGACGCCGTGCGGCTCAAGATGCCGGCCGACGCCAAGGCCGTGGTGCTCTGGCTGGAGCCGGGCAGCCCGGTGCTGCACGCCGCGCAGGCCAATGTCAGCATCGCCGACATCGGGCGCATGGTCGATGCGCTGAAACACGCCGCGCTGCCGCCGGTGGGCTGAGATGAAGCGCCAATACCGCCTCTCCACCGAAGCGAACTGGCAGAGCATGTTCGGCCAGGCGTTGCTGGCGCTGGTCAATACCTCCGGGTCCGGCAGAAAGCTGACCTTGCGCTCGCTCGAGTTGTCGGTGCAGTCGATCGCCGGCGCCTCGTCGGCACAGATGAGCAATGCGACGCTC
This sequence comes from Betaproteobacteria bacterium, assembly GCA_019136545.1. Classification (GTDB taxonomy): domain Bacteria; phylum Pseudomonadota; class Gammaproteobacteria; order Burkholderiales; family Rhodocyclaceae; genus Fen-999. Next base: position 2,430 of record JAGVUA010000016.1, read on the forward strand.
TGGCAGTGCGCCTCGGCGAGCGGCGAAAGCATGAACTGGAAGGCGGTACGCCACGACAGCGGCACCGCGCTGCCGTCGACCGTGGTCGTCCGTCGCGGTGGTGGCGGCAATGACTACGCCGCGCGCCTGCGCCGCATCGTCGCGCTGCGCTCGGGCGCGGCGGCCGGCACCCAGAACACCCTGAACAACCCGCGCTCGTGGGGCCGGCTGGGCGGCAAGTTCTCGCGCGGCGGGCTGATCCGCTCGGCGATGGGTGCATCGGTCGGCACGGTCGAGCCGATCACCATCCCGCAGAATACAGCCGTCGTGCTGATGGCCGATACCGTGCAGGCGTCGATGCCGCTGCGCGTGCATGCGCAGGTAGCTATCGACGGCAAGACCGTGACATGGGAATACGTCACCGCCACGCGCCCCGGCCTGTCGCTGTTCTCGCTTGAGAATACCGGCGCCAGCGTCGTCAAGCTGCTGGCGCTCGGCATCCAGGAGGTCGGCACCACCGATACCCCGTACCTGCGCCTGGTTCCGGTGGGGCAGGTCTATGGTGTCGACGTTTCCGACAGCAGCCGCCAGATTCAGGCGCAACTGACGCCGATGGATTCGGCCTACCCGGCGCTCTCCGCCCTGACCGTGTTCACCGACGTCGGCTTCGTTCCCTACGGCGTGCCGGAAAAGTACATGACCGACACCACGGCCGGCAGCCCGCGCGGCTTCAACTACCTGCACACCAAGGACTTCAACGGGCCGGTGCTGCGCATCGCCTTCCCGGAAATGGAAATCAACAAGCCGGGCGGCGCCGCCGAGGACATGCTCGGGCACGGCTACGGGCACCTCAATGCCGACATCGGCGTGCGCAAGTCCGGCATCACGATCAACCCGGGCGAGGGGCTGGCCATCGTCGCCAGCGCGGAAACTGCGGTCGGCGTGCAGGCAGCGTTTTCCGGCTGGCCGTCGCTGCACTTCGCGGCGCAGATCGACGACGAGCCGCAGTTCTCGCCCTACCTGACGCTGACCGGTCTGGTATCCGGGTCTGACATCGTGATTCTCACGGCCGGCACGGGAACCATCCTCAACAGCCTCGACAGCTACGGCGGAACGTCCTACGCCTGGAACTACGACCCGGACAGCGTCAGCAGCGTCGATGTCTGCATCTACAAGCCCGGCTACGTGCCGCTGGCCGTGCGCAACCTGGCGCTCGGCGTCGCCGGGGCGTCTATCCCGGTGCAGCAGGTCGTCGACCGCAACTATCAGTAAGGAGCCGCACCCATGGCCAAGATCACCAGCAAAGCATCCCTAAACGTCGACACCGAGATCGTCATCGACGAGCCGGGCCGCACCATCCGCCTTGTCGAGGCCGGCAACCTCGTCGCCAAGGACGGCGTCACGCTGCAGGCGGTGTATTCCAAGCTGGTCGACCTGTGGGCCACGGCCTCCTATCAGGACAGCCCGTTCCCGATGTACGCCATCGACGCGCTGTCCGGCCAGTACGCCATCGGCACCGACGGCGCTACCTACAGCGCCTGGACCTGGTACGACGACACCACGCGCAACATGCTTCGCGACGGCGGCTGGTCCGAATACAACGGCAGCAGCGCCATCGTCCAGCAGTTCGCCGGTTTCATCGGCCTGGGCACGATCAACAGCGGCGCGCAGCCGTACTATCACCTGGCGTCCACCGATTCGCCGACGAACTTCCCGTTCACCGACCAGTTCAACGCCGGCATCAAGGTCTATGGCGACGCCAGCCACGGGAATTTTGACAAGCGCACCTATGCCAAGGCATTCTGCCGCGAATACGGCAAAAAGTACGCCAGTTCCGTGCTGGCCGATACCGGCGCGACGGCGACGGGCGCCAACAAGCAGAACTTCCTGATCGCCAACTCCGACGACCTGAAGATCGCCGCGGCTGACGGCGCCATGTCCGGCGCGCCGTACTCCGGAATCACGGTAAGCTACTACACCGCCAACCAGACGCGCAGCATCGGCGGGGTGAGCCGCAATTTCAAGATCATCATCGAGGGCAACGGCGGAACGCTGGAGCAGATCTACACCAAGGTGCAGTACCTGCTGCGCCAGGCGACCAACATCAACGCATCCGGCGACGCCGGCAGCAAGATCGGCAAGATACAGAGCGACCTGCTCACCTTCGTCGGCGATACGCTGGTGACCGCGCAGTCGGTCTATATCGACAACATCCTGGCCGCCGACAGCAACCGGGTCGAATTCTACGACGATTCGAACACCAAGCGCGTCAACCCCTATACGGCCGCCGGCACGATTTCCTTCAACGCGCCGCTGGTCGGCGCCGGATCGAGCTACCGACTGTTCTTCACCAGCCCGCCGGGCGCATCGAACGACTACGGCGAGGCGGGCGCGATCACGGTCAACGACGCCGGCGGAACGCCGATCGCCGGCACCATCGGCGCCAGCAGCATTGCGTTCACCTACGACTACGACGGCAACGTGCAGGGCGGCTACGGCGGCGGCACCGACCGCCCGGTCACGCTGGTCGGCATCCGACCCGGCTACGGCAAGTTCGTCGCGGCGACCGGAACGCTGACGCGCTCGAAGACGATTGCGCTGTCGCTGGTAGCGGAAGTTGACCGGGTCTATGCCTGATGCCGGTCACCTTCGATCCTGCTTCCAGGCGGATCATCCTCGATAGCGCCAGCGTCACCGCCACCGAGCTCTACAGCCGCTCTGCCGACTGGCTGGCGCTGTCGGACAACGCCAAGTACGGCGCCGTCTTCCGCCAGGTGGGCGGCGACGATCTCGGCGGAGGCCTGTCGATTCCGCCCTACTTTTTCCTGCAGGGCGCCTGGCGCGTGCGGCCGATGGAGAGCAATCACACGCTCGATCTCGTCGGCAACCTGTTCGTCGAGGGCGGCGGCGATCCGGTGGTATCCACGCTCGGCGACTACCGCGTGCTGGTGAAAAACACGGTGCCGGTGCAGGCCCAGGGGATTTCGACTTCGGGCGGCAGCGGGCCGAGCGCCGCGGCCATCGCCGCCGAGGTGCTGGCGGTGTTGCAGGCGACGGCGATTCCGGTCGATCTGCAGAAAGTCAAGGGGCAGTCGATCGGCGGCAGCGGTTCCGCCGGCGACCCGTGGGGACCTGCGTAAGGCATGGCTTCCGCATGGGGTGCGTCGTTCGGGTCGGCATGGGGCGATGCCTGGGGCCCGCTGGCTGGCGTCATCCATCCGCCGAGCCCGGATTTCATCCCCGGCGGAATTCCCGCGGCCGGCAAGAAGTCCCGCCTCCGCCATGCCGCGCGCGCCGGCGTCCTGCTCGAACTGCACTGCGCGGTTTCCGCATCGGCCGCCGTGCGCATCGGCGCGGCGGCTGCGGTCGACGCGGGATTCCTGGCAGATTGCAGAGCCGGCCTGCGCCTCTCCGGGCGCGCCGAACTAGCCGCGCGGGCGGAGATCGCCATCGCCGCCGACGTGGTCGACGTGGTGCTCGAAATGCTGCTGCTGGACGCCTGAAATTTTCCCACAGGCGAAACCTGCCCGCGCGCAAGACGATAGCGTCCAATCCTCAAACTTACGGAGTATGCCGGTGAAAAACTGGTTTTCAATTCAGGCCAAGGCCGACAAGAGCGCAGACATCTCGATCTATGACGAGATCGGCGCCTGGGGCGTCACGGCCAAGCAGTTCATCGGCGAGATCAGGGCGATCGATGTCGCCACCCTTCGACTGGCGATCAATTCGCCGGGGGGCTCGGTGTTCGACGCGCTGGCGATGTACAACGCGCTGCGCCAGCATCCCGCCCAGGTGGAGGTCACAGTCATGGGCGTCGCTGCTTCGGCGGCCTCGTTGGTGGCGATGTCCGGCGACCGCATCGTCATGCCGGAAAACGCGTTCATGATGATCCACAACCCGCTCAACTTCGCTTTCGGCAATGCGTCCGACCTGCGCGAAATGGCCGACGTGCTCGACAAGATCGGCGCGTCGCTGGTGGCGACCTACGCCGCCCGCACCGGACAGCCCGAGGATATGGTCCGCGAACTGCTCGACGCCGAAACCTGGCTCAACGCCGAAGACGCGGTCGCGCTCGGCTTCGCGGACGAAATGCAGCCGGCGCTCAAGGTCGCCGCTGCCTTCGACATGGACCGCCTGCCGGACAACGTCCGCGCCGCGATCGAGCCGCCGCCGGCCGAACCAGACCCCGAGCCGGAAGACGACCACCCGCTCGACGCCGCTGCGCTGGCCGGCCGCATCGTCGCCATGTCCGCCGCGGCCGGGCTATCTTCCTACGCCGACGCCTTCATCCTCGACCCGGCGATCCGGTCTGACGCGGATGCCGAGGCCGCCGTCGCCGAAGCGAATGAGATCGTCGCCGTCTGCGCCGCCGCCCGCCTGCCGGAAATGGCCGCGCGCTTCATCAAGGCCCGCCTGCCGCTGGCCGCGATCCGCCCGCGCCTGATCGAGGCGCGCGCTGCGCTCGATGCCGAACTGCCGGTCAACAACCGTATTCCCAACAAGCCGACGCCCGCGCCGCAGTCGGTCATCAGCATCACCGGGATCTACGCGGCGCGCCGCAAGTCCGTTTAATCATTCTTCTGGAGTCCTGACATGGCCCTCACCGAAATCAATCGCGCCGGAGAATTCATTATCTCCGAAGGGAACGGCACCTACAGCCGCTCCGCAATCACTGTCGTCTCCGGCCAGACCCTGGCCGCCGGCACCGTCCTCGGCAAGATCACCGCATCCGGCAAGTACAAGGCATACGACGATGACAACGTCGACGGCTCCGAAGCCGCCGTCGGTATCCTCTACGCCGACGTCGACGCCTCCGGCGGCGACCTGCCGGGCATCATGATCTGCCGCACCGCCGAGGTCGCCGATTCCCTGCTGGTCTGGGCGTCGACCAACGACGCCGGCGACAAGACCGCGGGCAAGGACGACCTGGCCGCGCTCGGCATCATCATCCGCTAACCCGGCCAGCCAGCCCGCACCATAAGGAAATCCTGCAATGGCAACCCTCGACATCTTCCATGACGACGCCTTCTCCGTCCAGTCCCTGACCAAGGCGATCAACGAGCAACCCTACGTCCCCGGCCGCATCGGCGCCCTGGGCCTCTTCGAGGAAGAGGGCGTATCGACCACGACCGTCTCGGTCGAGAAGGTCGGCGAAACCCTGGCCCTCGTTCCCGCCGCCAGCCGCGGCGCGCCCGGCCAGAACGTGACCGGCGACAAGCGCAGTCTGGTCGACTTCCAGACCGTGCACCTTCCCCAGACCGCGACCATCGGCGCCGACGAAGTCATGGGCGTGCGCGCCTTCGGCTCCGAAGGCGAACTGGAAACCGTCCAGAACGTCGTCAACAAGCGCCTGGCCAAAATGCGCCGCCGCATCGACGCGACGATCGAATACCAGCGCATCGGCGCCATCAAGGGCCAGATTCTCGACGCCAACGGCTCGACGGTGATCGCCGACATGTTCACCAAGTTCGGCCTGAGCCAGCAGACCAAGGCCATGGTATTCGGAACCAACACGACGAAGATCCGCACCAAGGTCCTCGAGGCAAAACGCCTGATGGAAGACGCCCTCGGCAATGCGATGTACACCGGCGTCCGTGCCTTCTGCTCGCCGGCGTTCTTCGACGCGCTGACCACGCACGACCTCGTCGAGAAATACTTCATCAACTGGCAGTCGAACGAGACCCTGCGCCAGGACGCGCGCGCCGGCTTCCTGTTCGCCGGCGTGCTCTGGGAAGAGTACCGCGGCGCGGTCGGCGGCGTCGATTTCATCGCCTCGACCGATGCCTACCTGGTGCCGGAAGGCGTGCCCGACATGTTCGTCACGCACTACGCGCCCGCGGACTACGTCGAGACGGCCAACACCATCGGCCTGCCGTACTACGCCAAGCAGGAACTGGTCCGCATGGGCAAGGGCGTCGAACTCGAAGCCCAGTCGAACCCGATCAGCATCTGCACCCGCCCGCGCGCCGTCATCAAGCTCACGGTCGCCTAAATGGCGGACGCATTCGCGAGAATGCACCGGCGCCTCTTCGCCCGCCTCGGGCAGGAGGCGCTTTTGCGTGGACTGCCGACAGAGGTCATCCTCGAGCATGGCGTCGCCGTCACCGGCGAGTATGGCCAGGCCACCGGCTACCGCAGTTTCGCCACCATCCCGGTGGCTGCCGCGCCCAAGGTCGGCGACGCGCTGACCGTGGACGGGCAGGGCTACATCGTCGATGCGATCGACGCCAACGACGGGCACACCGTCAGCGTGGTGCTGCGATGAGCGTCGTGACGATTTCCGGTTACGGAAATAAAACGATCTTTGCCAACATGATTTCAGGGATGGAATCTCTGGCCGATGTGCTTGAGTCGAAGCAGTACCAGATCGTCAATACGGTTGCGCGAAAGACGATGACCGACACCCGCCGGGAGATTCGCGCCGAAGTCAATCTGACCGACAGGTATATCCGGGACCGCATGGATCTGGTTCCTGCATCGTCCGGACGTGCGGTGGCCTATGTGATCGCCCGCGCCAGGGCGACCCGGCTGGCGACCTACGGCGCACGCCAGCTGACCCGCGCCGCGAAGCGCGCCAAGGGCGATCCGCTGCGCGGAATTGGCTCCGGCCGCAAGCAGGCAGGTATTTCTGTGGCAGTCGACGGCATGGGCGCGCGTAAGCCGATGCCGGGAGCGTTCCTGATTCCGCTGCGCGCAGGAAAGGAACCCGGCAGCAACGGCATGGGTGTTTTCATCCGTGTTGGACCTGGAAAGAAGGATATAAAACATGAGTACGGCCCCAGCGTGAACCAGTTGTTCAGATGGTATCTGCGGGTTAGCGAACAGAAGATTTCCGCCGCGCTCGCTGCCGAAACGCAGCGCGTCCTTGAATATGAACTGAAACGGATTTACCGATGAGCATCGCGGATACCCTGGCGGCAGAACTCGCTGCGCGGATTTCAGCCATAACCGTCGCCAACGGCTACGCCACCGACATCGGCCTGCGCGTTTTCGAAGGCCGCCGGCGCCTGGATGAAAGCCATATCCCGTGCGCCGTCATCGTCGAGGGCGACGATGCGCCGTCCGGCCAGCAGATTGGCAAGATCAAGAATGTCGCCCGCTATGCCGTCGAGGGCATCGCGCCCTGCGACGCAGATCACCCGAACGTCGCCGGGCGCGCGATCGTCGCCGACATCAAGAAGGCGATCTGGGGCGGCGACATCACCTTCGGGCGCACCATCGTTTCGCTCGACTACATCGGCCGCACCATCGCGCCGCGCGATGACGGCCTGGAGACTGTCTCGGCGGCCGTCGAATTTTCTCTGTCGTTCGCTGAAACGCTGGCGGCGGGTGGCTGAAATTTTCCCACAGGCACGCGCGCCCATGCGCGGCGACCATTGCAGCATGCCCGCCAAGGGTTCCGTTAAACCGCCCGTTGAGGGCATCTAGGAGAAATTCGCATGTCTTCTCGTGCATTTTTGGGCGGTGGTGACCTCTACATCAACCGCTATGACCCATCCACCGGCCTCAAGCTCGGCCGCGCCGGCCCCTTCGAATGCTCCAAGTTCGAGGTCAAGGCCAATACAGAACTCAAGGAGCAGGTCTCCAAGGGCCGCTCGACCTACGGCCAGGTCATCGAGTCGGTCGCCATCCAGAAGCCGGCCGACCTCTCCGTCACCCTCTCCGAAATGGATAAGGACGGCCTGACCCTGGCTCTGCTCGGCAGCCAGGCGACCATCAACCAGGGCAGCGGCACGATCACCGACGAAGCGATCACGGCCGTGCACGACAAGTGGGTGTCGCTGTCAAAGCAGAACTTCGCCACGGCCGGCTTCGCCGTCAAGCACACCAGCGGCACGCCGACCTACGTGCTCGGCACCGACTACGAGGTCAACTACCGCCTCGGCATGGTCAAGGTGCTGTCGACCGGCGCCATCGCCAATGCCGCCTCGATCAAAGTCTCTGGCACCTACAACGCGATCACGGGCACCCAGATCAGCGGCGCCACGCAGGCGCAAGTCCGTGCCGAGTTCGTGCTGGACGGCGTGAATTTCGCCGACAACCTGCCGGTCATCGTCACCGCCCACGAGGTCGTCATGTCTCCCGATTCCGCCTTCGACTTTCTGGCCGACGGGTTCGGCGAGATCACCATGAAGGGCCGGATGAAGACGCCGGTCGGAAAGAACGAACCGTTCACCGTGGATCTGCGCGCCGCGGCGTAATGCTCTCCCCCAGGCGCCGCCCGTCCGAATTCTCCCGCGGGCGTGGCGGCGCCGCCTTTTTAGCGATCGATGGCCGATAACCGCGAAGTTGCCCTCCGCCTGACCGGCGATGCCAGCAGCCTGACCGGCGCGCTCAATGCCGCCGAGAAGGAACTGCTGGACTTCGAGCGGGTCGGCAAGCAGATTTCCATCCTCGAAAACGCCGTCGCCAACGTCGGGCGTTTCGAGGCTGGAATCGTTTCCGCGCAGGCCCGCGTTCGCCAGTTGCAGGCGGCCTATTCCGAGGCGCTCAACGCCAATGCCGATGCGCCGGCGCTGAAAAAGCTCGAATCGCAACTCAAAGCCGCCGAAAAGGAAGCGGACAAGGCCGCCAAGGCGCTGGAACGCAGCCAGGCCGCTGTCGTCAAACTCAACCTCGCCGCCGGCGCCGCCGGGGTCAATACCGGCAACCTGGCCGAGCGCAAGGCGCAACTGGCCGCCGAGACAGACAAGGCGCGCGCCAAGGTCGACGCGCTGAACGTCAGCCTGCAACAGGCATCCGCCGCCGAGCGCAATCTTGCCGCCGGCGCCAATTCCGTCAACTCGGCCTTCGCCACCCTGAACATCCGCTCGGCGGAGAAGATCCGGGCCGACATCGAGGCCGTCAACCAGGCGCTGGTCCGGCTTGCGGGAAACAGCAAGGTTTCCGGCGCCGACTTCGACCGCGCCTATGCCGGCGCCCAGACCCGCCTCGCCGCCCTGCGCGCGGAACTGTCGGGCACCGAATCCGCCGCCGGAAAAACGTCGACCGCAGTCTCCGGCCTGGGCGTCTCGCTCGGCGGGCTGGCCGCCGGCATCGGACTGGCCGCCGTTGGACGTGAATTTGTCACCGCCAACGTTGCCGCCGAATCGCTGGAGCGCACGCTGGTGCAGCTCACCGGCAGCGGCTCGGCAGCCGCCGCCGAGGTGGAGTACCTGAAGACCACCGCCGACCGTCTCGGCCTGTCGGTGCAGGATGCCAGCCGCGCCTATGTCAGCCTGACCGCATCGGCAAAGGGGACGACGCTGGAAGGCGCCGGCACGCGCCAGGTGTTCGAGGCGGTCGCCGGGGCCATGTCCAAGCTCGGGAAATCAAGCGCCGACACCGAGGGCGCGCTGCAGGCCGTGAGCCAGATGATCGGCAAGGGCACGGTCAGCATGGAGGAAATGCGCCAGCAACTGGCCGAGCGCCTGCCGGGCGCGATGCAGGCAACGGCCGATGCCGTCGGCGTGACCGTCGGCGAATTGACGGAGATGATTTCTTCCGGCCAGGTGCTGGCCAGCGACCTGCTGCCGAAGCTGGCCGAAGGGCTGCAGAAGATGTATGGCACGGCCGGCCAGGCCGAAGGCTCCATCGCCGCCTGGAACCGGCTCAAGAACGCCGTCGCCGAGACCTTCACCTTCATCGGCAATTCAGGGGTCTGGTCCGGGCTTGTCGCCATCCTCGGGCAGGCCGCAATCGCCGTTCGCGGCCTGTCGGGCGCTTTTGAACTGCTCGGCAAGATCGCCGGAATCAGCCTGGCGGCCATCGCCACTTTCGACTGGCGCCGCCCGATCGAATCTGTCAAGAACTGGAAGGCCGCCATTGCCGAAGCCGCCGACGATATACAGGCGAGGCTAGACAAGGCCAAAGCATCAACGGAGGGCACGGCGCAGGCGCAGCAACGGCTCGCCGTCGAGACCGGGAAGTCCGGCGCCGCCGCGCAGCAGGGCGCCCTGTCCTGGCTGGCCGTAGTCAACGCCTACGCCAAGGTCGGCGCCGCCGCGAAGGAAAGCGTCGAGACTGCCGTCAAGAGCGCCGCCGCCCGCGCCGAGGAAGGCAAGGCGTCCGTAGCTCTGGCGCAGGCATTCGCTGGAGAAAGCGACAAGCGTGCCGCGGCACTCGCCGCAGCGAAAAACGACGCCGAAGCGTTGCGCGCCGTTGCCGATGCACGCCGCCTCGAGGCGGAGGTCGCGCGCAGCAACCTGATCGCCTTGCAGGAATCGACCAGGGCCGAGGGCGCCTTGACCGAAGAGAAGCGAAAGCAGATTTCCGCAGTCGAACAGTCGGCCACCGTCAAACAGGCGGAAGCCGACCAGGCCGCCGCCGCATCGCTTGCGGCGCAACAGCGCGCTGCCGCGCTGGCCACCGAAACGGCGATGATCCAGGACAACTCGGCGCGCATCGGCGAACTGAAAGCGGCGCACGATGCCGCCGCCGTCGCCCTGGAAAACACCCGCGCCGCGCGTGCTGCCGGCATCGCCACGATGGCGCAGGAGCAGGAAGCCGCCATCACCGCCGGCCAGGCCGCCGCGCTTTACCGCGACGCCCTCAACGACCAGACCCGGGCCATCGAATACAACGCCCGCCTCAAGCAGGCAGATGTCGACCTGCGCACCGCCGGCATCCGCCTGGAAATCGAACAGGCCCGCACCGTAGCCGAGGTGGCCCGTGCCTACGGCGACGAAGCCACGGCGGCATCGGCGTTGATCCAGGTCAAGCAACTCGAGATCGAACTGGCGGAATTGCAGGCGCAGGCCAAGCGTGCCGAGGCAGAATCATCGCTGGCCATCGCCCGCGCCAAGCGCGCCGAATTGCAGGCATCCGGCGACCTGACTGTAGAAAAGGAGCGCGAGATCAAGGCGCAGGAGCTGGCTGCGCAAGTCAAAATGAAGGAAGCGGAAATATCCGAAGTGTCAGCCGACCGCATGCGAAAGCTTGTCGCCGCCACCGCAGAAGGCGCAAGCTCAGCCGAATCAGCCGCCGGCAGTTATGACCGCCTGGCCGGCTCGCTCGATGGCGTCGCCTCCAGCGCCGGACGGGCCGCGGATGGCGTCCGCACCGCCTCCGGCACATCGCTGGGCAAGATCGGTGGCAGCCAGGTGGACTTCACAGAAACCATCTACCGCCGCGGCGCCAGCGTCCAGGAGCAGCGGCTGGCGCAGAAGTACGTCGGCGAACTCTACCAGCGCAACCAGGTGACGATGCTCACCGGCGACCTCGGCAACGACGCCAAAGCCGCCCGCCTGCAGAAGATGGCCATCGAGGATGCCGTCGACAAGGCGATCGCTGCCGCCCGCAGCGAACTGGCGACCGGCAAGGCCGTCGACCTCGGTACGTCGGTCAACGATCTGATGGCCCGCAACTTGAGCCGCACGTCGCTGCGCTCCTTCGAGGACATGAGCAGCCGCATCCGCTACGCCGGCGCCGAGGCGAGCGGGCAGGTCATCAAGGTCGATCTGCGCACAGACAAAAAGACCACGCCGGTCAACGTCGCCAGCGACAAGGACGCGGCGGCCCTGATCGCAACCCTGAAATCTCTGCAGGCACGGAGCGCCTAGATGGCCGACCACACCCTCGCCACCGTCACCCTGCCGGGTGACATGATCTGGGTCGACGAGTTCAACTGGTCGCCAGTCCAGCGCGCCACCGAATACAGCCTGGCCGGCGCGCTGATCGTCGACATCGGCGAGCGCCAGGCCGGCCGCCCGATCACTTTGAAGAGCGACACCGGCGGCTGGATGCGCCGCTCGGCATTGCAGGCGCTCTATGCGCTGGCGGCCGACCCCGATGTATCAAGCCGAACGCTCACGCTGGCCGACGGCCGCGTGTTCACCGTCGCCTTCGCCGACGATCCGATCGAGGCCGAGCCAGTCATCGACTATTCCATCCCCGGAACCGACGACTGGTACGTCGTCACCCTGCAACTGCTCGAGGTCTAAGCCATGGCCATACTCGAAGGCGACATCAAGCTGCTGAAATCCGCCGTTCTCGACGACGTTCCCGAGGGTGGCGGCATGGCCACCGGCGCCGCCGTGGTCGACGGAGTCTCGAACAACCTCTTCCCGGACATTTCCGAACTCGACCGCACCTACGGCCGGATCGCCCTGCGCAAGGTCTTCCCGGCGGTCGATACCGACACCGTCGACGGCTATTTCGGCGCCCACATGATCGTCGCCAAGGCGCCGGTCGACCCCAAGGTATCGGCGACGCTGTTCTCCACGAAAAGCTGGTCCGATGTCCGCACCGCCGCGCAGGCAAAGCTCGAGAGCTACCTCGCCCTGGGCGCCGAGACGCGCTTCGTTATCTACGGCAACCACCTCGTCGGCCAGCGCAGCGTCCAGGTGTATTGCCGCAACAACGTGCCGAGCCCCGGCATCGGCGACGTCATTACCCTGGTGCAGCGCGACACGCCGGCCAACTACCAGTACGTCCGCGTCACCCGCATCGTCTCGCGCCTCGTCGATCAGGTCTTTACCGACGCGCAAGGCGATTACACCCGCGACGTGCTGGTGCTCGAGATTTCAGATCCGCTGCGCCTCGCCTTCGCCGCCAACCCGCCGAGCCGCTACAGCGCCGATGTCTCCAACCCGCCGACGCGCATCTATTCCACGTTCGCCGCCGATGCCACCAGCTACTACGGCGTCTCCGCGCTGGCCGAAGCCGCCGATCTCGGCGACCTGACCATCCGCGCCGCCAGCATGTTCTCGCAACTGGTCCCGTCGGCATTGAGCGAGGCGCCGATCGTCGACGCCCGTTGCGCGTCCGACCGCGAAACCATCGTGCCGATCAGCGGCGCGTCCGCACTGACGCTGTCGACCACCATGAACACCGCCGCCGGCGAACTGGCGACGCGCTACTTCGGCTCCGGCATCGCCCGCGGCTCGCTGTCGCTGTCGGCCGGCGGCGCGACGCTGGTCGACGACGGCAACGGCCTGATCGTCGCCACCGGCGGCTTCACCGGCACGGTCGACTATGCCTCCGGCGCAGTTTCCCTGTCTCGCAGCACCCCGTACAACGGGTCGGTCACCGGCACAGCCTCCCCGGCCGCATCGGTCGCCGCCGCCGGGCATACCGACAGCACGCCGATCAGTATCGGCAACCGCGGCTACAACTACGTCAAGAGCCTGCTGCCGGTGCCGGCTCCCGGCTCGATCTCGATCGACTACATGGCGCAGGGCAAGTGGTACCGCTTGTACGACAACGGCGCCGGCAACATCACCGGAGACGAAGGCATCGGCACCGGCACCATCAATTACGCCACCGGCTCGCTGGTCGTCACCCTCGGCGCGCTGCCCGACGTCAATACCGAGGTGATCTTCGCCTGGGGCACCCCGGCGCATTACGAAAGCCACGTCGGCGCCAGCGTCTTCACCGCGCCGACTATCGCCATCGACATCCCGAACGGCGCCCTCGAACCCGGCCAGTTGGCGATCACCTACACCGCCGGCGGCGCCACGAAGACGGTCACCGACAACGGCGCCGGCGCCCTGACCGGCGACGGCACGGGAACCGTCAATTACGCGACCGGAAAGGTGCGCATGGTGCCCAGCCTGCTGCCGGACGGCGCGACCTCGGTCGCCGTCAGCTACAAGCAGGGCCTGGCAGCCACCGAACTGCACGCCGCGGCCGGTGCGTTGACCAATTTCACCCTGGCCAACGCGGTCGAGCCGAAGAGCCTGATGGTGCGCTACCACGACGCGGCCGGCGGGGTCTATACGCTGACCGACGATGGGGCCGGCGTGCTGGTTTTCCGCGGCGCCGACCTGACCGCCGCCAGGCTCAACGGCGGCGGCATCAACTCCACCGGGTCGAGCTCGCAGGCGGCGCTCTCCGTTTCGTCCGGCATCCTGGGGACGATCAACTACGCCACCGGCGCCGTGTCGCTGTCCGCCGAGGCGACGCTGCGCATTTCGACGCAGCAGATGGTCTATGTTCCAGGACCGAACTGGCCATCCGGCGGCACCGTGCTGCAGTCGGCGAGCTACACGCAGGAACTTGTCAACACCGTCGCCACCGGCAACATCACCGCCACCTATCGCGTCGACAACGACACCGCCGGCGCGACGCAGAACTTCAATATCTCCGCGCCCGCCGTCACCCTCGACATCCTGCCGGCGGTGACCAACAGCATCGTTCCCGGCTCGCTGCGCCTGACCATCGGTAGCCACGTCTATGTCGACCGCGCCGGCGTCCTGGTCAAGGACCCGAGCGCGTCCACCAACAGCGGCACGGCATCCGGCGCCGTCAACTACACGACCGGCATCGTCACGATCGAGGACTTCCCGGGCAACATCGCCGCCTCGGCCAGCGTCATCTGCCTGACCCGGCGCGGCGACTGGCTCGAGTTCTCGCTCAAGTTCCGCATCAGCGGCGCGCCGATCCAGCCGGCCTCGCTCGCGCTGCGCGCCAACCGCGCCAGCGACTCGGTCCAGATCACCGCCAGCAGCGCGATGAACGGCGACATCACCGGCGCCGCCGACGGCCTGGTCGATTTCCAGTTCGGCATCGCTTCGGTGCAGTTCGGCGCCTGGGTCGCCGATGCCAGCCTGACGACGCAGCAAAAGCAGGAATGGTGGTATGACGCCGACGCCATCGTCTCGGGAAACATCTTCAAGCCGACGCTTGTCTTCGCCGATACCGCCCGCTTCAACGCTGTTGCCGTCAGCAACCTGCCGCTTTCCGCCGAGGTGCTTGGTCTCGACCCGGTACGCTTGCCGGTCGACGGCCGCGTGCCGATCCTGCGCAAAGGCGACGTCCTGGTCATCCACCACACCGCGACCACCGCGCCCGCCACCGTCAGCAACGGCCAGACCGTCGACCTGCTGCGCGAGCGCATCGCCCGCGTGCGGGTGATCGGCAACGACGGCAACACGATCACCAGCGGCTACAGCACGAACCTCGACGCCGGCACCGTCACCTTCTCCAACGTCTCCGGCTACAGCCAGCCGGTCACCATAGAACACCGCATCGAGGACATGGTGCTGTGCAGCGACGCCCAGATCAACGGCGAACTGACGATCACCCGCCCGCTGACGCACAACTTCCCGCTCGGCTCGCTGGTCAGTTCGGCGCTGCTGATCGGCGACATGAAGGCGCGCGTCTCGGTCTTCTTCGACCAGCAGACATGGACCGGCTGGTACGACACCCAGCAGGGCAGCGCCGCCACCGGCACCTACAACAAGACGCAGTATCCGGCCGTGGTGACCAACCGCGGCGCCATCCAGGAGCGCTGGGAGATCATTTTCACCAACGCCAACACGATCAACGTCATCGGCGAGACGGTCGGCCAGATCGTCACCGGACACGCCATCGTCAATGACCTGGCGCCGGTCAACCCGGAGACCGGCGTGCCGTATTTCAGCCTCGACAAGCTCGGCTGGGGAGCCGGCTGGTCGGCCGGCAACGTCATCCGCATGAACACCGTCGCCGCCAACTACCCGGTCTGGGTCGCCCGCACCGTCCTGCAGGGCAACCCGACGACGCAATCCGATCAATTCACACTCGGCATCCGCGGCGATGTCGATGCCTAATCAGGAGTAACGATGGCTACCATCAATACCAAGTGGTTAACCAGCGCGATGGCAGGGGCGCCGGTGCTGTCCGGAAGCGCCGGCGCCATGATCTCCGTGCTCGACGCCTGCCTAAAGGACGGCTTCAACCTGCTCACGCTCGACAGCCTGGTTATCGCGAGCAACGTCGCCACCGGGACCAAGGCCAGCCACGGCTACCTGGTCAATCAGGTGATCACTCTTTCCGGCATCACCGGCGCCTGCGCGGCGCTGAACGGAGATGTCCGCATCGCCTCGGTCACCGCCAATACATTCACCTTCGCCACCAGCGGCCTGTCCGACCAGACGGCGAGCGGGACGATTACCGCGAAGACCCCCGCCTGCGGATGGGAAAAGCAGTTCTCCGGGACCAACCTCGCCGTGTACCGCTCGGGAAACGTGCTGTCGACTCGTATTCCGATCAGGGTCGACGACACCGTCGGGCAGTATTCAACGGTTTTGATGGCCGAAGCATTCACCGACATTTCGACTCCGGTCACGCCCTGTAGCACGCAATACTTCAAGAAGAGCAACGCCACCGATGCCAATGCGAGGCCGTGGATCGTCATCGCCGATGACAAAACGTTCTACATTGGCGTTGACTGGAATAATACGTCGGTCTACGACTTCTATTCATTCGGGGATTTCGCCTCTTTCGTAACCGGAGATAGCTTCTGCTGTCGCCTTCAGGGGTTGATCGTCGCTAATCCGACCAACAGGGGCGAATATTCCTCGATGAGCAACGGCTACATTGAGGACGCCGGATATCTTCCTGTTTCGGTCGCCCCTCGCAGTTACGCCCAGACCGTCGGCGCGTCCGCTATACGCCAGGGGTCGCTGGTGGCAGTCTCGATGTACAGTCAGTCATCCTACGCGTGGGCCTTGTCCGGTAACCACGGCTACGCTGCCAACGTGAATCAACACTCAATCGCCTCGCCATCGCTAGCGGATTCCGGATACCACTTCGTTCCGGTGTTCCTGTTCGAGCAGCCGGCGGCTGGGCGCACGCTGCGCGGCGCGGCGCGCGGCCTGCTGCATGTCGTAGAGTACCTGCCGCAGGCGAGTGGCTACTCGATTCTGTCAGGAGTCGAAAACGTCAACGGCGCGTTGGTCATGATGGTGCGCTCCGCGGGATACGTGCTTTCTTCGGGAGTCTCGGGCTTTAGCTTTCCTGCAACGACGCTCGGTTTCGCGCTCGGGAACTGGTGATGTCCACCGGCGTCATCGGTTCGCCTCTGCTTGCGATTTATGCGCCTGGCCGAAGAAACATGTCGATCCGTCACGACCAGATCGTCGGCGCGCGGCCGGGAACCTGCGACACGCGCACCGGTGGCACTTTCAAGGTGCGGGCTACTACCGCCGTCGCGGGAAGCCCGGACGTTCCGGTATCGCGCCGCGCTGCGCTCATTTGTAAAACTCCACTACTCATAGCGAGGGTCGCCATGAGCGATGCCAGTGGCGTCGTGGAGTTTTTGGCGGTAGCTAAAGGACCCTGGGCCGTCGTCGCGTTCGACCACACCGGCGAATACAACGCCGTGATCGCCGACAACGTTTTCGGAGAGCCGATGTAATGGACCTGTCGGCAACCGTCGCCACAGCCATCAAGACCGGCGCCATGGCCGCGCTCGGCGCCCAGATCGATGTTGCCGGTGCCGGCGCCACGCTGGCGCTCTACGCCACCACGCGGCCGGCGCCGAACGGGGCGCCAGGCGGTCCGGCGCTTGTCACCGTCACCCTCGATTACCCATGCGGCAGCGCTGCGGCCGGCGTGCTGACGCTGGCCGACACTGAATTCGCGCAGATACTCAACGGCGGAGAGGCGATCTGGGCGCGCCTGCTCGATGCCAACGGTACCTGGATCGCCGACCTCAGCGTCGGCACCCAGGCCATGCACGCCAGCGACCCGGCGACGGCCGAATGCGTCATCGCCTCGACGACGCTCTACACCGGCGCCTTCCTCGCGCTGATCGGGGCGCAGATTGCCGGCAACTGACCTCCGCTTTTTCAAGCGCCTGCCGGTCACTACCGCGCTGCGCTTCAACGAGGTGCCGCCGCCAGGAGTCGACATCTATTCGACGGCGACCATTGACGCCGCGATCGCGGTTGCCGCAATACCGAACCTGACGACGCGCGTCGGCTACCTGGCCACCGTCGACGCCGCGGTCGACGTCGGTTTCGAGGCCAATCTGCTGGCGTACTACGACAACGCCGTCAACCGCGCCCCGCACCTGAACGCCGCGGCTGCCTGGGAGATCGCCGACCCGCTCGCCGCCGAAACCGCCGCCGCACACGAGGTGTCGGCCAAGGCCGAGGCGCGGGCGCGCATCCCGCTTGATTCCGCGCTGCCGCTGTCCTCTGCGACCGGCATCGACTGGGCCGGCACCGACCGCGGCAAGCGCCCGGCCGTCGCCGTGCCCTGGGCCGAAGGGCTGCATCGCGCCGCCGTCATCCGTGACGCATGGCGCGACCTGCTCCGCAAGCCGCGCCCGCAGATCGTCGCCGGGTTCCAGGAAGGCGCAAAGACGCCGGTCTTCGTCACTGACGGCTGGCAGGAGCGTTTCCGCCGACCGCGCCCACCCGTGGTCATCCCGTGGGGCGAAGGCAAGCACCTGGGCCGTTCGCTGGTCGCGCCATTCGGTGTCGGGAAACCGCTGCCGCTTACCATCCGCGTGCCGTGGCAGGAAGCGCGCCGCCCGCCGCCGGGAATCAGCGATCACGGCACCGTCACCCCACCCGGCCACATTCCCTGCTACAACCCGATTCCCGGCGCGCCGGTGCCGCTGCGCTTCTGGGAACTGCTGTCGACGGTCGACCTCGATCTCCGCTTCCGCTGCCCGGATGCCGGAGGTGGTGGCGAGACCGGCGAAACCGTCGTCATCCCCATTCTGAGGGCCTACATCGTGCACAACGACGTCATCCTCCGCCGCACCAGCAACAGCCTGCTTCTCAAGGCGCTGTCGCTGTCGCTTTCCATCGACTCGGATTCCTGGTGCTGGGGCTGGTCGGCCAGCCTGCCCGATTCGCACCTTGACGACGTGCTCCACGCGGCCGGCGATGCGCCGGTCGAGTTCGAGGCCGTCGTCAACGGCGTGCACTGGCTGCTGCTCGGCGAGAAGGTCAAGCGGGACCGCCGCTTCGGCAGCGGGCGAATTACGCTGTCCGGCCGCGGCATTGCCGCCGAACTCGGGGCGCCGTATGCGCCGGCCGTCAGCCGGACCAATTCCGGAGACCTCAACGCGCAGCAGATCATGGACGCGGCCCTGCAGATCAACGGGGTCGGCATCGGCTGGACGCTCAACTGGGGGCTGGTCGACTGGCTTGTTCCGGCCGGCGCATGGAACCATACAGGCAGCCACATCGAGGCCGTCGCCCGCGTCGCCGAAGCCGGCGGCGGTTACGTCCAGGCCAGCCGAGCCGCGAAGATCCTCAACATCCTACCGCGCTATCCGGTCATGCCGTGGGACTGGGCGACCAGCGTCGTGCCCGACTTCTCGCTGCCGTCCGCCGTGACGACCATCGAGGGCGTCGAGTGGCAGGATAACCCGGACTACAACGCCGTCTGGGTCAGCGGCGAGTCATCCGGCATCCTGGCGCAGGTTCTGCGGCAGGGGACAGCCGGCGACCTGGCCGCGCCGATGGTCGTCGATCCGCTGAACACCCACGCCGATGCCGCACGCCAGCGCGGCAGCGCGGTGCTCGGCGCCGCCGGCCGCATGCTGCGCCAGACGCTGGAAACGCCGATACTGCCCAATGTCGGCATCTACCCTGTCGGCTCGTTCGTCGAGTTCGTCGACGGCGCCAGCACACGGCTGGGCATGGTCCGGGCCGTGTCGGTCAACGCCAACCTGCCGCGCGTGCGGCAGACGATCGAGGTCGAATGCCATGAGTAACCTGCTTTCCGAATTCCGCAGCCTGCTCCCGGATTCTCCGCTCCAGGTCGGCGAAGTGCTGGCGATTTCCGGCGGCGTCGCCACGCTCGAACTGCCGGACGGCGCCACCGCCAGCGCCCGCGGCACGGCGACAGTAGGGCAGCATGTCTATTTCCGTGATGGCTCCATCGAGGGCGTCGCGCCCAGCTTGACGACAGTGGTGATCGAGATATGACCGCCCGCGTCGTTGATCTGGCGGCGAATCGCCGCAGTCTAGGGATGATCGCCACCAGCCGAACCTTGACCATCTTGTCGACGGCCGGCTCGATGTCGCTGGCCTTGACGCCATCCAGCCAGGGCCCGGCGCGCAGGGCGTGGAAACGGGCGGTATCCGGCGAGCGCAGCGTCTTCG
>JAGVUA010000095.1 GCA_019136545.1 Betaproteobacteria bacterium
ACATGGCCTTCGACAAAGACGACAATCTGCTGGTGCCCTTCCGCACCTGGCGCAACAACTTCACGGGCCAGGCTTCGTCCGAGCTGACCGAGCTGTTCCAGTATCCGATTCCGCAGCGCTGGACCATCGCCCACCTTTATCAGGCGATCCTGAACGGTGAAGCGCACGTCAAGGACATCCGCTTCGTCACGACGGTGGCCGGTTACGTGCATTGGAAGCTGACCGGGCAGAAGGTGCTGGGCGTCGGCGAAGCCTCGGGCGTGATGCCGATCGATCTTGCGACCGGCGCCTTCGATACGCGCATGATTGCTCAGTTCGACCAGAAGGTCGCGTCCTACAAGTTCCCGTGGACGCTGGGCGAGATCCTGGCCAGCGTCAAGCCCGCCGGCGAAAAGGGCGGCGAACTCACGGCCGAAGGCGCGCGGCTGCTGGACGTCAGCGGCACGCTGCAGGCCGGCGTTCCGTTCTGCCCGCCGGAAGGCGACGCCGGTACTGGCATGGTGGCGACCAACAGCGTGTCCGTCCGCACCGGCAACGTCTCGGCCGGCACTTCGGTCTTCGCGATGATCGTGCTCGAAAAGGAACTGTCGAAGGTTTATTCCGAAATCGACCTAGTCACGACGCCGCACGGCAAGCTGGTGGCTATGGCGCACTCGAACAACTGCTCGTCGGAGTTCGACGCCTGGATCGCCATGTTCGACGAACTCCTCAAGTCCTTTGGCGTGACGGTCGACAAGTCGCAGCTGTACAAGACGCTGTTTGATCTGGCGCTCACCGGCGACGCCGACGCCGGCGGCCTGCTCGCTTACGGCTACGTTTCGGGCGAACACATGACGCACTTCGAGGAAGGCCGTCCGCTGTTCGTGCGCTCGCCGAACGGCAACTTCAACCTCGCCAACTTCATGCGCGTGCAGCTCTTTACCGCGCTGGGCGCACTGCGCACCGGCCTGAACATCCTGCTCGAGAAAGAGTCGGTCCACGTCGACCAGATCCTCGGCCACGGCGGCTTCTTCAAGACGCGCGACGTCGGGCAGAAGATCATGGCGGCGGCGGTCAACGTCCCGGTATCGGTGATGGAGAACGCTGGCGAAGGCGGTGCCTGGGGCATTGCACTTCTGGGCGCGTACATGGCCAATCGCGCTGCCAATGAATCGCTGGACGACTTCCTCAACAACAAGGTGTTCGCCGGTCAGAAGACCCATCGCATCGAACCGAATCCGGCCGATGTTGCCGGCTTCAATGCCTTCATGGAGCGCTACACGAACGGACTTGATATCGAACGCGCGGCGGTCAAGCATCTGAAGTAATCAAGCCAGGGTCGTGCTGGGGGCCTCGTCAAACGGTCACCTGCACGGTGCCGGCGCTACAGGCCAAGAAATACGGGGCTCTCCACGCATTATGCGTCGAGAGTCCCGTTTCTATTGGCTTCCAGCCTACTTGAGTAAGCGCCGCCGGGTCAGAACGCTGGCGACGTAGAAGGCCACGCCCGCGACGGCGAGCAGCGCCGCAACATGGCCGAGCGCGTTGGCCGGCACTTCGCCAAGCAGCAGCGGCCGCGCCAGCAATACGGCGTGCGAGAGTGGCAGCCAGTTGGCGACGCCATGCACGATGGCCGGCAACTGGTCGGCGGGGAAGAAGACGCCGGAGACCAGCATCATCGGCGTGATGAACAGCGTGAAGTAGTACATGAAGAAATCGTAGGACGGCGCCAGCGCGCAGACGATCAGACCCAGCGCGCCGAAAGCGAGGCCGGTGAGGAAAATCACCGGAATCACCCACAGCGCAAGCCACGAGTGCGTGAGGCCGAGAGCGGCGATAACGACCAGGATGGCGAGGCCGGAAAGCAGGCTCTTGCTCGCCGCCCAGACCAGCTCGGCGCTCAACACGTGGTCGATGGAGAGCGGTGTGTTGAGGATCGCGTCCCAGGTTTTCTGAACGTGCATGCGCGAGAAGGCGGAATACAGCGCCTCGAAAGTCGCCGCGTTCATGGTGCTGGAAACGACGGTGCCGGCGGCCAGGAAACTCACGTAACTGACGCCATTCACCTGCGGCAATAGCCCGCCGAGGCCGTAGCCCAGACCGAGCATATAGATCAACGGATCGGCGAGATTGCCGAGCACGGACGGAATCGCCAGCTTGCGCCAGACGAGGAAATTGCGCCGCCACACGGGCAGCCAGCGCAGGCCGGGGCGAGGAATGGCGAATTGTGGTGTGGTCATCGTTGTTAACCGCTTTCGACACAGAGGGCACAGAGACACAGAGAGAAACCTTCTCTTGTTCTTTCTCTGTGCCCTCTGTGTCTCTGTGATCTCTGTGTCGAAAGAGTTTGCGTCACCTGTCTCATCGTCAATCCCTCAGCTCGCGCCCGGTCAGTTTGATGAATACGTCTTCCAGGCTGGCGGCGCGGTGCAGGTAGCGCAGCGCCGGTTCGTCGGCCAGCGCGGCGAGCAGCGGCGCGGTGTCGCGGCAGTAGAAGAAAGCGGTGTCGCCGGCCACTTCAAGGCGTTCGCCCAGGGTATGGCGCGATCTCGCCCAAGTCGCCACCTCGTCGCCGAAGACTTCGACGACGTGCGGCTCGATATGTGTGGCGATCAGCTCGCGCGGCGCCCCCTCAGTGACCATGTGCCCGTGGTCGATGACCGCCAGCCGGTCGCACAGGCGCTCGGCCTCGTCCATGAAGTGCGTGGTCAAGATCAGCGTCTTGCCGCGCGCGGTGAGCTGCTTCAGCCGGTCCCAGATCAGATGTCGCGCCTGCGGGTCGAGGCCGGTGGTCGGCTCGTCGAGGAAGATCACTTCCGGGTCATTGACCAGCGCACGCGCCAGCGTCAGCCGCCGCTTCATGCCGCCGGAGAGTGTCTGGATGCGCGCGCCGTCCTTGCCGCCCAGGCCGGCGAAGTCGAGCAACTCCGGGATGCGCGAACGGATGACCGCGTCCTTGATGCCGAAGTAGCGGCCATAGACGAGCAGGTTCTCGGCGACGGTGAAGTCGGGGTCGATATTGTCGAACTGCGGCACGACGCCGACCCGGTTGCGCGCCGTGTTGGCGCGCGCCGGAATCGGCTCGCCGCACAGCGTGATCTCGCTCGAATTGGGCTGCGTCAGGCCGAGGCAGCAGCGCAGCGTGGTCGTCTTGCCGGCGCCGTTGGGGCCGAGCAGGCCGAAACAGGTGCCCGGCGGCACGCTGAAACTGATACCGGCGACGACTTCGTTGGCGTCGTAGCTTTTCCGGAGTTGGACGACGCGCAAGGCGTCGGCGGTGCTTAATGTGTCCATGCGCGCGTCACGATGTCCCGGATGAGGTGCAGGCGGCGGTGGAAGAAGTGGTCGGCGCCCGGCACCACGATCACCGGCAGATCGAAAGGCTCGGCCCAGGCCAGCACGTTGGCCAGCGGCACGGTTTCGTCCTTGGCGCCGTGGATGACGATGGTGTCCTCGGGCACGACGCGCGCCGGATACTGGCGCAGCCCCTCGACGTAACCCGCAGCCGTGCCGACCAGTACCAGGCGCAGCGCCGGGCGACCGGCGGCGGCCAGCGCCTCGGCGACGCGCGTCTGCACGTAGGCACCGAAGGAAAATCCAGCCAGGACGACGGGCAGGTCACCCAGCCGACGCCGCGTCTCGTCGAGCACGGCGAGCAGGTCTTCGGTCTCGCCACGCCCTTCGTCGTGCGTCCCGCCACTCTTGCCGACACCGCGGAAGTTGGGGCGCAGGGCGACGTAGTTGAGGGCTGCAAGGGTGCGCGCCAGCGTCTGCGTCACTTTGTTGGTGTTGGTGCCGCCGAACAGCGGGTGTGGATGGGCGACCAGCGCGATGCCGCGCGGCTTGCCCGGATTCTCAAGGATCAGTTCGATGGCCCCGGCCGGGCCGTCCATCAGGTATTTTTCTTCAACCAGCTTCATGCGACGCGATCTTCCGGCTCAAATCTTCAGGCGTTCTACGACACGCCCGTTGATCAGGTGTTCCTGGATGATCTCTTCGATATCTTCGGTATCGACGTACTGGTACCAGACTTCCTCGGGATAGACGACGATCACCGGCCCTTCGTCGCAGCGGTCCAGGCAGCCGGCCTTGTTGATGCGCACCTTGCCTTTGCCCTTGAGTTTGAGCTGGGAAATGCGGTCCTTGGCGTAGGTCTGCGCCTCGGTGGCACCCAGGTTGTTGCAGCACGATTCGCCGTCCGGACGTTGGTTGCAGCAGAAGAAGACGTGGTGTTTGAAGTAGCTCATGCGCGATGGTCTTGGGTAACAATCCCCCGGCAGAGCCGGGGGCATTCAGTTGTGAGCCGCTCAAAGCGGCTGGTCGGGGTCGCTAACG
>JAGVUA010000041.1 GCA_019136545.1 Betaproteobacteria bacterium
CCCCGTCGCGGCCGCCCTCACGGCCGCGCTGGCGCTGCCGGCCCTGGCGCAGGAAGCCGGCACCCTCAAGAAGATCAAGGACACCGGGGTGATTACCCTCGGCCACCGCGAGTCATCGATTCCGTTCTCCTACTACGACGACAAGCAGCAGGTCATCGGCTACTCGCACGAGATCATGCTCAAGGCCGTCGACGCGATCAAGGCCGACCTGAAGCTCGACAAGCTGGAGGTCAAGCTGATGCCGGTGACTTCGGCGAACCGGATCACGTTGATCCAGAACGGCACGGTCGATATCGAATGCGGCTCGACGACCAATAACACCGAGCGTCAGAAGCAGGTCGCCTTCTCGACCTCGATCTTCGTCATCGGCACCAAACTGATGGCCAAGAAGGATTCCGGGCTCAAGGACTTCCCCGATCTCGCCGGCAAGAACGTGGTGACGACCGCCGGCACGACGTCGGAACGCCTGCTGCGCAAGATGAATGAAGAGAAGAAGATGGGCATGAACATCATTTCGGCCAAGGATCATGGCGAGTCCTTCCTGACGCTGGAGACCGGCCGCGCCGTCGCGTTCATGATGGACGATGCCTTGCTCTATGGCGAAATCGCCAAAGCCAAGCGTGCCGGTGACTGGATGGTGTTCGGCACCGCGCAATCGAAGGAGGCCTACGGCTGCATGCTGCGCAAGGACGATCCGGCATTCAAGAAGGTCGTCGACACGGCCATCACCAAGCTGATGACCTCCGGCGACGCCGAAAAGATCTACACCAAGTGGTTCCTGAACCCGATTCCGCCCAAAGGCCTGAACCTCAACATGACGCTATCGGATGAGGTCAAGGCGCTCTACAAGGCACCGAACGACACGGCATTCGAGTAAGGCAATCAGTCCGGCCAGCTGTAACAGAGCTTGCCGGATCAGTCATAGCAAGGCTGGAAGGCTCATCCAGCAAGGCTCTTCGGCCATATGCCGCGGAGAGCAAGGCGGAATGCGCCTCTCCAGGGATATACGCTGCGGATCGCCGTTTGATGCAGCTTCCAGGGCAGCATGATTTTGGGGAGTGCAATGGGGTATAGCTGGAACTGGGGTGTCTTTCTGCAACCGTCGGCGACGGGCGACGACACCTATCTCGGCTGGATGCTTTACGGCTTCAAGATGACCATCGGCCTGTCGCTGTCGGCCTGGCTCATCGCGTTGTTGCTTGGCGCACTGGTCGGCGTGCTGCGCACCGTGCCGAGCAAAACGTTGTCGGGCCTGGCCATGGCCCACGTCGAGCTGTTCCGCAACATTCCGCTGCTGGTGCAACTCTTCCTCTGGTATTTCGTGCTGCCCGAGCTCCTGCCAAAGGACTTGGGCGACGCCTTCAAGCAGAGCCATCCGGTGGTTCAGCAATTCATCTCGTCGATGGTTTGCCTGGGGCTGTTCACCAGTGCGCGCGTCGCCGAGCAGGTTCGTTCCGGAATCAACTCGCTGCCGCCCGGCCAGAAGAACGCGGCACTGGCCATCGGCTTCACCTTGCCGCAGACCTACCGCTTCGTGCTGTTGCCCATGGCGTTCCGCCTCGTCGTGCCGCCACTCACCTCGGAGTTCCTCAACATCTTCAAGAACTCGGCCGTCTGCTCGACCATCGGCCTGCTCGAACTCGCGGCGCAGGGACGACAGCTCGTGGACTACACCGCACAACCCTACGAATCCTTCATCACCGTGACGCTGGCCTACGTGTTGATCAACGTTGTGGTCATGTTCGGCATGCGCTGGGTCGAAGCCCGCGTGCGCATCCCGGGTTACATCGGCGGAGGGCACTGAAGATGTACGAATTCGACTGGTCCTCGATTCCCGGCTCTTTGCCCCTGCTCGCCAAGGGCATGGGCGTCTCGCTCGAAATCACCTTCACCGCCATTGTCGTCGGCATCGTCTGGGGCACGTTGCTGGCCATGATGCGCCTGTCCTCGGTCAAGCCGCTGGCCTGGTTCGCTGCTGGCTACGTCAATGTCTTCCGCGCCATACCGCTGGTCATGGTGCTGCTGTGGTTCTTCCTCATCGTGCCGAACCTGCTCGAATCGCTGTTTGGAATCCCGCGCGGTAGCGACATGCGGCTCGGTTCGGCCATTGCCGGCTTTGCCCTCTTCGAGTCGGCGTACTACTCCGAGATCATCCGCGCCGGCATCCAGTCGGTGCCCAAGGGACAGATGGCCGCCGCCAAGGCGCTCGGCATGAGCTACGGCCAGGCGATGCGGCTGGTTGTGCTGCCGCAGGCCTTCCGCAACATGGTGCCCCTGCTGCTCACGCAAGCCATCATCCTGTTCCAGGACACTTCACTGGTGTACGTCTCGGCGCTGGCCGACTTCTTCGGCACCGCGGCCAAGATCGGCGACCGCGACGGACGCCTGGTCGAAATGCTGCTCTTTGCCGGCGCAGTCTATTTCGTCCTCTGCTTCGCCGTCTCGCAGCTCGTGCGCTACTACCAGAAAAAACTCAAGACGGCCTAGGCCGCCGCATCGCCAACACCGCAGAACAAAGGTTCCAGAAAGACGCTCATGATTACGATGAACAAGGTCAGCAAGCATTACGGCAGCTTCCAGGTCCTGGCCGATTGCACCACCCATGTGAACAAAGGCGAAGTGGTCGTCGTCTGCGGCCCCTCCGGCTCGGGCAAGTCGACGCTGATCAAGTGCGTGAACGGCCTTGAACCCTTCCAGAGCGGCGAAATCACCGTCAATGGCGTCTCCGTCGGCGACCCGCAGACCAATCTCTCCAAGCTGCGCGCCCACGTCGGCATGGTGTTCCAGAACTTCGAGCTCTTCCCGCACATGTCCATCGCCCAGAACCTGACCATCGCGCAGATCAAGGTGCTTGGCCGCGACAAGGCCGAAGCCGAGGTCAAGGGCATGCAACTCCTCGACCGCGTCGGCCTGCGCGCGCAGGCCTTGAAGTATCCGGGACAACTCTCCGGCGGCCAGCAGCAGCGCGTGGCGATCGCCCGCGCCCTGGCCATGGACCCGATCTGCATGCTCTTCGACGAACCGACCTCGGCGCTCGACCCCGAGATGATCAACGAAGTGCTCGACGTGATGACCGAGCTGGCGCAGGAAGGCATGACCATGATGTGCGTGACGCACGAAATGGGCTTCGCCAAGCGCGTCGCGCACCGCGTCGTCTTCATGGACCACGGCCGCATCGTCGAAGACGATCACAAGGATGCTTTCTTCGCTAATCCGTCCTCGGAGCGCGCGCAGCAGTTTCTGGCCAAGATTTTGCAGCACTGAGGTGAAGTCCGGGGTGCGCCCCCCGGTGGCTTGTTCGCTCAAAAACCCCTACGATGATGGTTCGGGGACGAACCGTGACAGGAAGGGCAAGCCATGCAGGAACCCGATAATTCATACCTCACGATGGATCAGCTCAAGATCGGGCTGTACATTTATCTCGACCTGAAATGGTTTGAGCATCCCTTCGCCTTCAATAATTTCAAGATCAAGGACGAAGAGCAGATCGCGATCATCAAGACGCTGGGGCTCACGAAGGTGCGCTACGACGCGGCGCGCAGCGATCAGCGGCCAGCACCGGCAGAAGCGACGACAGCGGTCGAGAAGCCGGCTGCACCGGTGCTCAAGGAGCACCCGGCGCTCGCCGCCAAGCGCGCGCTGGTCGAGAAGATCAAGTTGCAGCGCGAAGCTTCGGCGCGCGTCGAAGCGGCTTTCGTGGATACCGCCAAGACCATCCATAACGTCGAGAAGAATCTGCTGACGCACCCTGAGGAGACGCTCCACCAGGCCGATCAGCTGGTCGAGCAGATTGCCGATTCCATCCTCTCCGCACCCGAACTCGCGCTGCACGTGATGAGCGACAAGCTGGGCAGCGACGAGATGTATTTTCACTCGCTCAATGTGACCACGCTGTCGATGATGATGGCGCGCGACATCAAACTGCCGCAGGAAGCCGTCAAGGTGCTCGGCATGGGCGCGCTTTTCCACGACATCGGCTGGCGCGAGATTCCAAAGAAGATCCTGATGAAGATGGAGCCGCTGACGGTCGCCGAGCGCAACTACTTCGAGCTGCACTGCCAGTACGGCGTCGAGATCGCGCAGAGTCTCAAGCTGCCTGCGGCGACGCAGGCCATCATCTTTGAGCATCACGAGCTCTACGACGGCAGCGGCTATCCGCGCAAGCTCAAGGGCGAGACCATCAGCCTGCTCAGCCGCATCGTTGCCGTCGCCAACTTCTACGACGAGTTGTGCAACCCGCTCAACGTCGCCAACGCGCTGACCCCGCACGAGGCCCTGTCGACCATGTTC
>JAGVUA010000106.1 GCA_019136545.1 Betaproteobacteria bacterium
CGTGCCCAACGCCGGCGCTGACGAAGTAACCGGCGTCATGTGCGCGCCCAATATTTTCCGCACCTCGTTCTCCAACTGGCAACCTGGCTATGCGATGGGGCTGCACGTCGCCAAGAAGCACAAGACCGCCGTGACCCTCACCTGGAAATACGCCGCGGGTCAGCAGATGGTCGACGGCTTCAAGGAGGCCTTCGAAAAAGGCGGCGGCAAGGTGCTCAAGGAAATGACCCTGCCCTTCCCCAACACCGAGTTCCAGCCCTACCTGACCGAAATCGCCGCCTTGAAGCCCGAAGCCGTCTATGTCTTCTTCGCCGGCGCGGGAGCGGCCAAGTTCGTCAAGGACTATGCGGCCGCCGGACTCAAGACCGGTATTCCGCTCTACGCTCCCGGTTTCCTGACCGACGGCACGCTTGATGCGATGGGCGGCGCCGGCGATGGCTTATTGACCGCGCTCCACTACGCCGATGGCCTGGAAAATGCCAAGGACAAGGCATTCCGCACCCGCTACGCCATCGCCTACAAGCTGCAGCCCGATGTTTACGCGGTTCAGGGCTACGATGCCGCCCAGTTGCTGGCCGCCGGTCTCGGCGCCGTCAAGGGCGACCTCGGCAAGCGCGCTGAGCTCGTCAAGGCCATGGAGAACGCCAGGATAGACAGCCCGAGAGGCAGTTTCTCGCTTTCGAAGGCCCACAATCCAGTGCAGGATATCTACCTGCGCAAAGCCGATGGACGCGACAACAAGCTCGTGGAAACCATCGTCAAGGGACTGAGCGACCCGGCTCGCGGCTGCAAGATGTAATCTGCACGCAACGGTGCGCCGCAGGGTATCCCGGGCGCACCGTATTTCGCTCGACGTCAAGAAATATACTCATCGACAAGACGAGAGGAGACGTATCATGAAAACGCAAAGCGCAGTCTGGAAATACTGGGCGATCCTGGCAACGCTGCTGCTGCCCGTTAGTACCCTGGCGGCCGAGGACGGCAAGCTCAAAGTGGGCTTCATGCTCCCGTATTCCGGCACCTATGCCGGATTGGGCCATGCCATCACCAACGGCTTCAAACAACACGTCGATGAACTCGGCGGCAAGATCGCCGGCCGCACCGTCGAATACGTCACCGTCGACGATGAGTCCGACCCGGCCAAAGCCACCGAAAACGCGGGCAAGCTGATCAAGCGCGACAAGGTCGACGTCATCGTCGGCACCGTCCACTCCGGCGTGGCGCTGGCCCTGACCCGGGTGGCGCGCGAAACCAATACCCTGTTGATCAATCCCAACGCCGGGGCCGACGAAATCACGGGCAGCTTGTGCGCCCCCAATATCTTCCGCGTCTCCTTCTCTGCCTGGCAGCCGTCCTATGCGATGGGCAACGTCATGTTGGAGCGCAAGCACAAGAACGTCGTGACCCTGGCCTGGAAGTATTCCTTCGGCGAGCAGTCGGTTGCCGCCTTCAAGGAGGCTTTCGAGAAAGGCGGCGGCAAGGTCGTCAAGGAAATGACCCTGCCCTTTCCCAACACCGAGTTCCAGCCCTACTTGACCGAAATTGCCGCCCTCAAGCCGGATGCGGTGTTCGTATTCTTTTCCGGCGCGGGCGCCGTCAAGTTCGTCAAGGACTATGTCGCCGCGGGCCTGAAGACGAGCATCCCCCTTTATGCCCCGGGCTTCCTGACCGACGGCACGCTTGAAGCCATGGGCGATGCCGGGGCCGGCCTGCTGACCACGCTGCATTATGCCGACGGCCTGGAAAACGCCAAGGACAAGGCCTTCCGCACCCGCTACGCCATCACCTACAAGATGCAACCCGACGTCTTTGCCGTGCAGGGCTACGATGCCGCCCAGTTGCTGGCCGCCGGCGTCGGCGCCGTCAAGGGCGATCTCGGCAAGCGCGCCGACATGGTCAAGGCCATGGAAACGGCGAAGATCGACAGTCCGCGCGGTGCCTTCCAGCTCTCCAAGGCCCATAACCCCATCCAGGACATCTACCTGCGCAAGGCCGAAGGCCGCGAGAACAAGGTGATCGGCGTGGTGAGCAAGGCTTTGGCCGACCCCGCGCGCGGGTGCAAGATGTAATTACGCGGCTCTCGCCCCGACCGCCATGGACATCGTTTCCCTGCTCATCCAGACGCTCAACGCCGTGCAGTACGGGTTGGTGTTGTTCCTCGTGGCAAGCGGCCTCACGCTGATTTTCGGCATCATGCGCATCATCAACCTGGCGCATGGGTCGTTCTACATGATCGGCGCCTACATGGCCTTCGGGCTGTCGTCGGGGATTACCGAGACGCTGCCTGCCATGATCGCGGTCGGACTGATTCTGTCGTTCTTCATCGGCTTCGTCCTCGAATGGGTGTTCTATGCCTTCCTTTACCAGCGCGAACACCTGGAGCAGGTGCTGCTGACCTACGGCTTGATCCTGGTGTTCGAAGAGTTGCGCAGCATTCTGTTCGGCAACGATGTCCTTGGCGTGCCGGTGCCGGAGGTATTCGCCGGATCGATTCCCTTGACGGATACTTTGAGTTACCCGGTCTACCGGATATTCATCTCGGTCGCCTGCCTGATCATGGCCGGATTGCTCTACTACCTGATCCGTCACACGCGCCTGGGGATGATGATCCGTGCCGGCAGCCACGACAGAACCATGGTCCAGGCACTGGGCATCAACATCAACCTGCTGTTCCGCATCGTCTTCGCCATAGGGTTCATGCTGGCGGCATTCTCGGGAATGATCTCCGCGCCGATGACCTCCGTTTCGCCGGGCATGGGCAATCAGGTCTTGATCATTTCCTTCGTGGTAGTCGTCATCGGCGGGATCGGCTCGGTCGGCGGCGCCATGGTCGCGGCGATGGTGATCGCCTTCGCCGACGTGTTCGGCAAGGTTCTGGTGCCGGCTTATGCCGGCATGTTTGTCTACCTGGTCATGGCACTGGTCCTGCTATGGCGGCCGGAAGGCATTTTCCGCAAAGGCTGAGCGATCGATGGCGCGCTTCTTCCGGACTTTCCCGTTGATCGCAGCGTTGGCCGTGCTGCTGGTTTTCCCCATGTTCGGCCAGATTTTCTATACCGAGCTGGTGGCGAAAACCCTGATCCTGGCCATTTTCGCCATGAGCCTCGATCTCCTGGTCGGCTATACCGGGCTGGTCAGCTTCGGCCATGCCGCTTATTTCGGCATTGCCGCCTATACCGTCGCCTTGCTTACCCCGGCGGGTGCCGTCAATTCCATCTGGTGGATTTTGCCGGTATCCGTTCTGGCTGCGGCGCTGGCGGCACTGGTCATCGGCGTGTTTGTCCTGAGAACCAAGGGCATCTATTTCATCATGGTCACGCTGGCCTTCGCCCAGATGGCATTTTTCCTCTTTCACGACACCGACCTGGGCGGCGGCTCGGACGGCATTTTCCTGAACAGCAAACCGACCGCCCACCTGTTCGGCCATGAGATCCTGACATTCGAAAACCCCACGCACATCTACTACCTGGTGCTTGCGCTGACGATCTTCGTCTACCTGTCGTTGCGCTGGTTGCTCAAAACCAGCTTCGGCCACATCCTGATCGGCATCCGCAGCAACGAGCACCGCATGGTGGCGATGGGCTACAACACCTTCAACTACAAGTTGGCCATCTTCACCATGGCCGGCGGACTGGCCGGGCTCGCTGGCTTTCTGCAAGTACTCCTGACCGGTTTCGTCACACCCGAAATGCTGGCGTGGCACCAGTCCGGCAATGTCCTCCTGGTCGTCATCCTCGGCGGTATCGGCACCTTGATCGGGCCGGTGCTCGGTGCGTTCACTTTCGTCGCCCTGCAGGAGTTCGCCCAGGGGCTGGTCGATCGCTGGCAGCTGGTGATGGGCATTTTCGTCATCCTCGTGGTGTTCGCCTTACCCGGCGGCCTGGCGGCGATTCCCGCCAGAGTGAGGCGCCGGCTGGTCAAGGGGGCACAGCATGACTGAGCGGCACAGGGAAGTGTTTCTCGAGGCGCGCAGCCTTTCCCGCCACTTCGGCGGACTGGCCGCCAATTCGAATGTTTCGGTGACGCTGCGGCGAGGCGAGATTCATGCGCTGCTGGGACCCAACGGCGCGGGGAAATCCACTTTCATCAACATGCTGTCCGGCGACCTGCCGCCCAGCAGCGGCACCATCCTGCTCAAAGGCGAAGATGTTTCTGGCCTGCCCGCCCACCGCCGGTCGCGCATCGGCATCGGCCGCAGTTTCCAGCGCACCAATATTTTTCCGACGTTTTCCGTACAGGAGAACTGCGTGCTCGCCGCGCAGTCTCGTCAACAGCAGCCAGGGAAGATCTTCAGGCCGCCGCTCCACAATCAAGCCGTGGTGGACCGTTCCCACGAAGTCATGGCGCTCACCGGACTCGCCCACTGCGGCAGCCAAATCGCCGGTACGCTCAGCCATGGTGAACAGCGCCAACTGGAAATCGCGATGGTGCTGGCCACCAATCCGATCGTCCTGCTGCTCGACGAACCGCTGGCGGGCATGGGCGCCGATGAATCGAGCCGCATGGTGGATCTCCTGGCGCGACTGCGCCGCGATCACGCCATTCTGCTCGTCGAACACGACATGGACGCGGTCTTCGCCCTGGCCGACGTGATCACGGTACTGGTCAACGGAGAGCTTCTGGAATCGGGACCGCCGGCGCAGATCAAGGCAAGCCCCGCGGTGCGCAGCGCTTATCTCGGCGAGGACGAGGAAATCGACCATGTCTGACGCGTTGCTGGAAACCGCCAGCCTGCACACCTATTACGGCACCAGCCATGTGCTGCGCGGCATCGATTTCCAGATCCGGCCCGGCGAAACCGTAGCGCTGATGGGGCGCAACGGCATGGGCAAGTCGACGCTGCTCAAGACCATGCTGGGTCTCGTCCGGCCGCGCATGGGACACGTGCGCATCTGGGGCAAGGACATGACCCGCGCCAGCACGCACAAGATCGTCCGCCAGGGCATTGGCTACGTTCCCGAGGGCCGGGGGATATTTCCCAACCTGTCGGTTCAGGAGAATCTCGTAATGGCCTCGCGGTCGGGTCCCGACGGCAGCGGGCACTGGACGCTGCAACGTGTCCTGGAAACATTCCCGCGCCTGCAGGAGCGTATCGGCAACGGCGGCTGGCAGCTGTCCGGCGGCGAACAGCAGATGCTGGCGATCGGTCGCGCCTTGATGACCAATCCGGAACTGCTCATCCTCGACGAGGCCACCGAAGGACTGGCGCCGGCCATCGCCAAGGAAATCTGGCGCATCGTCCGGGAGATACGCGATACCGGCATCGCCACCATCATCGTCGACAAGAACTTTGCGGCCCTGTTGCCGCTGGTCGACCGCTCGGTGATCCTGGTCAAAGGCGAAGTCGTCTATGACGGCCCGGCAAGAGACCTGCACGCACAACGCGACTTCGTGCACCAGCATCTCGGCGTTTGACGCCGGCCCGCCGGAATTCCGGATTGATCAGGGGCGCCAGCTCGCCCGGCGCTTCTCCAGAAACGCCGAAATGCCTTCCCTGGCTTCGTCGGTGGCGCGCTGGCGGGCAATGCGTTCCGCCGTCTCCTCGCCAATCGCGCCATCGATCGGCCGACCCGTGATATCCCGCACCAACGCCTTGGCGGCTTGCAGCGCCAGCGGCCCGCCGGCGATCAACTCCGCCGCCAGCGCCGACACCGCGTCGTCGAGCCTATCGTTGGCGGCCACCTCGTGCACCAAGCCGATGGCCAGGGCGCGCTCCGCCGGAATCCGCTCGGCGCTCTGGAAGTAGCGCAGCGACTGGCGCGGCCCGATGGCTCTCAGCACATAGGGGCTGATGGCCGAAGGAATGATGCCGAAGCGCACCTCGCTGGTCGAGAACACGGCGTCGGTCGCAGCGATCGCCATGTCGCAAGCGGCGGTCAAGCCCGTGCCGCCCCCGAGCGCGGCACCTTGCACTCGAGCGATGGTGGGTTTGCTCATGTGCGCCAGCACGCGCAACATCTCCGCCAGGCGTCGCGCGTCCTGTCGATTCTCGTCGATGCCGTTCTCGGCGGCACGCCGCATCCAGTTCAGGTCGGCGCCGGCCGAAAAGTTCTTCCCCCTGCCGCCCAGCACGACGACGCGGACCGAAGCGTCGCTATCGAGCTCGTGGCAAGCGCGCGTCAGCTCGTCGATCAGGCGCTCGTCAAAAGCGTTATGCACTTCCGGGCGATTCATCCAGAGGGTGGCAATGGCGCCGTCGCGCACGATGTCAAGGCTCGCGTACATGGTCAGGATTCCGTGGCAAGTTGTCGGCGCAGCCAGGGGGAGACGCGATAGCGCTCCTCGCCGTAATGCGCCCTGAGGTTGTCGAGCACCGCGACCACGCGCCGAAATCCGAGCCTCGCAGCCCACTCGAGCGGTCCAAGCGGATAGTTGGTGCCGTAACGCATCGCCGCATCGATGTCCGCCCGCGAGGCAATGCCCTGCACCACGGCATCGGCGGCTTCGTTGGCCAGCATGCAGACCGTGCGCATGGCCAGCATGCCGGCCACGTCGTCGATCGGCGATACCTGAATGCCGGCTGCCTGAAGCAGCCCCACGGCGTCGCCGAAAGCCTGGTCCGAGCACTGGTCAGACCGAGCGACGCCCAGATGCTTGACGCCAGCGTAATCGAGGGCGAGATCAATCAAGACCAAGTTGGGCAATTTCTCGTCCAGGGAGCGCTGGGTGGCCGTGCGGCCGTCGGTCAGCGCCAGCATCGCCGCGCCAGCGACCAAGGCCCCAGTGCCGTTCATGCGTTCGACGTCGACACCGGCAACGCTCAGCCGATCGGCGAGTGCGTTCATCGGCCCGAGGTCGCCGAGCATCGATGCCCGGGTCGGCGCGGTATGCGGCGGCAGCAGCGCGGGTGCGGCGCGCGCGGCGCCGCTTGCGTAATCGTAGAAACCGCGACCGCTCTTGCGTCCGAGCCGACCGGCGAGCACCAGTTCCTGCTGGATCAGCGACGGCTGGAAGCGTCGATCGCCGAAGGTGGCGTCGAACACGGAACAGGTAACGGCGAAATTGACATCGTGACCGATGAAATCCATCAGTTCGAACGGCCCCATCGGAAACCGGCAGCTCTCGCGCAGCAGGGCGTCGAGCGTTTCCAGACTGCCGGCACGCTCGCCCAACACCCTGAGCGGCTCGGCGTAGTAAGGTCGCGCCACCCGATTGACGATGAAACCGGGCGTCGAGCGCGCCCGAACCGGCACCTTGCCCCACGCCCGCGCGGTGTCGACCAGGTCGTCGACCAGCGCCGGGTCGGTGGCGAGGCCGCTGACTACCTCGACCAGCGCCATGCGCGGCGCGGGATTGAAGAAATGCAGCCCCACC
The DNA here is from genome assembly GCA_019136545.1 of Betaproteobacteria bacterium. Lineage (GTDB taxonomy): Bacteria > Pseudomonadota > Gammaproteobacteria > Burkholderiales > Rhodocyclaceae > Fen-999. The sequence continues at coordinate 7,315 of JAGVUA010000106.1, forward strand.
ACGCGTTCCGGCCGCGCCAGGCCGGCCGCGACCGCCGTAACGGAAATCGACGAGGTATTGGTGGCCAAGATCGCTTCCGGACCCAGCAGGGCTTCCAGGCGACGAAAAAGATCGCGCTTGACCTCGAGATTCTCGATCACCGCTTCGATGACCAGCCCCGCCGTCTTCAGATCCTCCAACTTCTCGGCGGGTCGAACGCGGTCGAGGATCGCTTGGCATTCCTGGTCGGCGAGCTTGCCTTTCTCGACCAGGAAGTGCAGATCCTTCGCCATGGCCTGACGGCCTTTCGCCACCGCGTCGGCGCTGCTATCGAACAGGAATACCGTGTGGCCGGCGGCTGCGGCCACCTGGGCGATGCCGCGGCCCATGGTGCCGGCGCCAATGACGGCGACATCGACGCCGGAAACAAGCGCGCTCATGGACGGATCAGACGCGCTCGATCGCCAGGGCGATGCCTTGGCCGACGCCGATGCACATGGTGCACAGGGCGTAGCGCCCGGCGATCCGCCGCAACTGACTTTCGGCGGTGGCGACCAGCCGCGCGCCCGAAGCGCCCAGCGGATGGCCGATGGCGATGGCGCCGCCGTTGGCATTGACGTGCTCGGCGTCGTCGGGCAAGCCCAATTGGCGCGTCACCGCCAATCCTTGCGCGGCAAAGGCCTCGTTGAGTTCAATGACGTCGATCTGGCCGATGCTCAAGCCCAGCCGCGCCAACAGCTTCCGGGTTGCGGGCGCCGGGCCGATGCCCATGATCCTCGGTTCGACGCCCGCCGTCGCCATGCCGAGAATGCGCGCGCGCGGCGTGAGGCCGTGGCGCGCAACCGCGGCGGCCGATGCGATCAGCAGCGCGCAGGCGCCATCGTTGACGCCCGAAGCATTGCCGGCCGTCACCGAACCGTCCGGCTTGACCACACCCTTCAGCTTGGCCAGATCGGCCAGCGTCGTTTCGGGCCGGGGATGCTCGTCGACGGCGAACTGCAGAGGCTCGCCTTTCTTGCGCGGAATCGCCACCGGCACGATCTCGTTTTCGAAGAAGCCGGCATCGCGCGCCCGCGCCCAACGCTGCTGGCTGCGCAGGGCGAAGGCATCCTGATCGGCACGGGCGATGTTGAACTGGGCCGCGACGTTCTCGGCAGTCTCCGGCATCGAGTCGATGCCGTATTGGGCCTTCATCAGCGGATTGACGAAACGCCAGCCGATGGTGGTGTCCTCGATCTTCGCGCTGCGGGAAAACGCCGTGTCCGCCTTGGCCAGCACGAAAGGTGCGCGGCTCATGCTCTCGACGCCGCCGGCGATCAGCAGATCGGCCTCGCCCGCCATGATGGCGCGCGCGGCGGAGCCCACGGCATCGAGGCTGGAACCGCACAAGCGATTGATGGTGGCGCCGGGCACATCGACCGGCAGCCCAGCCAGCAGGGCCGCCATGCGCCCGACGTTGCGGTTGTCCTCGCCCGCCTGGTTGGCGCAACCGAGCAGCACATCGTCCACCGCGCCCCAGTCGACGCCCGGATGCCGCGACATCAGCGCCTTGATCGGCAGCGCCGCGAGGTCATCGGTGCGCACCGAGGACAAGGTGCCGCCGTAGCGGCCGAACGGAGTGCGAACGGCGTCGCAAATATAAGCCTCGGTGGTCATGTCGGGTCGTCTTTCCAAATCGGTTTCAATAGGTCTCGATATGCAGCCGCGCCTGCGCCAACAATTCCGGCTTCAGCTTTTCCCAGTCGCCGCCGTGCTGGCGACAGATATCACGGAACGCCTCGACGACGCCGTTTTCCATCCCCTTGAGGCCGCAGATGTAAATATAGCAATTGCCATCCTGCAGCAGACGGAAAACCTCCTCGTGCCGCTCCCGTATCTTGTCCTGCACGTATTGCTTGACGCTGCCCGGCACGCGCGAGAACGCGAAATTGACGTCGATCAGCGCCTTCGGCAACCGGCCGAGCGGACCGCAATAGGGCAACTCGTCCGGCGTGCGCGCGCCGAAGAACAGCATCAACTGTCCGCCCTCGTTGAGGGCCATGCGCCGCCGCCGCCGCTCGGTCATGGCGCGCATGGGCGCCGACCCCGTGCCCGTGCAGATCATCATGATCGAACTGTTGGGGTGGTTGGGCATCAGGAAGCTGGTGCCGTAGGGCCCGCAGACTTGCACCTTGGCACCCTTGTCGAGATCGCACAGATAGTTGGAACAGACTCCGACCACCGGCTGCCCGTCGTAGTCCTCGGTCACCCGCTTCACGGTCAAGGCCAGGTTGTTATAGCCCGGCCGCTCGCCGTTGCGCGGGCTCGCGACGGAATAAAGCCGCATGGCGTGGGGCTTGCCGTGCTCGTCGGTGCCCGGCGGCAGAATGCCGATCGACTGCCCCTCGAGCACCGGGAAAGTCGTCTGGCCGAAGTCGAGCACGATGTGGCGAATGTCGGCCGAGGCGTCGGCGGCCGTGAGGCGGTAGTTGCCCGTGATCGTCGCCGTCGCCGGCCGCGACGGTGCGAAAAGATTGACGTAGGGATGGGCCGCCGACCAGGGCGGGCTTCCGGGGCCGCCCTGCCCCGCCGTGGCGATCGAGGTCATGCGGGCGACATCGGCGGGCAGGTCGGCCTCCGCACCCTCGCCCGGCGCCAGGTCGACCTGCGCCGGCAGCGCGCCCCAGCCATATTGCTCCTCCAGCGAATACGGCCGGTCGCGCGTCACGTTCCGGTAGTTGTCGATCGCCCCGGTCGGACACGGTCCGATGCAGTCGTTGCACCAGTTGCACACCTCGAACTTGACCACGTAGTTGTTCGAGTCGTGCTCGATCGCGCCGATCGGACACATCTCCTGGCAGGTATTGCAACGGATGCAGATCTCGGGGTCGATCAGGTGCTGGCGCACCAGTTCCGCAGTCTCGGTGGTCATGGCGGGGTCAGTTGAAGCGAACGTACTCGAAGTCGACCGGCTGGTTGTTGATGCCGCGCGCCGGCGGCGCGATCCAGTTGGCGAACTTGCCCGGCTCGGCGACGCGGCCCATCAGCGACTGCACGAATACCCGGTCCTCGGCGGTGGGCAGCCAGTCGTTGTGCTTGTGCGTCCATTCGGCCTCGGAAATGATGCGGCCGTCCGGGCTGACGTGCAGGCCGTCGAAAACGCCGATCCTGCGGTGGAAACCCTTGTGCGGCAGCATGAAGCGGAAGGGAATGCCGAGCTTCTCCGGCACCTTGTTCCAGCGATCGACGCCGGCCTGGACGTCCTTGACCCAATCGTCGCGCAGGCGCTCGTTGAGGGCGGTCAAGGCCGCCACGTGACGGGTGACGATCTTGTCGCCGGTCACCTCCATCACCGGGTACTCGGCGGTGTCGAGACGATGATCGTCGCCGAGCCTGGTCTCCTCGAAACGTCCCTTCAGGCCGTTGGTGTAGAACGAAGCGGCGTTCGAGGAAATTTCCGCGCCGTAGAGGTCGCTGGTGACGCTGTAATGGAAGTTGAGGTACTTCTGCAGCGTCGGCAGGTCGATGACGCCCATGGCGCGCAGTTTGGCCGGATCATCGGTCTTGTGCTGGGCCATCAGTTCGCAGGTGCGCTGGATGATGCGACTGATGCCCGATTCGCCGACGAACAGATGGTGCGCTTCCTCGGTGAGCATGAAGCGGCAGGTGCGCGACAGTGGGTCGAAGCCCGACTCGGCCAGCGCCGCGAGCTGGTACTTGCCGTCGCGGTCGGTGATGAAGGTGAACATGAAGAAGGACAGCCAGTCCGGCGTCTTCTCGTTGAAGGCGGTGAGAATGCGCGGGTTGTCGGCATCGCCCGAGCGCCGCTCGAGCAGGGCCTCGCCTTCCTCGCGGCCATCGCGGCCGAAATGGGCGTGCAGCAGGTAGACCATGGCCCACAGGTGGCGCCCTTCCTCGACGTTCACCTGGAACAGATTGCGCATGTCGTACAGCGACGGGCAGGTCATGCCGAGGTGGCGTTGCTGCTCGACCGAGGCCGGCTCGGTATCGCCCTGCGTCACGATGATGCGACGCAGGGTCGAGCGGTATTCGCCCGGCACTTCCTGCCAAGCCGGCTGGCCCTTGTGCTCGCCGAAGTTGATCTTTCGATCGGCTTCGGCCGGCGCCAGGAAGATGCCCCAGCGGTACTCGGGCATCTTCACGTAATCGAAGTGCGCCCAGCCCTTCGGGTCCACGCTGATGGCGGTGCGCAGGTACACCTCCGCCGTGGTGGTCTTGTCCGGGCCCATCTCGCCCCACCAGTCGAGGTAGGCCGGCTGCCAGTGTTCGAGGGCGCGTTGCAGGGTCTTGTTCGACGCGAGGTCGACGTTGTTGGGAATCTTTTCGCTGTAGTCGATGCTCATGATCTCTGTCTCTCCTTGGGAATTTTTGTCAATTTACACGCGGTTCCAGTCGAAGGCGGACTTGCTGCCGGTGCCATAGACTTTTAGCGCGCCTTTTTCGCCGACGGCGTTCGGTCGCTGGAAAATCCAGTTCTGCCAGGCCGTCAGGCGACCGAAGATGCGCGTATCCATCGTTTCCGGACCCGCGAAGCGCAAGCTCGCCTCCATGCCGGTCAAGGCATCGGGCGACAAGCTGGCCCGCTCCTCGATGGCCAGCCGCAATTCGTCGTCCCAATCCAGCTCGTCCGGCGTGAAGGTGACCAGGCCGAGCTGCTCCGCCCGCGCCGCGTCCATCGGTTGCCCGATGGCGGCGCGCGCAGCCTCGACCGGCGCCGTCTCGCCGGCGAACCGGCTGGCCAGGCGCGACAAGCCGCTGTTCATGGGATACTGCCCGAAATTGGCTTCGGACAAGGCAATCCGCGGCGCACGGGCGAAATCGTCCTCGAGCCGGAGCATGAAGCTGCGATCGGCCGCCAGCGCCAGCTCCAGGAACAGGCCGCCGAAACAGGAACCCTCGTCGATGATGGCGAACAGCGAGCGCGAGGATACGTCGAGCCGGCGCAGGCAGCGGCGCAGGAAGCCGATGGTTTCGCGCACGAACCAGTGATCGCGGAACTTCGCCAACATCGCGTCGGCCTCGAGCACCGCCGAGAGATCGCCGCGCGTCTTGATCTGCCAGAGGCCGATATCGAGGTGATTGGTGCGCAGCATGAGGATGGCGTCGTCGAGCTCGCGCGCCATCGCCAGCGGCCACCAGCGCGCGCCCTGGGTGACCACCTCCTCGATCTCGTCGGGCTGCCGGCCGATCGGCGCCGTGACGGTCAACGTGGCGCAGCGCGCAGCGCCATCGATGGCGACATCGACGTGGGTGTAGTGGTAGCCATGCTCGTCGATTCGTCGATTGAGCGGCGTGAGCGCCACGCCCTGTCCGCCGGGACGGTCCGAGGTCCGGGCCAGTTCGGCGGCGCACGCGGCGATCATGTCCTCGAACTGCTGCGGCTTGGCGATGTGGTCGACCAAGTGCCATTCCCTGGCGCGTTCCGCGCGAACGCCTTCGGACATCGTGCAAAAGACATCCGCCAGGTCGCGCCGCATGCGCCGCTTGTCGATCAGGCGCGTCAACCCGCCGGTGCCCGGCAGCACGCCCAGCAAGGGCACTTCCGGCAGGCTGACGGCGGTGGAGCGGTCGTCGACCATGGCGATCTCGTCGCAGGCCAGGGCCAGCTCGTAACCGCCGCCGGCCGTGGCGCCATTGAGGGCCGCCAGGAACTTCAAGCCGGAGTGCTCGCTGGAGTCCTCGAGGCCGTTGCGGGTTTCATTGGTGAACTTGCAGAAGTTGACCTTCCAGGCGTGGGACGACAGGCCCAGCATGTAGATGTTGGCCCCCGAGCAGAACATGCGCGGCTTGGCGCTGGTGACGACGACGCACTTGACCTCCGGATGCTCGAAGCGCAGGCGCTGCGCGGCATCGTTCAACTCGATGTCCACGCCAAGGTCGTACGAATTCAGCTTGAGTTTGTAACCCGGGCGTATGCCGCCATCTTCCTGAATGTCGAGCACGAGGCGGGCGACCGGTCCGCCGTCGGTAAGCAGTTTCCAATGCCGGTACTTTGCCGGTTCGGTATCGTAGGTGACCAACATGGGATCGGGGGAGGTTGAGGTGTTCAAGGCAGTCTCCAAGGCAGCCGAAACGGCATGTGCAATATATTGCTATTTCTCGATAAACTTTGTCAACAATGATTTTGATCAATTTTAGAAAATTTTTTACAACCCCTGCCCACATAAGGTAATAATGCGCCAGAAGGTGGGAAAACCGCCATGTACTATAGTGCCTATATTCACTCCTACAGGAGAAAACGATGACCGCCGAGGAGTTTGTCCGCTTGCTCGCCAACGTCACCGCCGCCATCGCCGGCAAGCCGGTCGACACCGGGCTGGAACGCGAGCTCAACCAGCGTTTTCCCGCTGACGGCGCCGTGGTCGCCCAGATATTCGCCGCCTGCCGGGAAGGCGCGGCCGCCGGCTGGCTATGCCAGCGCGAGCAGGGCGGCATCCGTTTCGGCCGCGTCGCCAAGCCGTCGCCCGAATTGCACAACCACTCGATCGACGTCGTCGACATGAACGAGGTGGCCGGCCCGCACCACACGCATCCCAATGGCGAAATCGACCTGATCATGCCGACCGAGGGCGACGCCAGATTCGACGGGCGCGGCGCCGGCTGGCTGGTTTATCCGCCCGGCAGCAGCCACCGGCCGACGGTATCCGGCGGCCGCGCCTTCGTGCTCTATCTCCTGCCCGGCGGCGCCATCGAGTTCACGCGCTGACGCCCATGAAGTTCTGTACCGTCGACGGCCGGCGCGTCGAATACCGTCGCCTGCCGTCCAGCCATCCGCGCGGCAATGCGCCGGCGATGGTCTTCCTGCACGAGGGGCTGGGCTCGCTGTCGATGTGGCGCGATTTCCCTCAGCAAGTGGCCGACGCCTGCGGCTGCGAAGCCATCGTCTATTCGCGCCACGGCTACGGCCGGTCCGACCCGCTCACCGAAAAGCGCGCGCCCGGTTTCATGCACCACGAAGCACGCGTCTGCCTGCCGGAATTCCTGGACCAGCTGGCCGTCGAACGCCCCATCCTGCTCGGCCACAGCGATGGCGCCTCCATCGCGCTGATCCATGCCGGAACGGTGCCGAGGCCGCTGACCGCGACCGTGGTCATGGCGCCGCACGTGCTCGTCGAGGATATTTCCATCGCGAGCATCCAGAAAGCGCGCGAGGCTTATCTCTCGACGGACCTGAAAATCCGCCTCGGCAAGTATCACGACGATCCGGACTCGGCGTTCTGGGGCTGGAACGACATCTGGCTCGACCCGGCTTTCCGCGACTGGAACATCGAGGACTGCCTGCCCGGCATCGCCTGCCCGGTGCTGGCCATCCAGGGCGAGGACGACGAATACGGCACCATGGACCAGGTCGCGCGCATCGCGCGCCAATGCCGCGATGTCGAATGGGTGAAACTGGCCGACTGCCGCCATTCCCCGCACAAGGACCAGCCGCGCCAGGTGATCGCCACCGTCGCCGAATTCGTCGCCCGAATTCTCGATTAGCCGTTCTTGACGCCGCTGACCACGTGGCCGGCCGGCCCCGCCGCCACCGCCGATTCGCAATGGCCGGCCTGGTCGTCGAAGAAGAAGTCGGGCTGAAACTCCTTGAGAAAAGCGCCCTTGTCCAGTCCGCCGAGGAACATCGCCTCATCCACTTCGATGTTCCAGTCCATCAGCGTGCGCACCGCGCGTTCGTGGGCCGGCGCGCTGCGCGCCGTCACCAGCGCCGTGCGGATGCGCATCGGCGGCTGGGAACCGGTCGCCTGCAGACGATGCAGCGCCTCCAGCAACGGCTTGAACGGTCCCGCCGGCAACGGTCGGCGCACATGCTGGCGTTCATGCGCGACGAATGCCGGCAGGCCATCGCGCTGGTAGACCCGCTCCGCCTCGTCCGAGAACAGTACGGCATCGCCGTCGAAGGCGATGCGCACTTCCTCGGGGTGGCGGTCGGCATCGACGAAGGACTGCGGATAGACCCGCGCCGCCGGAAAACCGGCCGCCAGCGCGGCGCGCACGTCGCCGTCGTCGGCCGACAGGAAAAGATGGGCGCCGAGCGGATTCAGATAGTGATAGGGCGGCCGGCCGCGCGTGAACACGCCGCGCTCCACCGGCAGCCCGGCCGCCTCGGCCGAGCGGAACACGCGCAGCCCCGACACCGGGTCGTTGCGCGAGAGAATCACCACTTCGACGCGACGCAGGCCTTCGGCGTTGAACGCGAGCAGCTTCTTGACCAAGGGGAAGGCGGCGCCCGGCTGCGCCGCCTGCTCCATCCGGTCCAACTGCACGGCCATGTAGGCGGAGTCGTCGCGATCGACGAACACGCGATTCTCTTCCTCGAAGTCGAACAGGGCGCGCGAGGACAGGGCAACGACGAGCTTTCCTTCCAGCGTGACGGACATGATGGATCCTCAGAGATTTCCCGAATATTGCACCAGTCGCCCGAGCGCCGCGTAGAAAATGCCGGCGCGGACCGGCAGTCCTTCGTCCGCGAACAGGTCGGCGTAGCGCGCCAGCTGCTCGCGGTAGTGTTCGGCGTGCGCAACGAGATCGCCGGCGGGCGTCGCCGTCTTGTAGTCGATGATCCAGCGCACGCCGTCCTCGACGAAAGTGCGATCGACGATGCTGGTGCTTGGAATCGGCGTGTCGCCACGGCTGACTTTCACCAGCGCCAGTTCCGACGCCGCTTGCTCGCGAGCGCTCAGCACCCAGCGCCCGTCTTCGCTGGCCAGCGTCGTCGCCAGGATCGCGCCGGCGCGCTCGGCGCCCTGCGCCGACTCGCGGTCGCCGCGGCCCTGCTGCATCAGCCAGACTTCCATGCTCGCGCGCAGCGCGGCCACGCGTTCCGCCGGCCAGGCATCCAGCCCTTCCCGCGCAATCATTTCCAGGTAGGCATGCACCAGCGTGCCGACCAGCGCATCGAGCGGCTCGCCGATCTCCTCGCCGCCGCCGGCTGCCTCGATGGGTGGCGGTGCCGCAACGACCGGCAGCGGCACGGCGACCGGTTCCGCCAGCCGCCGCAGCTTCGGCGCGAAATCGAAGCCGCCGTTCGCCGCATCGGCATCCGCCGCCACGACGGATGCGGCGTCGAACTCGCCGCGCACCGCTGGCCACAGCAGTTCGAGCAGGCTGCCGGCCTGCGGCTTCGCCTCGCCCTTCGCGTTCAGCTCGACCGCCGCCACCCAGTGCAGCCGGCGGATCGCGCGCGTGGCGCCGACGTAGAGCACGCGCGCCGCCTCGTTCGCCTCGCGCCGCCGCTCCAGCCGGCCCAGCCAGTCATAGGGTGTCTGCAAACTCTCGCCATTCCGGCGCCGCCGCTTCATCGGCGCCACCAGCAGATGCTCGCGGCCGTCGACGATCACCTCTTCCCAACGCATCAGCGGCATGTCGTTGCCACCGGTCTTGCGGTTCAGTCCCGGCAGGATCACGGTGTCGAACTCCAGCCCCTTGGCCTTGTGCAGCGTCATGAACTGCAGCCTGCCGTCGGCCAGCGCATCGGGCGCGGCGAACAGCTCGCCGGCTTCCTGGGTCAGCTGCGCCAGGGTCAGCCGGCCGCCGGCTTCGAGCTGGTCGAGCCGATCGAAAAAGGCGCCCGCATCGGCGAAGTCGGTGGCGCCGGCCAAGCAGGCCGGGCCGCCGAGCAGCGTCCACGTGCCTTCGACCCAGCGGCGCACGCTCGACCGCCCCTGATGGCGCAGCGCCTGCGCCACGACCTCGACGAAGTGCGCCAGGCGCGCCCCGCCGTCCGGCGACAGCGTCGCGACGCGCGCCGCGTCGTTGATCAGCCGCCAAACCGTGGACACGTGGTCGTCGCCGGCGATCGCGTGCAAGTCGGCCAGCGTCAAGCCGCACCAGGGGGCGCGCAGGATCGCCAGCCAGCTGACGCGGTCGCCCCGGTGCAGCAGCGCGCGCGTCAGCGCCAGCAGGTCCTGCACCGGCTGGCGCGCATCGAGGCGTTCCATCTCGACGGCCGTGAAGCGCAGGTCCGGCCGGTGGCGGCGGATCTCGCGCACCAGCGCCGACAGGTGGCCGCGCGCGCGCGCCAGCACGGCGATCTGCCGGCCGGGATCGGCGGCGCGCTCGGCATCGATGACGGCGAGGATTTCGCGCGCCTCCGCCAGATCGGCGTCGCCGCCCGCGTCGACGACCACGGCATGCGGCGTTACGCCGCTATCGCCACCTTCCTCTTTCGTTGCCACCGACTTTCGGTAGCCGATCGCGCCGGACGGAATGTCGTCCGCGGCGGCGAAGACCTGCGCGAAGGTGGCATTCACCCAGTCGACCACCGGCCGCCGGGAGCGGTTGTTGCGGTAGAGGCGCAGCGGCTCGACCGGCAGCATGCCCAGCCCGCGCGCCTTCACGGCCAGGAACAGGCCGACGTCGGCCTTGCGGAAACGGTAGATCGACTGCATCGGATCGCCGACCAGGAACAGCGTGCGGCCGTCGCCCGGCAGCCAGCCCGCCGTCAGCCGCGCCAGCAGTTCGACCTGCGTCGGGCTGGTGTCCTGGAACTCGTCCACCAGCAGGTGGCGGATGCGGTAGTCGAGCGCCAGCGCCAGGTCGGTCGGCTGCGCCTCGTCGCCGAGCGCCTGACGCGCGCGCAGTGCCACTTCGACGAAATCCGCTTCGCCGGATTCGTTGAAGACGTTCCACAGTTCCGCCGCCGCCAGCCGCAGCAGGCCGGCGAGCGCCTCGATGGTCGCCCACTCCTCCTGCGTGTAATGCGGATCGGGCAGCTGGCGCACCTGCGCGAGGGCAGCGAAGGCCTCGTCCGGCAGGCCGGCGATGCAGTCGAGCAGCGTCTGCTTGAAGTCGTTCGCCGCGCCGGCGGGAAAGCCATCGCGCTTGTCGAGCTTCTTGCGCGGCGTGTCCTGGCCGGTCAGCAGCAGCGCCGCCAGCCCGCGCCAGAGCGGCAGTTCCTCGGCCTCGGCGCGCAGCGGTTGCTGCCAGTCGCGCAGCACGGCCAGCGCGTGGTCGTCCGCCAGGTTGCCCGCCGCGTAGCGCGCGATCGGCATCAGCGCCGCCTGCGTCGCCGGCGGCAAGGCCTTGCCCACCCGCTCGAGATCGGCCTTGACCAGCGCGCCGAGGGCGAGCTCGGCGTCCTGCCACGGCTGACTTTGCACGGCGTGGCGCAGCCACTGGTCGCGCTTCGCCAGCATGGCGGCGAGCAGTTCGGCGAGGCGCAGCGCATCGTTGTCGAGGTGGCCGAGCGCGCGCTCGACCGCCTGCGCATGCTCGCCCTCTTCCTCCAGCCACGCCAGCGCGCGGCGCGCCGCCTCCTCGTGATGGCGGCCGGCGTCCTCGGCCAGCCGCGGCTCGGCGCCGAAGCGCGACAGCACCGGCATCTGCCGCGCCAGGCTGGCGCAGAGCGCGTCGATGGTGGTGATGCGCAGGCGCCCCGGATGTTCGAGCAAGCCCCAGCCGCGCCGCGCGGACGCCGCCAGCGCCGCCTGCGCCAGCGCGTAACTCGCCTGTTGGTGCGGCTGCTCCGGCGCCCGGCCCGCCGCCGCGGCCGCCAGCGTGTCCATGACGCGATGGCGCATCTCGGCTGCCGCCTTGTTGGTGAAGGTGAGCGCGACGATCTCCTCCGGCGCCTCGACCTCGGCCAGCAGCTTGAGGACGCGCTGCGCCAGCAGTTCCGTCTTGCCGGCGCCGGCCGGCGCCTCGACGATGCACGCGTCGGCCGCGAGCGCGCGCCGGCGGCTGGCGTCGTCTTCACGCAGCAGGACGTCGTTGTTCATCGCCTGGTCGTTCATCGCAACTGTTCCTCGCGCTCGGGCAGGCGCAGCAGCGGCAGCACCTCGCAATAGCGCAAGTCCTTTTCGTCGGCGACGCGCACGCCCGCCTCGCCGGCGCGGATCTCGCCCGCGATGGCGGCGATCGCCGCGCGCCAATGCGCCAGCGTCGCCGGCCAGTCCTCGACCGCCTTGATGCCGTCGGCCAGCGCTTCGGCGCCGATGCCGACGAAGCCGCACTCGCCCGGCCGCAGCCTGGCGAAGGCGACGGCAGCGGGTGGCCCATCCAGCGTCCCATCCAATGCCCAGGCCGCATAGACGGGCAGCTGCGGCTCGGCGATGCGCGCGCCGTCCCACGCCGAGACCTTGAGCTGGCTGCCGGTCTTGTAGTCGATCAGCAGCCGGCTGCCATCGGCGCATTGGTCCAGGCGGTCCAAGGTGACCTTGATGACCAGCCCGTCGATGTCGACCTGCCGATGTTCCTCGCGGGCGATCACGGCAAAGGGCTGCGGCCGCCGCAGCTCCACCGCCAGCCACTCGACGAGCAGGCCGGCCAGATGCTCGCGTTCCAGCGCCGCGTAACGCGGCGGCAGCGGCGCCTCGCGCCGTTCGGCGAACTGTTCGATGGCGGCGGCGGCCGCGTCGTGCGCCGCCTCGCGCCGGCCCGCCTCGCCGAGCGCCTGCATGGCCTGCGCATCGCGGCCGCGCCACAGGTGTTCCATCGCCCGGTGCAGCAGCGTGCCGCGCTCGGCCGCGGCCAGCCCTTCCACCGGCTCGGCCAGCGCCCGCGCGCCCAGCCGGTACTGGTGGAACGCCCAGGCCGGGCACAGCGCCTGCGCGCGCAGCAGGCCGGTGCCGCCCTCGACGCGCGTGCCAGGCACCACCGGCGGCGCCTGGTGATCGTCGAGCGCCTCGATGCGGCCGCTACTAATCAGCGAACCGGCCAGCGTCGGCATCGGTGCGGGCAGGGCCTCCGCCGCCGGCAGCATGGCCAGCAGCGGGCTCGGCCGCAGCGGCCGGTCGCCCTCGGCGCGCGCGTACGAGAACACCGCCTCGGGCGCGCTGTGCAGCAAGCGTTTCTGCACGGCCTGCGCGAATTCCAGCTCCACTTCGGCCGAAGCGTGCGTCGAGCGCGCGCGGCGCTGCGCCTCGGCCGGCAGCAGCGGATTCGGCCGCGGCGCCGGCGGCCAGACGTCGTCGTTCATGCCCAGCACCCAGAGCGCGTCGAATTCGGCGCCCGCCGCCTCGAGCGGCCCGAGCACCTCGACGGCCGGCGTGCCCTCGGTCTCGGGCTGGAAGACGCGCTCGCGGCACTGGCGCGCCGCCAGCCGCACGGCCTCGGCAAGGCCGATCTTGCCTGTGACAACGTCGAGCGCGTCGAGCCCGGCCAGCGTATCGAGCAAGGCCTCCTTCGCCTGCCACTCGTGGCTGGACAGGCCGCGCTCGCCGGGCCAGCCGGCGGCGTCGAGCAGTTCGATCAATGCCATCGCCCACTGCGATGGCCGGCGCGCCGCACTGTCGACTTTCTGCAGCGCTTCCAGGTGACCGACACAGCGGCCGATGCGCAGGCCGCAGTCGCGCGCGCGCCGCGCCACGCGCAGCACGCTGGGGAGATTGAGTTCCGGCGGCATGCGCTCGCGCAGCCGCGCATCGAGCCGGGCGCGGCCGTCGGCCTCGCTCTCGAACGCCGACCAGTACGGCCCGCAGAGCAGCGCGCCAAAGTCAGCCGCGGCGATACGCCGAGGCTGCGCCGCCATGGCCAGCAGGCGCAGCGCCGCCGCCGCGATCGGCTGCCCGGCGAGCGCCGTGCCGAGCGAGAAGTTGTAGCGGCGCGGCATCTCGGCATTTTGCGGCGCCAGCGCCTCGGGATGCAGCGCATCGTCGAGCGCCGTCGCCAGCCACGCGCGCACGGCGGCGAGCTGCGGCACGACGATGCCGAGCTTCGCCTGCGGATTCGCCGCCAGCCGCCCCGCCGCCCACGCCGCCGCCGCGCGGCATTCGGCCTGGCGGTCGGGAAAGCCGGCGAGC